>CACSIN010000001.1:0-334194 GCA_902705835.1 BD1-7 clade bacterium
GTGCCTCTACACGTTGCTGGCGTTTGCCTGTCTGCGTGAAGAGGAGGCGCATTATAGGGAACCTCATTTTCCGCGCAAGTGTTTTTTTACGCTTTTATGACATTTCTTTTTTAGACGTTCTAAACATGGTGGTTTTTTGGCCGGCCGGTCATTGCCAAGGCTATCAATCGGTGTACACTTAGCCCATTGCTTGTCGGGGTGCCAGAAGGCGTTGCTTTCTAGGATGTGGCTGAGATAAATACCCGCACGACCTGATCGAGTTAATGCTCGCGTAGGCAACAAGTAGAAAGCTGTTACTTCCGACTGTCATCAGGCACGGGGCGTTACATCGAAACACATGATTCGATCTCCCACGCTCTATATAGGTAGTTACTTCATCGCTCGTGACTTTGAGGAACTACCGAGTTGCTACTTAGCTGTTAATAGCGACACTGATTCAGTCACCAACTAGGCTCTATAGATAGATAGAGTAATAGAACACGCAGCAATCTACCCCGCCCCTTCAAGCTAATCGTTAGTCAAACCGACATCAAGTGCTTGCAGCGAGGCCCCGCCATGAGTCAGCAGACAACTGAAAAGCTATCCGATACTGTTGCAGTAGACAGTGCATCCGTAGCCCCTTTTCCAAATTCTGAGAAAATTTACGTACAGGGATCACGTGATGATATCCAGGTACCGATGCGTGAAATCACGCTAACACCCACACCCATTCAGAATGCGGATGGTTCGGAAGCATTTGAAAGCAACCCGCCCGTGCGTGTTTACGACACATCCGGCCCATACACGGACCCGAATGCTAATATCGATGTCCGCGAAGGTCTTGCCAACATTCGCGAGAACTGGATTTCTGAACGCGACGATACGGTACAACTACCGAACGAAAGCTCTATCTTCACCCGTGAGCGTCTATCAGATCCTGAAACAGCTCACCTTCGTTTCGGCCACATTCATAAGCCTCGTAAAGCCAAGCCTGGGCAAAACGTGACGCAAATGCACTATGCACGTCAGGGTATTATCACTCCGGAGATGGAATACATCGCCATTCGTGAAAACATGGCATTGGCGCAAGCTAAAGAGCAAGGCCTATTGGCCGAACAACATCCAGGCCAGTCATTCGGGGCTTCTATACCAACGGAAATCACGCCGGAATTCGTACGTGATGAAGTTGCCCGTGGGCGCGCAGTCATCCCTGTCAACGTCAATCACCCAGAAGTTGAACCCATGATCATTGGCCGTAATTTTTTGGTCAAGATCAATGGCAATATCGGTAACTCTGCACTGGGATCATCTATCGAAGAAGAAGTCGCCAAGTTGACCTGGGGAATCCGCTGGGGAGCAGATACCATGATGGACTTGTCGACTGGCAAGAACATTCACGAAACCCGCGAGTGGATCGTTCGTAACTCACCCGTGCCCGTAGGCACCGTGCCTATTTATCAGGCTCTTGAGAAAGTCGACGGTGTTGCCGAGAACCTGACATGGGAAATCTTCCGCGATACGTTAATCGAACAAGCTGAACAAGGCGTTGATTACTTCACCATCCACGCAGGGGTGTTGCTGCGCTATGTGCCGTTAACCGCCAAACGCACCACCGGCATCGTCTCACGCGGTGGGTCGATTATGGCAAAGTGGTGTTTAGCACACCACGAAGAGAACTTCCTTTATACCCACTTCAATGAAATCTGCGAAATCATGAAGGCTTACGACGTAACCTTCTCGCTCGGTGATGGTTTGCGCCCAGGCTCAATCGCTGACGCCAATGACGAAGCCCAGTTCGGTGAGCTGCGCACTCTTGGCGAGCTGACCAAAATTGCTTGGGAACACGACGTACAGTGTTTTATCGAAGGTCCTGGTCATGTGCCTATGCATATGATTAAAGAAAATATGGAAGAGCAGATTAAACACTGCCACGAAGCACCGTTCTATACACTTGGCCCACTAACCACAGATATCGCCCCCGGTTACGACCACATCACCTCAGGGATTGGTGCTGCCATGATTGGCTGGTACGGCTGCGCCATGCTGTGCTACGTCACGCCAAAAGAACACTTGGGCTTGCCAAATAAGGATGATGTTAAAGAAGGCATCATCACTTATAAGATTGCTGCCCACGCGGCAGATTTAGCGAAAGGCCACCCCGGTGCTCAGCTGCGTGATAATGCACTGTCAAAAGCACGCTTTGAATTCCGTTGGGAGGATCAGTTTAATCTAGGCCTAGACCCTGACACCGCGCGATCGTATCACGACGAAACCTTACCGAAAGAATCGGCCAAAATTGCGCATTTTTGCTCAATGTGTGGGCCTAAATTCTGTTCGATGAAAATCTCTCAGGACGTTCGTGACTACGCCGCGGAACATGGCTACGAAGTCAAAGGCGACACCATCAAAGTGTTGGATCTGGATGCTGAAATGCAACAGAAAGCCGAAGAGTTCAAGGATCAGGGCTCAGAACTTTACCACAAGGTGTAACGATGTCTGTTGCCCAACACTTCGCCATCGTTGGTGCCGGCCTTGTCGGCCGCCTGATGGCCTGGCGGCTGGCAGAAGCTGGCCAACAGGTGACCTTGTTCGATAAAGATCCGCTAGAGGCATCCCAAAGTGCAGGGATGATTGCTGCAGCCATGTTGGCACCAGCAACCGAGGTAATCGACGCTGAACCGGTTGTTTATCACCAAGGTGCCGCTGGCATACAGATATGGCGCAGTTGGGTCGACCAATTAAATGCGACGACCCAAACGCAGATCGAGCTACAACATAACGGTAGTGTGGTTGTTAGTCATCGGCAGGACAGCGGTGATTTTCAGAAGCTACTGGCTCGCCTGCATGCGCATGACGACCTATCAACGCATAATGTTGTGCCGCTGAATCAAGCTCAGCTTTGCGAACTTGAGCCTGAGCTGGCGGATCAGTTCGATCGCGGTTGTTTTCTGGTTGATGAAGGCTGCATTGATAACCATGCCCTTTATAAAGCACTGGCTGAACGCCTGCAGCAGTTAGAAATCACCATTGAGCAGCGCGAGATACCAACACTGATCACCAACACGTTACCAAAAGAACTGGCTGCCTTCGATCAAGTGATTGACTGCCGAGGTTTTGGTGCTCGCCAGGATGTTCACCGCTTGCGGGGTGTACGCGGCGAAGTGATTCGAGTCCGCGCTCCAGAAGTGCATTTGTCTCGTCCGGTGCGCTTGGTGCATCCACGCTACAAACTCTATATCGCGCCTAAGCCTGACCATGAATATGTCATCGGTGCCACGCAGATAGAAAGTGAAAGCGAGACGTCAGTAACGGTTCGCAGTAGTTTGGAATTGCTATCAGCGCTGTATTCCGTGCACCGCGGTTTCGCCGAGGCTCATATTCTTGAGCAGACCGCGCGCTGCCGTCCAGCCTTTGATGATAATTTGCCGCGTATTGATATGCACCCTCGTTTGATGTCGATCAATGGCCTCTACCGCCACGGCTATTTATTATCTCCGTCAGTTGTTGAACAAGCATTGAGTGAACTCGGAGTCAGTACTGCGAATCCTTGGCCTGACATCGTTTGCCGCAAGCAAGCTAAACCGTCCTCCTCTGAAACGTTACAGGTATTGCATGATTAACGTATCCATTAACGACCAAAAGCGCACATTCGATGGCCCACTTAGCATCGAGGCCGTACTGGAAGAAACCGGTTACGAAGCGCGCAAAGTTGCCGTTGCGATCAATACTAACTTTGTACCGCGCTCAGGCTATGCCGAGGCAATCATAAAAGCCGGTGATAAAATCGATATTCTCGCGGCAGTACAAGGTGGTTAGTACCGCCCGATATAGAGTTGAGTTATGACAGATCAAGTACAGTTTTACGGCCAATCATTTGATAGCCGTTTTCTTATTGGATCCGCGCTGTACCCATCGCCGGCTGTTATGGCTGACGCGGTACAAGCGTCCGGGTCGCAAATCATTACCGTATCATTGCGGCGCCAAGCGCCGGAGCAACAAGCGGGAAAAACCTTCTGGGATTTTATTCAAGAACTCGGCTGCACCTTATTGCCAAACACCGCTGGCTGCCATTCTGCAAAAGAGGCCGTCACCCTCGCCCAAATGTCTCGGGACTTATTCGAAACCGATTGGGTAAAACTGGAAGTAATCGGCGATGAGTATAATCTGCAACCCGACCCTTTTGGCTTGGTCGATGCGGCGCGTACATTGATTGACGACGGCTTTAAGGTATTCCCCTATTGCACCGATGATCTGGTGCTATGCCAAAAATTATTGGATGTTGGCTGTGAGGTATTAATGCCATGGGGCTCACCCATTGGCACCGGCAAAGGGCTGATGAACCCTTACGCATTAACCATGATTCGCGAACGCCTGCCGGGCATTCCGCTCGTGGTCGATGCTGGCATCGGTTTGCCGTCTCACGCCTGCCAAGCCATGGAATTAGGTTATGACGCGGTGTTACTGAATACCGCAGTCGCCGAGGCGCAAAATCCTGCCGTGATGGCGAGTGCTTTTAAACAGGCGATCGAAGCCGGGCGCTCAGGCTACCTAGCCGGCCATGTGCCGGAACGTCAAACCGCCAAACCCAGCACACCAACGTTGGGGATGCCCTTCTGGCATCAGGATCATGGCTAACGCCAGATTCCGCACGGCTAATTTCACCGGCAACATGCTTGCCGGTGTCAGTCTCATTCTTCATTTCAGAGAATACGATGAAACAACCTAATGTATGGTCTATTGCCGGTTCAGATTGTAGCGGCGGCGCTGGCATTCAGGCAGACAATCAAACCATTCACGGCTTTGATTGCCATCCATGCAATGTCGTCACTGCCGTTACTGCTCAAAATACACAAGGCGTTCAACACATTCAGCAAACAGACGAGCCGACACTGAATGCACAGTGGGATTCACTGTTGCAAGATTATCCGCCACAAGCGATCAAGCTCGGCATGCTCGGTGATTCGACTACGATCAACACCATCAGCAAACGGTTAGCCTCCATCAAGAGGCCTATCGTCTGCGATCCGGTATTAAAATCTACGTCTGGCGGCAGCTTGATGCACGATGCCAAAGCCTACCAGCAACTCTTCGAACAGATTACGCTACTGACACCCAATCAAATCGAATTTTTCCAACTGTTTGATATCCCTGCCGACAGCCTTGCTGGTGGCTTAGAGACACTGATAGCCGCGGCCGAAACCGTTAGCCAAACTTGGAATATCAATCTCGTTGTTACCGGTGGTGAAAACAGTTTCGGTGATGAAGCCGTCGATGTATGTGTGATTGAAGGCAGAAGCTTTTGTATGCACTCACCGTTTCAGCCCTCTCATCATACACATGGCACTGGCTGCAGTTTCAGTACCGCAGTTGCCGCAAGTCTGTCTCGAGGGTACAACTTGTTGGATGCCGTAGTACTGGCAAAAACCTATATCAATCAGGGTTTGGCACAGGAAAACCGCAGCGAAATTGCGCCCGCCGCATTTCAACACACTCGTTTCCCTTGGCATATCGACTACCTGCCATCAATCAGTGCCCGAGGGCAGAGACCGCAGGTGAAGTTCCCGCAGATCAGTGGCCAACTGGGCTGCTACCCGGTTGTGGATTCGGTCATGTGGATTGAGCGCTGCCTTGAAGCTGGTGTGAAAACCATTCAGCTACGGGTCAAGGATGTTGCCGATGCTGAACTTGATGACATGATTGCACAGTCCGTTGCCCTCGGGCGTCAACATCAGGCTCGCGTATTCATCAACGATTACTGGCAGCTTGCGATTAAACATGGCGCGTACGGTATTCACTTGGGGCAAGAAGATCTCGATATCGCGGATATACAAGCCATTGCCGATGCGGGCATCCATCTGGGTGTCAGCAACCATTCCTGGTTTGAGCTCGCGCGCGGCCAAAGTCTGCAACCCAGCTATCTGGCCATCGGCCCGATTTACGAGACCACAACAAAAAAAATGCCGTTTGCCCCCCAAGGTTTAACTCAACTGCAAGAGTGGGTTAGACTGATCGACTCGCGCTACCCTTTGGTTGCCATTGGCGGTATTGATCTCACCAACGCCAGTGAAGTGCTGCAAACCGGTGTTGGCAGTGTTGCTATGGTTCGCGCGGTGACTGAAGCTGATAACTATAAAAAAGCATTGGCGGAATTTATGGCTCTGTGCGGCGATTGTTAATATCGCCAACTGTCAGGGCCGTCGCCTATGAGGCCCTGTGCACCCTATGCATTACTTGCGTCGATTATTTTCCCGTTTCGCCCGGTGGCGCTGGGCACTTCCCACGCTGCTATTGATTGCAGCCCTGCTGCATTGCGGCACCCTCATCAAAGGTGGATTGTACGCTGATGATTTTATTCATGCTGCCTACTTCCAAAACAACCCAGTACTTGCAGATAAAGGCCTACTCGCAGGTATCGGCGCGGGTGAATTTTCATCGCTATTGGCCAACCAATTCAACTTTTTTAACCCAGACACCGCCAACTACAGCGCGCAGATTAACTTCGGCATGCTGCCTTGGTGGACTGACGAAAGTGCCAAGCTGCATTTCTTCCGCCCGATTGCGAGCTTAACTCACTGGCTCGATTATCAGCTTTGGCCTGACAATACACACCTAATGCATCTGATGAATATGCTCTGGTACCTGCTCGGGCTAGGCGCAATCTATGCGCTCTATCGAACATCAGGATTGGCCAAACCGATTGCTGTGTTTGCCTTGCTGCTAGTGATTCTCGACAGCAGCATGTTCCATGTTATTTCGTGGATTGCCTCCCGCAGCATGTTGATGGTGATCGCCGCCGGCTTTTTCTGCCTTTATGCCTATCACCAAAGCATCCATACCGACGGCCGAACTCGCCGAATCCGCTGGTATCTCGCAAGTCTTGGTGCATTGACGTTCGCCCTGTTTAGTGCCGAAGGCGGCATTGCCATCTGTGCTTGGCTCGGCGCTTACCTGTTTACCCTTGATCAACGTCGCTGGACAACACGCATCGCCCATTTATTGCCGTTTGTTGTTATCACGCTGGTATGGCGTGGTTTATATCAACATTTCGGCTTTGGTGCCTTTAACCTCGATTTTTATATCGACCCGGGGCATAACCCTGTTGCGTTCCTCGACCGTGCAGTCGTGCTACTACCCAGTAACTTGTTTGAACTCATGATGGGTACCGATTTGATGGGCGGGCAACTTCGCCACGATATTAAAGTGCCCTTTGGCATTGCCGGTCTTGTGATTGCCAGTGCGTTGTTATGGCTACTGAAAACACCGTTAAAAGAACAACCCTCTTTGCGCTTTTACGCATTGGCAACACTGTTTTCTCTGGTTCCGGGCCTGACTATTGTGCTTTCGACTCGAACCATGATCATTCCATTTATCGGTTTCTCTGTACTATTGGCTGCTGTCTTTTACCAATGGTCAACATCCGTTCTATCGCGCCTTCAAACCGCAGGCAGCTATGTGGTGATGAGTTACACGTTACTGATCCATGGCTTTCTTGCTACGGCACTCGCCATCTACATGACGTTAACGACAATCGATTTTGGCGGCGATGGCGACATGGAACGTGGCGTGAAAAGTGNGGGAGTCGATGATTATGCCGAGAAGCATTTGGTGTTCGTTAATTCGCAAAAACCCTTCTGGCTGGTCTTTTTTGGTGTCGAACATGCCTACCGTGGTGAAGCACTACCAGCAACAGCAAGAGTTTTGAGCAGTGCCTTTACCGGCATCGAAATAACACGGCCAGCGCCACAAACGCTGATTATGCATGCTGCACCTGCATTCCAGTTTGATGCCGCCTCGGTTATTGATATAAGCAACGAACCGGCAGGCCACTATGCTTACCTGACACAACATTTGATGGGGCTACTGCGCAGCCAACACACACCGTGGCATACCGGACTGGCTCGCCGCTTACCGGAAATGCAGATATTTGTTGATGCGCTGCACAACGGCAAACCTGCGACATTGCGTATCGAGTTGACACAACCACTAGAAGACTACCGATTTGTCTATTGGGATATCGATACCGCGGCCTACGAGCCCTTTGTGTTACCTGCCGTTGGTGAATCAATCAGGGTTAAGGGGATTTTTCCCGGCCCACATCATTCACCAGCACCTCAGTAACATACGTGGGCACACCGTCTTTACAGCTTAATATTGACAACAAAGCCACCCAAGACGTCACCACCGACAAAATCGTTATGCGCACTGTCTGGGTGTTTGTTATGGCAGTTAATGCAGCCATTAGACGAGGCAACATCCGCGTATATCGCGGTGAACAACCGCTGTCCATTCACGTCGCGAAGACGGTAAAAAGGTAGGCTTGGGTTCGCAGCAACAGCTTTCAACCCTTCAGTTTCCAGCACACTCACTGGCCGATTTTTACGATTGATGGGCCATAGTGAACGTAAGTGGATATCAACCGCGAGGCTGCGATTTTTGAAATTTTCCGCGGTATAGCGTGCCATCTGGGCAGGCAATGCCAGTGCATGACTCTGTTGCCAATCTTCATTGGCATAACTGTCGCGACTGGCAACCGCAAAGTGATGCAACGCATCACTCAAGAGTCGAGCGTCTACCTTGGGCGACTGCGATTGTTCTTCAGCCGCGCTATTGTCATGCTGGCAACCGGCCAAACTTATTATTGTTATTATCGCTGTGGCTGCGATAGCTGTTTTCAAAATAGTGTTCAAAACTTTGCCTCCCTGTTTCGAACCTATTCAAATACGTTAGAGCCCCACCAAACAACCGGCACAGCATCACTCTTTTACAACAAATCTCTAACGATCATCGACAGGGTCTTCACCGAGTACCTTATCGGGCTTTCTCAACGCCCATGCAACAAGTGCTGCATAACCGAGTGCAACACAGGTGATCGGTTGAATTTTGAAATACGTGCCTCCAGTTAACCCATGAATCGTCAACACCAACACGACCGCACAACCAATCACATAAGATTCATCGCCTGCGCGTATACGTGATGACAAAACCCGTAACGCTTGCCAACCACACGCAGCCATCAATATCAACATCAATGCGGTACCGATAAATCCCCACTCGACCAAAAACTGCACAACAAAGTTATGCGGCTGATCATCATAGGTGCGCTCTGGAATAAAAAAATAGCCAAAAGGCCCTAAACCAAACAAGGGTTTCTCTAGCATGGCGTTGATCGACATCTGCCACATCGTCGCACGCCCGGTTGTGATTTTATTGAGGCTCGCCACGGGCGCGGCATCAACCGCATCCGTACTGACCTGCTCGGTCAACGCTATCGTGCGGCCAACCCCATTCCATTCGTAAACAGAAAACTGCTCACCCAGCGCAAAACCCATAGGAATTACAACCAGCACAATCGAGGCGCGTAATATAGTATTCATGATTTCGGAACGAACTGACCACAAACGCCATCCGGTTAATATCACCACCGTCAATGCAGAGGCGGCTAATCCCATGCGGCCACCCGTCCAAAACAGAAAACTCCAGGCAACCATTAACAAAACGCCTAATGCTACCATCTGCCAACCCGCAAGACGCAAACGAACCAGTACAATGGCAGACAACGCGGCAATAACCGCACACGCTAGGTTGCCCTGATCACGAATATGCGGGCCCAAAGGAGGTGTCGAAAACCACATATCACTCGTGATCTGATGGCTTTGATACACATAAATATGGAAAAAAACCATCAACAACAAGCCAATTGCTAGGGCTAGAAAGGTCGCCGTGAGCGACAGTGCACGCACCCAAATTAACCGAGCGACGACACCCACAAAACCCAGCAGAACGATATCGTAGAGATAACGAGCAATGGCTGCGAATGTTTGCCGCCCGCCTGGGTTAGCAAAAATAAATACGTTCGCCAACGAGATGCTCATGCTCACAACCCAGCCGACTAAAACCCACCCCAACCACGGGTGCGCCCGCAGCAGGCTTTGTATCAGCCCAGGAGAATACCGCAACCGCCACATACCCACGATGGTGAAGACCAACATAAAAGCCCAGTAGTAAAGAATGACCTGAATACTGCCAAACGAAAATGGCAAGCCTGCCATAAAAGCCAGCAGCGCAACACGCAGATTGGGGTGGGTCGCAGTATCGTGGGAATTGGGGATATCGGGGTTATTGGCAGTATCGTTAATCATCACGGTCATCCAGTGCCTTAAGATGAGTATCGGGGTCTGTCAGCAAATCCTTGCGCACAAAAACCTGTATCCAGGATTCTGGAGCGGCCTCATAAAACCAACCATAGGGTGGGCCCATCTGCCATTGCCAACGTGTATCAAAAGCCGGCACCCACTGATAGTGCCGATAAAAATCCGGATGTTCGACCAGTGCAGTTTCTCCTGCCCAATAACCGGCATGGTAGGCAATACCTTCACTTCCCGGCAGCGTGCGACTGTTTAGAATGACAAGGTCAGGCGCCTGATCCAACACATAATTAACATCGTACTTTCTGTGCATGTGCCCTTGGGCACGCGCAATATGCGCATCGTTTAAACCGACCATATCAATAACATTGTGGTCAGCCAGCGCATACGGTAAAGCCCCCGCATGGTTCACGGCGATCAGTCGTGTTGATTGGCCAAATACGGCGTCGATTTTATTCGCTAGGTCTATCGAACGCTCCGTCATCGTGCCTTCAATTTTGGATGTCGGGTCCAGTTGTTCACCGGTAAACGCCGGCCACCAAAAACGTGGAAACACCACCAGTAAAAGCATAGGTAAAGAACTGACCGCTATACACACATTACGTGTCGGCGACTGTGACCACAATGCAACACCGACGGCTAACAATACGGGCACAACGGGCACTAACAAACGTGCGTAGATCATCCAATCACCGCCGCCGCCGATAACAATACCTAACAGCAGGCTCACCGCGCCAAGGGCAATCATGATGTCTTGTCGCCGAGCCTTAAACCACACTAGCCAGGCACCCAACAATGGAATCCAGCAGGTAAATCCATAGATGAGCCCCTTCACAATCTGTTGCAACGGATCGCCGGTAGCTTTGGCATAAAAGGTATTCGGCAGCAGCGCATGATAGAGCTGCCAACGGATTGCCATCCACACCAATAATGGCGTAACAATTACTCCCATTTGCCACCATGGGAAGCGCTGCCGATACACACACTTCATGGCGATCAACAGCGCCAACAGCAGTATTGGCCCTTCAGGGCGCGCTAAGCCGATCAACGCCAGCCACACGATATGATGCCGCAGCCGAATCATGCTAATCACGGCCTGGATAAAAATCAGCAGATAGAGGCTGGTTTCCAAACCCGCCGTCGACCAGTAATGTAGCCCGGCTGCCATGCTGAACAACAAACAGGCAACACCGGATTGCCAAACGGATGTTTTTAACAAGCGCCCGAGCTGATAAGTAGAAAGCAGCGCAAGTAACGCGAACAACAGGCCACTAGCTCTTGCGGCAACTTCTACGCCAATACCGGCTTTTGCCAGCAAAATCAGCCAGGTTGTCCAAAGGACTGAAGAATAACCTTCGACTGCAGGAATTTGGCTTGTCCAACTCCCCCAGTGTCCGGCTAACGCACGATCCACATATCGAAAGTAGATAAAGGCGTCATCACCAATCTGGTTATAAAAGAAGTGACTGAAAACTGAAAACAGCACCAGAGACAGCGCCAAAGGAAGGTATTGCCAGGCCGCACGCATAATGGACTATCGGTTGTTATTGTTGTCGCAGCAGATTATCGAGTTACTTACGCAAAAGCAAATCACGGGTATCAAGGGCGCTAACGTCGTAACAAACGCAACCAATAGGCCACATTCAATAAACTAAAGAGCGATTGAGCAACGTAAGTCATCGCTGCAGCTTTTAATAGTGTACGCGCGGCAGCATAGTCGGCAGGGTCTGTAAAATAGTGGCCTTGCTCTAACAATGGCATAGCCTTTTGGAAGCTTGCATCGATTTCAACCGGCAGTGTGATCAAATGCACCAACGTCATCACAACCACAGAGCCCACGGCAATCAGTAACGTCAGGCCCGACAATGCCGGCGATTTAGTGAGCACCAACAATACTGGCGAAATGGCTAATGCGATCGGCGCCACGGTTTGAAATACCTGAGCAAGGCGCACAATCCTGCCACGCTGACTAAACAAGGCATGGTTTTCTTGATCTTGTATTGCGTGGCCGACTTCATGCGCAGCAATCACCATCGCGGCGAGACTGCGCTGCTGAAAAAACGCCGGAGACAAACGCACTGCCTTGTGCTCAGGGTCATAGTGATCGCCTGCATCCGTTGGCTCGACCCGCACATCATCGTGCAGCTCCAAGCGGGTCAATAAGTGCAACGCAAACTCACCCCCGGTGCCCTTAATATCGTCACGCGGCTGATTGTATTTGCGCATGACGGATTTAATCCACCATTGCGGCCCAACAATAAGCAGTATCACGAATACCGCTAACAACACGTAAAGCATGCACACCCACAAAAGTTAATCTGTTTGCTCACTATCATAGCGAGGAGAAACTCCGCGGTACAACACACATTATCGAAGAAACAGCAGGCATTAGAATAAAAAAGGCGCTGCTAGCAAAACTAACAGCGCCAACCGGTTACGGTTTGGAAGACAGAAGGTTACGCACACGCCACGTGTCGAAGGCGGGTCGACGCACAACAACTAAAAATGGAATGAACAACAACCAGAACGCAGCAACATGTGTCAATTGCGTTGGAATTTGTATCAAAAGATGAATTAACGACGGAAGTACGACCATAAACTAACAGTATATTTATTTTTATATATCCATGGCTCAACGTCAGTGGCCGGACTATTGGTCATTACAACAATAAGGGAGTTCACAGGCTCAGCGATTTAACCGAACAGCGGTCGATATATCGGGGTGAACGAGAGTATCGTCCGCTCGATCATTCAGCCAACCGACACATTCATCAAAGCTCATCGGGTAGGCATAACGAAAGCCTTGTAGCAGGGTGCAGTGCCGACGATTCAGAATGGCGTGTTGTGCTTCGGTTTCTACGCCTTCAGCAATGATCGTTTGCCCAAGAGCCCGTCCCATTGCGATGATTGCCGCCACAAAAGTTTCCGATGCTTTACTCAAATGCACATCATCGATAAACGATTTATCAATCTTAACGATATCGAATGGCAAGTTTTTCAATAGGTAGACTGATGAGTATCCTGTACCGAAGTCATCCAGCGCAAAACGAATGCCCCGCTGCGCGAGCTCCATCATTTTGAAACGAGCACCGGCAGAATCTTCAATCAACTGGGTTTCAGTTAACTCAAAAACCAACCGCCGAGGGTCCGTTTGGCTCGCACAAACAATGCCATAGACAACATCCGTGAAATCCGGGCGTAAAAAATGGCGTGCGCTGATATTGACGGAGATAAACTCCAATTCAGGGAGTCGATTCAAAAACAAACAAGCTTGGCGAATAACCCATTGCTCTATACCAACAATCAGGTTGTATTGTTCAGCACAGCGAATAAATTGTGTTGGCATCACATCACCGAGCTGCGGATGATGCCAACGCAACAGCACCTCAGCAGCCACGGGGGAGGTATCATCCGCACAGACAATCGGCTGCAAAAAACACTCAAGTTCATTGCGTTCCAACGCTTGGCGTAGATCTGCAACCATGGCCATGTCACGAACCAATGTTTTTTCCATTTCATCAACAAAGAAACAGGCCTGATTTTTGCCGTCATTTTTGGCTTTGTACATAGCGATATCAGATTGCTTAAGCAGCTCGGAAAATGCAGCACCGTCGCTGTTAAATAGCGTGATACCGATACTACAAGCCACGGTTACATTGTGTTCTTCGATATCAAAGGGGGTACACGTCACATGTTTAATCTTGCTGGCAACACGGTTTACTGCGTGTTTTGCTTCGCTCTCGTTGGCGCCCAAGTTGCCCATCAAGAATACAAACTCGTCACCGCCAAATCGGGCAACCACATCTTCTTTTCTGCCAATGCCAGAGATACGTTGAGCCACTTCAACGAGCAGGTCGTCACCGATACTGTGCCCCAAGGTGTCGTTAACCGTCTTGAAGTTATCCAGATCAATAAACAGCAGAGCATGGAATTGGCCAGAACGGTCGGCTTCAGCCATGGATCGCTTAAGGTGTTCCTGCAGTAAACTACGATTTGCCAAGCCCGTGAGCCCGTCATGAAGCGCCTGATAACTCACCATCGCCTCGGTACGCTTCTGCCGAATGGCGTAACGTAATGAGCGTTCAAACATCGAAGCAGTGGTTTCTTGCTTGATTAAGTAATCAGTAACACCGGCGTCCATCGCCGCAAGATCAATATCGCGATCAGTCACGTCAGTGAAAAGAATAACTGGGATGTGTTGAAACCCTCTATCCGCCATGTTTCGTGCAATGTTAACGCCGCACTCTTTACCCACATGGCAATCCATAACCACCGCATCGGTGGTTTCATGTTCCAGATGATCAAACAGATCCGCTGAGCTGGTTACCCAGTCGAGGTAAAAATCTATCCCATAACTGCCAGCCACCAGCGAGTGCACAAATTCATAGCACGCAGGATCATCTTCAAGCAATACAACTCTTACCATATCAATGGGCTCTATCTCAGTAGGCCCCGACGACGCACCATTGTCCATTCCGTCTCCTGNCTCAGGTGAAGGACATTTCTTACGCCTCAGTATAGTCAGCAATCCGTGTCCGACCGGCACCGTCAGACGCGTTATGACAAATGGCATGCGGCCAGAGGCCAACGGGTCGGGTTTGAGGGCGCTTGGTATCTAACAAAAGATTCGCCCCGCCGATCAAAAATCTGTAAAATGGCGGCCTTTTCAGAAATCCGGAAACCCACAGTGTCTACTGAATTTGTCGAAAGCTCACTGCTGCCCATGCCATTTGCCACTTTCCAAATGCATGGATTCTGGGATGACACCACGCAAAAGGAACATATTGCACTCACTCTTGGCGACTTTGGCGACGGCGCTCCGGTACTCGGCCGCTTACACTCAGAATGTCTGACCGGCGACGCCTTATTTAGTTTACGCTGTGACTGCGGTCCTCAATTAGAAGCTGCATTAAAAGCCATTGCAGAAGAAGGCCGCGGCGTATTGCTCTACCTTCGTCAAGAAGGCAGAGGGATCGGCTTGCTCAATAAAATTCGTGCGTATAAATTACAAGACGAAGGCGCCGATACAGTCGAAGCCAACGAACGCTTAGGATTTGACGCCGATATGCGCGATTACAGCATGTGCAGCCCTATGCTGGAACATTTGAATATCTCTGCGCTGAGACTGATGACCAACAATCCACGTAAAGTAACATCACTGGAAGAACAAGGTATTGATGTGGTCGAACGCCTACCGCTGAAAGCAGGCCACAATCCTCACAATGAACGCTACTTAGCGACTAAAAAAGGCAAACTTGGCCACCTGTTTAATCATCAGGAAGAAGAATAACGATTGTCGGAACAACGGACGAAAAGCCGTTAAGTAAAACCAAAAAAAGCAGCCTGATGGCTGCTTTTTTTATACGAAAAATAACGCCTAACTGATGTTATCGACTAAGAAACCGATACCAATGGTAATTCAAGCAATGCCATCCGGCGCTGCACCGCGTCGACCATGCCATCAGCACTCAAGCCACATTCATTAAGTAAATCGTTACGCTTGCCGTGATTAATAAAAATATCTGGCAGACCAAGATTCAAACAGTGGGTTCGAATACCTTCACCATTCAGGAATTCATTCACGGCACTGCCTGCGCCCCCCATTACCGCATTATCTTCCACAGTCACTAACAACGCGTGAGTCTCGACTAACTGCCGAATCAGAGCTTCATCCAAGGGTTTCACGAAGCGCATATCAACAACGGTGGCATTGATATGTTCGGCAGCTTTCATTGCTTCAATCAATAATGTGCCAAAACACAAAAAGGCAACCTGCACGCCTTCACGACGTGTCACTGCCTTACCCACTTCAACGGTTTCAAGGCTTTGCGTCATCACGGTGCCCGTACCTGTACCGCGAGGATAGCGTACAGCTGCCGGCCCTTTGTGCTGGTATCCCGTACTTAGCAACAAGCGCGTTTCATTTTCATCAGAAGGCGCCATCACAACCATATTGGGAATGCACCGGAGATAACTGAGATCAAAAGAACCCGCATGGGTTGCTCCGTCTTCGCCGACTAAACCCGCCCGGTCAATCGAAAACAGCACGTCTAGATCCTGAATCGCCACATCGTGTATCAATTGATCATAAGCGCGCTGCAAAAACGTTGAATAGATTGCCACAACAGGCTTTTGTTCCTCACAGGCCAAACCCGCGGCCAACGTTACAGCATGTTGTTCCGCAATCGCGACATCATAATAACGCTCGGGGAACTCTTCAGAGAATTCAACCATACCAGAGCCTTCACGCATCGCTGGCGTAATACCAATCAGCCGATCATCTTGCTGGGCTTGATCACATAACCAGCGACCAAACACATCCTGATACTTGGGCGCAGGCTTCGGTACAACAGCTTTAGGGGCTTTACGTTCACTCTCGGGGAGAATTTTGGTGATGGCATGGTAACCGATAGGGTCTTCTTCGGCGGGCGTAAACCCATGGCCTTTCTGTGTGATGACATGCAGCAACTGTGGGCCTTTGAGTTCGCTCATGTTGCCAAGAGTGGTCAGCAACGATGGTAGATCATGACCATCCACCGGGCCGATATAGTTGAAACCGAGTTCTTCAAACAAAGTGGCAGGCGAAACCATGCCTTTCATGTGTTCTTCGGTTTTGCGAGCCAGCTCCAACGCAGGTGGGACATGCGACAATACACGTTTTCCGCCTTCGCGAACGGAGGTATAAAACTTACTCACCCAAATTTTGGCAAAATAACTGGCCAAGCCACCTTCATTGGCAGAAATCGACATCTGATTGTCGTTCAGAACAACCAACATGTTGGCCTTGGTATGCGCCGCGTGATGCAAAGCCTCAAAAGCCATGCCGGCAGTCATCGCGCCGTCACCGATAACTGCAACATGATGGCGATCTTCACCCTTATTACGGGATGCCAACGCCATGCCTAAAGCTGCACTGATACTGGTACTCGAATGACCGACCCCAAAAGTATCGTATTCACTCTCTGAACGCTTGGGAAATCCCGAAATCCCGCCCTGGCTGCGCAAATGTTTCATTTGGTCACGGCGGCCGGTGAGAATTTTATGCGGATAGGTTTGGTGACCCACATCCCAGACCAGTCGATCACGGGGTGTGTTAAATACATAATGCAGGGCCACAGTTAGTTCAATAACCCCCAACCCGGCACCAAAGTGACCGCCGGTGCGGCCCACCGCAAAGAGCAGGTACTCACGCAACTCATCGACCAGCTGATTTAGCTCAGCCGGCTCCAGTAAACGCAATGCCTGTGGATCGTTAACAGTATCCAATAAAGGCGTCGTTGGCCGAGTTGACGGAATGATAGAAAAAACGCGTTTTGACACTAAGAAAGCCTTCTACTTGTCATCGGCCTGACTCATCAAGCCGCTGTCGTCCCAAACGTAAATACACCAAGTAAAGAACCGGCAGCAAGGTTACGGCTGACGGTCAGCGAACCAAACGTGTGCGGGACGTCATCAAAATGACATACAGTTTACCCGATTTGCACAGACAACGCTGCTCTGTTGATTGACCGTGACGCGGAAAACTGCCAGAAAATAACCACAATGCGCCGAAATTCCCCTTTTTGAGGCGACGCATATCAAACAGCCATCATCTTGTTTCAGTGATCGCGCTCGATAATATAATCAGCGATGGCTGCTAGGGGCGTCGCTTCATGAGGTAGTTGAGCCAATGCCGCATGGGCTTCCTCTATCAAACTAGCCGCTTTACTAATTGCTTCATCCAGCCCCATCAACGAGGGATAAGTGGCTTTATTTTGCCGGAGATCGGCACCCTGTGGTTTACCCAGGGTTTCGGTATCTGATTGAATATCCAACACGTCATCATGAACCTGAAACGCTAACCCTATCGCATTTGCATAGGCGTCCAACGCGCTGAGTTGCGCTTTCGTTGCGCCAACGGCGGTTGCCCCAGCAGCAACACTGGCACGGATCATGGCACCGGTTTTTAATCGATGCAGTAGCTCCAGCGTTGGTAAATCAACGGTTTGGTTTTCACTGGCAAGATCCACCGCCTGCCCACCTACCATACCGTAATTGCCGGCGGCACGAGCCAAGATAGCCACAATGGCAATGCGCCGTTGTGAGGACAAGTCACTACTCGCGATCAACTCAAACGCCAGCGCCTGCAATCCATCGCCGACCAGTATTGCGGTCGCTTCGTCATAGGCAATATGGCACGTTGGCTTGCCACGTCGTAAATCATCATCATCCATTGCCGGCAAATCATCATGCACCAAGGAGTAACTGTGCGTGCATTCGATCGCCAGCGCGACATCATCCAGCGCTGCCCATTGATCCACATCCAATGCTGGCACTACCGCTTGCGCAGAGGCATAGACCAGCGCCGGGCGCAGACGTTTACCGCCGTTATCGACACTGTAGAGAACAGCATCCATCAAACGCTGTAGCTGCTGCGTACCTGCATCGGCAAAAACACTTTTTTGATTCTTGAGGGTATGGTGAAGGTGCCCGTGAATACGGTTACGGATTTTGGTTAGAAAGGTGTCGAGAACGGCGTCCATATCAGCTCAGCTCGTCGTCATCGAGTTCCGTAAGCTGCAATCCTTGGGCGGTTGCAGTCAGCTGTTGAACTCGCTGCTCTGCAGCATCCAATGTTGTCTGGCATTCTCGAATCAGGGAGATACCTTTTTCGAACGCGGCAAGCGATTGCTCCAGCTCAAGATCACCGCGTTCCATTTGCTGAACGATGGTTTCCAGTTCCTGCAGGGATTGTTCGAAAGCCGGGGCTTTTTTCCTGGGCATATTTCCGCCTGATATTCGCAAAAGAATGAATCCAAGCGGGCATTATACCCAGCTAGGGCCAACATCACAGCTATGTCAGTGGCATGACCCAAGCAAAGTCTGTTTCAACCGCTAACCAGCGACCGAAATCGGCGTGACTTATTCGTCGTCACTGCCATCCATGTTGAGTTCTTTCATTTTACGCGTCAGGGTATTGCGTCCCCACCCGAGTAACACAGCGGCATCGCGCTTGCGGCCATGAGTGTGCTTCAATGCTGTTTCGATCATAATGCGCTCAAAGGCTGGCACAGCTTCATCCAACAACCCCTTCTTGCCACTGGCCAACTCTCGATCTGCCCAATTGGCAAGCAACTCCGGCCAACTGCCTTGATCACCATCGCCTGTCATGGCATCGCCATGCGTCAACTCCGGCGGCAAATCACTTAAATGCACTTCGCGACCGGATGCCATCACGGTAATCCAGCGGCAGGTGTTCTCAAGCTGACGCACATTACCCGGCCATGGCAGCGTGCACAGATAATCTTGCACTTGCTGATCAAGTACTTTGACCTCAACATCCAGCTCTTTGGCAGCCTGAGCCAGAAAATGCTGGGCCAGTTTTGGGATATCTTCCCGGCGATCACTCAAACGCGGAATGTGGATACGGATAACATTCAACCGATGGAACAAATCCTCCCGGAACTGGCGCTCATCGACCAGCGTTTCGAGATCCTGATGCGTTGCAGCAATTATGCGCACATCAACTTTCACCGGCACATGACCACCAACGCGATAGAACTCGCCGTCAGCTAGCACCCGTAACAGACGTGTCTGGGTATCCGCCGGCATATCACCGATTTCGTCCAGAAAGAGGGTGCCGCCATTGGCCTGCTCGAAACGTCCTTTACGCTGCGAACTCGCTCCGGTGAAAGCACCCTTTTCATGGCCAAACAGCTCCGACTCCATCAAATCTTTAGGAATCGCTGCCATGTTCAGAGCAATAAAAGGCGATGCCGCACGCGGTGAATGTTTGTGCAATGCGTGCGCTACCAGCTCTTTACCGGTACCGGATTCACCATTAATCAATACGGTAATGTTCGAATGCGATAAGCGACCAATCGCTCGGAACACTTCCTGCATCGCCGGCGCTTCGCCAATAATTTCTGTATCCTCAACGACACCAGCGCCTTCATCGACTGCGGCTTGATTGTCATGAGAGTGCTCAATGGCACGACGCGTTACTTCAACCACCTCATCAACATCAAACGGTTTTGGCAAATACTCGAACGCCCCTTTTTGATAAGAGTTAACGGCGCTATCCAAGTCAGAGTGTGCCGTTGTAATCACTACCGGCAAATTGGGGTATTGCTCATTAATGCGCTGCAATAACTCCAGACCATCCATACCCGGCATGCGAATATCACTGATAATCGCATCTGGCCGCTCATGCAGCAGACGCTCATTCGCTGCATCGCCGGACGGGAAGCTGGTGATCTGAATACCCGCTTGTGTCAGCGCTTTTTCTAACACCCAGCGAATCGACTTATCATCATCCACTACCCAAACATGATTCGTCTTATTCATTTATCGGCTCCAGAGGCAAAAAGATAGAAAAGGTAGTTTCGCCGCGTTGTGTTTCAAATTTGATCAGCCCGTTGTGTCGGTTAACCACCGACTGGGCGATTGATAGACCAAGACCCGTGCCTTCAGCACGACCACTGACCATTGGAAAAAACAGGTTATCTACTAAATCGGCCGGAATCCCCGGCCCATTGTCGGTGATATCAACACGTAAAATGATGTTGTGCTGGGTATTCCCAATGGTGAACTTACGTTGAATACGTGTGCGCAACGTAATCACACCAACCTCTTGATCTGACAGTGCTTGCATCGCATTACGCATAATATTCAGCATCGCTTGCACTAACTGCTCACGATCACCACAGATGTTGGGGATACTCGGATCATAATCGATCAGGGTGCGAATATGCGACGGACACTCTACCGCCACTAATTTACGCACATACTCGAGTACTTCCAGAATATTCAGCGATTCCATCTGCATCGACTTGTGTGGCCCTAACAATCGGTCCACTAGGTTTCTTAACCGATCGGCTTCTTGAATAATAATGTCGGTATATTCACGGTGCTCATCATTATCCAATTCGCGCTCGAGCAGTTGCGCCGCCCCACGTAAACCACCGAGAGGGTTTTTAATTTCATGGGCAAGCCCGCGAATCATATGCTGAGCCACGGCTTGCGAAGAAACCAGCATTTCTTCTTGGCTGATTTGCAGGACTCGATCGAGCTGCTCAATTTCCATCAGAAACCAGCTGTCTTGATCATGGAACGGCGTGACCGTGTAATTGACCGATATCTCTTCAAGATTGGGCAACCGCAACAAGGTCTTGCGCTTGGTCAATCGCTGACGCTCGCTGATGGCTTTCACCAGCCCTTCAGGGTAGGCGCCGTTTTCTGAAAACAAACTGTCGATACGCGCGCCCAACTGACGCTGCGCACTAATTTGCAGCAACGATTCGGCAGAGGCATTCATGTATCGGAGAGCCATTTCATCATCAACCAACAATACCGCGATATGCATATTGTCAAAGATGGATCGGTATAGAGGCTCAGCTAGTTTCATGATTGTATTCTTTCAACAGGCAGCAACATTAAGAACGCCGTTTTAACATTATTGTGGTGTAAGGTGGTGCATTCACATGAAGGTTAGCAATAGTTGCGCCAAAACTGATAACCCGGCGCCTCGTGCACTGAACAAGTCATCTAGTGCACGAAAGACTGTCATCGCATCCACACAAAAAGCACCAATAAAACGCACAGCATATAAGAAGAACATGAAAGCGCACACTATTGGTGCATAGGATATTCAAAGGGTCGCCCTAACCTCATAGCCGGAGGTCAGGGGAGTATTTCGGATGGTCAATCAGGCAAGTGGGTTATTTGGATTCATCATACGCCGCTTTGGCATCTTTCACTGCGCGCTCAGCTGCCTCAACACGGTTGGTATACTGCTCTGTGTAACGAACACCACCATGGCCATTGGGGTACATATCACCGGCCACAATCACTTTGGCTTGTTTGAGATTCTTTTGTGCTTTATCCAAAGCTCCTTTTGCAGCGGCGCGTCCTTGTCGGTAAGCCTCTCGCTCATTCGTCGCTGTGTCTTGTTGTTGTTTTAGATCTTTGAAGAAATCTTCGTTTTTTTGCTTCTGATCAGGCGGCGTTTCGAGGGTATTGGTGTGCGGAACATCAACCATTTCAGCGGGTTTATTGTCTGGAGGGCTATCCGTATACACTTGGTTTCCCTGCTCATCAGTATACACGTAGACACCTGCGGTTACTGGCAGGCTGAAAGCCAAACCGATGACCAAAGCGAGATACGGAGTTTTCATAGCAGCGATTCCTTTGACGATAATGATCAGCAGTGATAATCACGACTGACAGTTTTCTAGTGTAGGAAATGCTGACGCTGAAAGGAAGTGCAGGAAACGCAAGAAACAAACCGGCCCGCATTGCGCAAGCCGGTTACAGACGATCAATCGCGATAGAACAACTGGTACTTTTTCTTACCCAGCTTCACTAAGTAATATCGCCCAAATCGCGCATTCTCTTGGGTGAAAATATCCACGGTGCGCATGTTGTCGTCCAGCCCTAACGTCTGGCCATTAACCAGTACCGCATTTCGGCCTAACGCATCTTTTACTTGTTTGCCTGAATTCGCCATGCCTGCATCGGTCAGCAACTGAACGATAGACACGTCCGCCAAACCGGCTACTTCGAGAGCTGCAGATGGCAAACCATCAAGCTGCAGCTGCGCATAGTCGCCTTCAGACAGCCCTTCTTCGTTACCAGAAAACAGCGCTTCAGTGATACGTTGAGCGGCGAGCAATCCATCCTCACCATGCACCAGACGAGTCACCTCTTCGGCTAAAATTCTCTGTGCTTGCGGACGCCCTTGGGCAGCATTGTCTTCCGCCTCAATCGTATCGATTGCGTCAACTGACAAGAAAGTAAAGTACTTCAAGAATTTGTAAGCATCGGCATCGGCTGTATTCAACCAAAATTGATAGAAAGCGTAAGGTGATGTTTTTGCAGGATCTAGCCAAATGGTGCCGGATTCGGTTTTACCAAATTTGGTGCCGTCTGATTTGGTGACCAGAGGCATGGTTAAACCAAATGTCTGACCGCGATACATACGACGCGTCAGATCAATACCGCCAGTAATATTACCCCATTGGTCAGAACCACCGATTTGCACCGTGCATTGGTGTTTGTCGTAAAGCTCAGCAAAATCGAACGATTGCAGCAGCATGTAGGTAAATTCAGTAAAAGAGATACCCTCGCCTTCACGGTCAAGACGCTGTTTTACCGATTCTTTCTGGATCATGCTGTTAACAGAGAAGTGCTTACCAACGTCACGTAAGAAGCTCAGCGCATCCATTCCGCCAACCCAATCAAGGTTGTTCACCAGTTGTGCCGCTTGATCACCATCAAAATCGACAAATTGGCTGACTTGTTTTTTCAAACAATCGACCCAGTTTGCCACAGTATCCGCCGTGTTTAGCTGACGCTCCTGGGCTTTAAAGCTAGGATCACCAATTAACCCGGTGGCTCCGCCAACCAGCGCAATGGGCGTATGGCCGGCATCTTGGAAACGGCGCAACATCAATAAAGGAACCAATGATCCAATATGCAAGCTGTCTGCCGTCGGATCAAAGCCACAATAGACAGATCTTGGCTCGTCCAGGTGTTTTACCAGTTCGCCATCGCCGGTTTGCTGTTGAATCAAACCACGCTTTTCAAGGTCATCCAAAAATGCGCTCGCAGATACCATGTACGTAAACTCACAATCTGTTGTTATAGGTTACCCGCACCTCAATCACAAAATGCGCGAGGTTTCAGGCTTGAAAGGCACTAACGGTAAGTATCGCCACGTCAGAGGGGCTCTCAAAATCGCCCCAAAAGATACAGGATAAAGCTCAAAATACAAGCGGATTTGCGTCATGGCTTCTGTTACTACTGCGTTCAGCTTTGTAACCGGCACCGTTCAGATTCACTGAGATACCAATCAGAAAATCCCTACACTTTTTGCGGAAATCACCCATCATTTGAAATAAGATTTGTGCCATTTCGTGTTAGCATTCATCGCCATGCGTTACTTGAGCCATATAAAAAATAAACTCAACTTGTTTCCCAAAGCCCATCTGATCATATTCTGCGCACTGAGCGGAGTGCTATTGGTCAGCCAGCTATTGATGCAGGACAGCCCCAAAAAGCGGGTGAGCATTCCCGTGCCCATCTCAATTGAAAAAATCGAGAAAGAAGTGATTGTCGTTCGTGCCGCTAAAGATGCCACATACCACTGGAAAGAAGAAACCGTGCGATCGGGTGACAGCCTTGCCCGCATTTTTAAACGTGTCGGCCTCAGTCCCGGTGAGCTGCATCGCATCATGGCCAGCGACAAAGGCACCAGCGCGCTGTTGAAAATTCACCCTGGCCACAAAATCCGTTTTGGATTCGATGAAAACAACACTCTGGCTCTGCTGCGATATGAGCCGTCATTGCTTGAATATTACGAGGTTACCCGACACGACGCTGACGGAGCCGAGAGCACAGAAGCGCAGACCTCAATCCCCGTTTACCACTTTGAACACATCGTCAAACAACCAGAAATCCGACTGCGATACCTCTCTGCAGAGGTCACCAGTTCACTGTTTTTAGCCGCACAAAAAGCCGACATATCGCAAGGGCTCACGATGTCGATCGCCAACATCCTTGGCGGTGTTGTTGATTTTGCGTTGGATGTTCGCCCTGGCGATACTTTCGACGTGTTGTATGAAGAAAAGTACCTCGATAATCAGAAGATTGGCAACGGTAATATTCTGGCGACCAGTTACACCAACCAAGGTGAGGTTTTCACCGCCTTTCGCTATGAGATGGAAGACGGTGCAACCGGTTTCTTCAGTGAAGACGGCATCAGTATGCGCAAACCCTTTTTACGCGCACCGCTGGATTTCACCCGCATTTCGTCCAACTTCAACCTGCGCCGCAAACACCCGATTCATAAAAAAATCCGTGCGCATCGCGGCACTGACTATGTTGCACCACGCGGAACGCCGATTTTCTCCGCCGGTGACGGCCGTGTTTTACGATCCGGCTACAGCCGCGCCAATGGCAACTATGTATTTATCCGCCATGGTGAAAAATACACCACCAAGTACCTACACCTAGACAAACGCTACGTAAAAACTGGCCAGCGCGTGAAACAACGCGATGTGATCGGCACACTGGGCTCTACCGGCTACTCCACCGGCCCTCATTTACATTACGAATTCCTGGTAAACGGCGTTCATAGAAATCCTCGGACCGTATTCAAAAAACTACCTACGGCCGACCCGGTACCGAAAAAAGAACAGGCTCGCTTCAATGAGCAAATCAAGTATCTCAAGATGCACTATGAGAACTTGCAGGTTGCGACCAATAATTCAGTAGAATGACGCCTGCTACCCTACTATTGCCGTAGAATCACAGCACCATAGATAGACCAGAAACCGACCGGGACATCCCGACAGCGCAGAGAATACACATGGAAAATAGCCGCGATTTGTATGTCGGCCTAATGTCAGGCACGAGTGTGGATGCCGTAGATGCCGTGCTTATGGGGTTGGGCGATAACTGCCGACTCATGGCAAAACATTCACACCCTATCGACCCTGCATTAAAGGCAGAGATTCTTGCACTCAATGCAGGTTGCGATGACGAGCTTAATCGAAGCCAACGCCTTTGTCGGCAACTCGGCAATTTGTTCGCCGACGCAACGTTAGCACTATTGAGCAAGGCTAAGGTTGAGCCGAGTGACGTTCGAGCGATTGGTAGCCATGGCCAAACGCTGCGTCACGCTCCGGATGGCCATGATGGTTTCACCCTACAAGTTGGCGACCCCAATACCATTGCAGAACGCACCGGCATCACCGTAGTCGCTGATTTTCGTCGCAAAGATATTGCCGCGGGCGGCCAAGGCGCGCCGCTGGTACCTGCGTTTCACCAAAAAGCGTTTGGCGATAACAACGAACGTCGCGGTATTATCAATATCGGAGGCATGGCCAACATCACGTTATTGCACCCCGAACACGGCCCTGTCGCAGGTTTTGATACCGGCCCGGGTAATGTACTTTTGGATGCTTGGTGCGAACGTCATCAACGCCAATGCTGCGACAAACAAGGCGCTTGGGCGGCATCCGGCCAGGTTATAATACCGCTACTTGAGGCGATGCTTGCAGATCCATATTTTCAGCGCCCGGCCCCTAAATCATGCGGTCGAGAGAGGTTTAACCTAGATTGGCTTGAGCAGTTTGATGTGGCGCAATATGACCCTGCAGATGTGCAGGCTAGCTTGTCTGAACTGACGGCAAGAACCATTACCGATGCGATCCATGGCCAATGTGACCATATTTACTTGTGCGGCGGCGGCGCCTTCAACGATGACCTTCTCGCACGGATTCAGCGCCTCGCGGGTGTCCCGGTTGATACAACGGATGCATTAGGCGTTGCACCCGATTGGCTGGAAGCAATGGCGTTTGCGTGGTTTGCTAATCAAACGCTCAATGCCTGTCAGACCAACGTGCCCAAGGCCACTGGCGCTCGCGGCAACCGTATTCTTGGGGCTATTTTCCCGGCCGGTTAATCCGGTGATCGCTCATTCAGTGTTATCTGAACAGGCACAACGCACTCTGCACATCACCGGCATAAGAAATCACAGTAGATCCGGTTTTCCGCCGGTCAATCGCCCATATTGGTACTGATACAAGAACATCGCTGGCCAGTTTTTACCGGTCAGCCAGATACAATGGCAACCTGGATCGTAGGCAATGCCGTTTAGCACACCCGCCTTTTTCGGCACCAGTAACCGCAATGCACTAGCGTCAATGCGTGTTTCAACCACACCGGTTTCCGGGTTAATAATCACAATATCGTCTGTCTTCCAGATATTGGCCCAGAGCTTTCCCTCAACCCATTCCAGCTCATTCAATTGGTTAACGGGTTGCCCATTCTCGGTCACGGTAATCGCACGTGTTTCATGAAAGGTCACTGGATCACGATAGCGAATCACTGCCGAGCCATCAGACATCAACAATTGACTACCATCCGAGGCTAACCCCCAACCTTCACCGTGGTAACGCAACTGTTTGCGCTCAACCAAGGTCGATGCATGAAACATCCAGACTCGACCCGCGCGCCAGCTCAGCAGGTAAAGCGTATCATTCAGCACGGCAACACCTTCGGCAAAGAACTGCTTGCTCAAATAATGGCGCTGAACCACCTTACCACTGACCGCATCCAGACGCTCAACGTACGAACGACCATACAAACCGGAGCTTTGCCACATCGACCGCCCCTCAATAACCAGCCCTTGCGTAAATGCGCGAGGGTCATGACTGACTGAGCGAATTGGTGGGGGTAATTTGATGAGATCAGCAGCGGCATGAGCCAATTTTGACGTTTCGGCGCTAACACCGACGCAAGTCAACATAAGGCCAAACAATAACGAAGCCGGCAGCAAAAACAATCTGATAGTATGCATGAAGTGTGTAAACGTGAGCGAGCAAGGAAAGGAGCGGCCAGTATACCCGGCCGTTTTTACAAAGACATTAAATGACAGCATCAAACACGCGATAGTTCGATAGGGTTGACTGTCTGCCTTAGACCAATAACATCAAATTGAGAACGAAGACCCACAACCACAGGTAGTTTCAGCATTGGGGTTTTCAACAATAAATTTGGAGCCTTCAAGACCTTCGGTGTAATCCACAGCACCACCAACGAGATATTGATAGCTCAGCGAATCAACCAGCAAGGTTACGCCATCTTTTTCAATCAAGGCGTCGTCATCACCCACCAGTTCGTCGAACGTAAAACCGTATTGAAAGCCAGAACAGCCACCACCGGTAACGAATACCCGCAATTTCAAATCCTGATTGCCTTCATCATCAATCAACTCACGAACCTTGGATGCCGCTTTGGCAGAAAACGTCAAAGGACTGGGTTCAAAGGTTTCAGCAACAGACATATTCCAACCTGCAATTTTATAGACATGAATACCTGAGTATAATACTCGGTTTTAGCCTGCGGAGCCAGTTGTTATGCTTGCTCAACTGACCACACATCAGCGCTGAGAGCCTTCATAGCCTGCAATAGGTGGCAGGCTATGCCAGGTAGCTATTTACCTTTGCTATTGTTGTTGCCTTGGTTGTTCCCTTGATTGTTGTTCTGTTTGCCACCCTGATTGCCAGAGCCGCTATTGTTTTGGTTGCCGCCAGCATTGTTCTGCGCCAAGGCATTTTCGCTATAAACGAGGCTGCCATTAACTTGAGCACCTTTCATCATCTCAACGGTGCTGTAATGCACATTACCGTCAATACGCGCATTACCTGCCAATTCGAGTGTATCTGAATGCACAGTGCCTTTGACTTCACCGTTGATAACCACACGAGGCACACGAATATCGCCTTCAACACGGCCGCCTTCTTGCACACGTACAGAGGCTTCGCTGCTTGGGTTAGCAACCAAATTACCCACAACTGTACCTTCAATCTCCAAATTACCTGAAAATTTGATATCGCCGAAGATTTCAGTTTCGCGGGCGATCAGCGTGGTAGACGCGCTCTTTGCTGATTTGCTAGCGGCCGCTGGACCTTTGGGAACCACGGATGACACCGGGTTGGAGAAAGAAGTGGGGGCTTTATCAGCTTCAGTTTGTTTCTTGCTGTCTTTACCGAACATTGGCTATTCCTCTGTTTGCCACTCTACAATCCGTTGCCAGGGCTTTGCATTCTTGGATTTTATCTGAGCATCAATAACGAATTGCTGCGGTTCAAAGGCATCAGGTAAACGTAACTGGCCCTCGATGCTTTGAAAGTACTTAAAGCGTAGCTTCGTGCTGTTTTCCGATGAAACCAAAAGCTGGTTTAACGGATAACGCTTGGGCATCCCAGCCTGCACCCCTTGCAACACAATTGACAGTGTCGCCCTGAGTACTTGTCGACGTTTTGCATACTGTACAAAAGTAAAACGAAAATGATAACCGTTTTTCACATCATCTAACGGATATATCAAGCTTCCTGTTAGATCGAGACCATTACGGGAATCACTCCCTTCCATCAACAAACGATAGAAATCCAGTTGTCGGTTTACCGCTGTAATGGTTTGTGCCTGTTCATCCACCCTCCGCCGCAACGCAAGTTGTGCAGTACGATAGACCTGCGAATCGGCATCCGATTCCGCCAATCGATTGATCAGTGTCTTCTGACGCTCATGTAACGCAGCAATTTCACCATGAGCAAGCGCTAACTCGCTGCTCGCTTCACGGTGAAGACGCCAAACAGCCATCAGCCCAATCAACAAGATAATTGCCAGCAGAGGCATCAACCACGGTAATCGTGCCTGAGCCTGACGCAGCAGTTGCAGGATTTCAGCCATTCAACGCGCTTCCTGAATCTAGCCCATGATACCGGCGATTATTCACCGGCGGTTTCAACAAGAATAGCCGCTATGGCGATAGAGGTACGACATTCAACCCGGCACATTCATCCAAACCGAACATGATATTCATCGCTTGAATCGCCTGACCAGATGCGCCTTTCACCAAGTTATCAATGGCCGTCATTACCACCACTTTATCACGGCCTTGCGGACGCTCAACGGCGATACGGCAATAATTTGAACCACGTACCGTTCGTGTTTGCGGAACACTCCCCGCCGGCAACACATCAACATAGGGTTCGTCAGCATACCGCTGTTCAAACAACGCTTGTAAATCGTAACTTGGATCAACGGTTAACGTTGCATACAAGGTTGCATGGATACCACGCGTCATAGGAATCAAATGAGGAACAAACGTCAGGTTAACGTCCTCTGATGTCATCCCGCTCAGACCTTGCTCAATCTCAGGTAAATGTCTGTGCCCTGACACACCGTAGGCTTTGAAATCTTCATTACACTCGGCGTACAAGCTGGTGACCTTAGCAGCTTTACCCGCGCCACTAACACCTGATGCACAGTTTGCGATCAAATCACTTGGGTTAATAATGCCTGTTTCAAGCAAAGGCAAATAGCCCAGCTGCACCGCCGTTGGATAACAACCTGGAGCGGCGACCAACTGTGCTGTGCGCATCGCTTCTCGGTTGATTTCGGGCAAGCCATAAACGGCTTTATCAACCCAGTGCGGTGACTCGTGTGTGCAACCGTACCAGCTTTCCCATAATGGGATATCTTTAACACGGAAGTCAGCCGACAAATCAACCACACGTACATCGTGCTGTAACAATTCATCCATGCTTTTCATAGCCACGGCGTGCGGCGTTGCAAAAAACACGACATCGCAGGCCGCCAGTGTCTTGGTATCGGGTTCGGTAAAACACAGATCAACACGTCCTCGCAAGCTTGGGAACATGTCGGCCACCGGCATACCCGCCTCACTTCGCGAGGTGATTACCGCCAAATCAACCTGCGGGTGGTTAGCCAAAAGACGAAGCAGTTCAACACCGGTATACCCGGTACCGCCAACAATTGCTGCGCGAATCATGATAGTTATCTCTTTACCTGAGTCATAAAAACATCCTCGTTGCCCACATGGCAGCGAGGGTTTTGACCGAAACGAACACGTATCCGTCAGATACCTGCTTGCCCGAGATCAAAGGGCACATATAATAACAAAAAGCCCGCCACTTAGCAGATGAAGAATTCACGGTCTCTGAATGCCCAAACCCGCCCCGCGCTATTCTAGATCCCTGGCCGCTGCCCTGCGCACATTTCGCCAGCGACTAGCCGATGAAAGAGCACTCCTGCCTTTATCCTTGATGGGCATTGTGACTGGTTTTGTGACCGGCATGGTGATTCAGGCGTTCCGCTTTTTAGTCGAATGGCCGGCTTTTTTGTGGTTTGCATCCGGGCACGAAGCGTTTGAGCAACTGGAACCTCTGCACCGAACGGCATTGGCTGTTTACGGAGCGCTGAGCCTCGGGCTGTTTTTGCAGTTTGTGATCAAGAAAGTGCCGTCAATGGGCGTCGCCCACGTTCTTCAGCGAGTCAATGAATATCACGGCCGCCTTCCTTTAAGGCCTGCTGTCATGCAATTTTTACTCGGCGGCTGGTGCATCATGACCGGACAAAGCTCAGGNCGTGAGGGCCCTGCAGTTCACCTAGGCGCTGCCGCATCCAGCTTACTGGGTCAATATTGGAAGCTACCGTCCAACAGCATCCGAGTGCTTGCTGGCTGTGGCACCGCCGCAGCCATTGCGGCATCGTTCAATACCCCTATCGCCGGTGTCATTTTTGCGATGGAGGTGGTGTTAATGGATTACACCATTGCCGGTTTTATCCCGATCATGTTGTCTGCCATCACAGGTACGGTCATCTCTCATTGGGTTTACGGCTCGGCTCCGGCGTTTGCACCACCTATTTTAGAAGCGCACTCGTTGTTTGAATTACCGGTATTTATCGGGTTAGGGCTGATTCTTGGATGTGCTGCCGCCACCTTCTGCGCGATCCACAAACAATGCCTGCGTTTGGATAAAATCCCTTTGTGGCTGCGCTTTACCATTGCAGGTACCGTCACCGGTGGACTCGGGTATTTCTACCCACAGATCATGGGCATTGGTTATGACACGGTTAATCTGGCGTTGGACAACAAGCTTACGTTGGCCGTTTTGCTGAGTGTCGGGTTTGCCAAGCTAATCGCATCAGCCACCGCCAGCGGCATGGGATTACCGATCGGTATTATTGGCCCGTCACTCGTTTGTGGGGCCTGTTTAGGAGGCGCAATTGGCTTCATCATTAATTACTGGCAACCGGCGACCGTTGCCAACGACAGCTTGTACGTCATGATCGGTATGGGGGCCATGATGGGCGCTACTATGAACGCACCACTGGCCGCGTTAACAGCGTTGCTCGAGCTAACCAACACACCGGATATTATCTTGCCAGCGATGATTGCCATCGTTGTTGCTAACCTCGTCAGCACGCAGGTTTTCCATCAACAACCCCCTCATCTGGCAACGCTAGCCCGCAGCGGCAAAGATTCTAATCTATCCGTATTTGCATTGGCACTACAACGGGTAGGTATTTCGAGCCTGATGCAATCCAACGTAACCCATTGTGCAAGGCAGTTATTACCGACAGCATTGGACGCTTTGATTCACGAAAAACGCCGATGGATCGTTGTCGAATCTGCCGGCCGCCCTCCGGTCTTACTCAACGGTACTCAACTCGCCAAAGGTTATCACGAGATGATCGACAACGATGACGAACCGCAACCCGATGAAGACAAACCATTGGATCTATTGACGATCCCCGGCGAACAATTGAAAATCTCGTCCATTGACTATCAGGCGTCGGCGTTGGAAGCCTGGCAACAAATGGAATCCGATAACGTTGATGCCCTGCTGATATCCAGCACATTTGATAGCTACGCCCCGGCAATTTCAGGTATCATTACCCGCCACGATATTGAAACCTATTACCACCGGCCGCGGCATTTCTAAAAATGCCCGCCACAATTTAGCGTTCAATAGATTATCAGCGACGAGCACGCTATCAATGCAGTCAGTGCACAGGATAAACGCATGTTATATCTCTGGGTAAAAACCTTTCACATTGTGTTTGTTATTTCCTGGTTTGCCGGCATTTTTTACCTGCCTCGATTGTTTGTGCATCACGCCATGAGCGACGATGCCGCCACACAAGAGCGCCTTGCAATCATGGAAGGCAAGCTTTACCGATTTACGACCCCAATTGCATTTCTCAGTATTGGCTTGGGTATCTGGATGATGGCACTCAATAGTGCTTACCTGCTCAGCGCCGGCTGGTTACATGTAAAGATCACACTGGTTGCAGGCTTGCTCGCCTATCATTTTTATCTCGGCCATCTAGCCCGTCAATTTGCTGCTGGCAACAACACCCATAGCCATAAATTTTACCGGATCATTAATGAGATTCCGGTATTGGCGCTGCTCGCCATTGTCGCTTTGGTAGTAATCAAACCGTTTTAAGGATTTGTATGACCCACTCTTCTGAGCTTTTTCAACGCGCCCAGTTATCGATTCCTGGTGGCGTTAACTCCCCCGTGAGAGCGTTCAACGGCGTCGGTGGTGATCCGATATTCTTCACTCGCGGAGAAGGCGCTTTTCTGTTTGATGCCGATGACAATCGTTATATTGATTACGTCGCCTCCTGGGGCCCGATGATTACCGGCCATAGCAACCCTGAAATTATCGCCGCCGTCGAAAAACAATTGAAAAATGGCCTGAGTTTTGGCGCCCCCACCGAAATCGAAATCGATGTCGCCGAGAAGGTCAAAGCCATCATGCCCAGCATTGATCTGGTGCGTATGGTGAGTTCCGGCACAGAAGCCACCATGAGCGCCATCCGCCTGGCACGCGGCTACACCGGTCGCGACAAAATTGTAAAATTCGAAGGCTGCTATCACGGCCATTCGGATTCACTACTAGTAAAAGCTGGTTCTGGTGCTCTGACCATGGGAGAACCGACATCTCCCGGCGTTCCCGAAGCGCTCGCGCGTGAAACAATTACCCTGACGTTTAACGATCTGGATTCCGTTACTGCCGCTTTTGACGAAGTTGGCGAACAGATCGCCTGCATCATCGTTGAACCCGTTGCAGGCAACATGAACTGCATCCCTCCAGAGCCTGGCTTTCTTGAAGGCTTGCGAACAATTTGCGACAACTACGGTACCGTATTGATCTTTGATGAGGTAATGACAGGGTTCCGCGTTTCACTGGGCGGTGCCCAAGCGCATTTTGGGGTACAGCCAGACCTCACGACATTGGGTAAGATTATTGGCGGCGGCATGCCTGTTGGCGCCTTTGGCGGCAAACGCGAAATCATGGAATGCATCGCACCGCTAGGGGCGGTGTATCAGGCAGGCACACTTTCAGGCAATCCCATTGCCATGGCCGCAGGCCTGACCATGTTAAACCAACTTAGCCAGCCGGGTTTTTACGACAATCTGACACAGCTCGCCAGCCGTTTGATGTCCGGCTTCGAAACCGCTGCGGCAGATGCCGGCATTGAACTCACGACGAATCAAGCCGGCGCGATGTTTGGTTACTTTTTCTCCAAAGAAGAGAATATTTCACGCTTTAATCAGGTGAGTCAGTGTAATATTGATCGCTTCAAGCGTTTCTATCATCTGATGCTGGATCGCGGCGTGTATTTGGCACCGTCTGCTTATGAAGCCGGGTTTGTTTCAAGTGCCCATAATGAAGATTTGATTGACCAAACCATTGAGGCCGCTGCATCGGCATTTAAGGAACTCTAATAAGTATCATGATCGGCATCGACAACGTATCGATACCGACTTAGCTGCTACAGGACGATAATAATGAAAAAGTTACTCAGTGCCGCCACAGTTGCCGGCGCATTTTTGATCGCCCCCCAGGCCTCGGCAGAAATTGCCGGCTTTGAATTTGAAGTTGGTGGGTATGCTTGGCAAAACGAATTGACCGGCGAGATTTCAGGTGCCGGTTTATCCATTAATTTGGGCAATAACGGTATTGACGTCGGCTCAAATACCAATGGCAATGCTTACGTTTCTTTCAGGCACCCTGTGCCGATTGTTCCAAACGTGCGAATTTCGCACACATTTCTTGAAAATAGCGGCAGCGGCACCGCAAACTTTGGCAACAATGTTATCTTCAACGCTAAAGACTCCATCATCGACATCAGCCATACCGATGTCACCTTATTTTGGACACCGATAGACATCGCGTTCTTTACATGGGATTTAGGCGCCAGCGCTCGTATCTTTGATGGCAACATTCGCTTCAGAGGCACCTTCACTTCTGCACCTGATACCCCTGTTGACCAGTCTTCAGCGTTGAATCCGACATATGCATTGTTGTACAACAATTTCGGCTTCGACTTACCTCTTGGGTTAGGCGTACAAGTGGAACTCACTGGCGGTTCAAATGGCAAGGAAACCGCAATCGACACAACAGCTAAACTAGAATACGAGAGTTTCTTTGGACTGGGTGCCGCACTAGGCTACCGGTATCTGGACATCGACCTCGAATCAAAACTGAACGGTGAAAAACTCATTTACAAGCTTGATGCTCACGGCCCATTCCTTTCACTGTTTTATCGCTTGTAAGTCATACTGACTGAAAGGTTCTGAGGCTGCTTGCCAGATCGAAGAACCTGTTCAGTCAATGGAAGATCCTATGAAAAAAGCTACAACAGCATTATTGGCCGCAGCCCTCGCAACCTCGGCCCAGGCAAAAGAGCTGGATGCCAGCAATCCGGTCGCCGTTGATATCGGTGGTTACGCCTGGTTTAACGATCTTACCGGTGATATCCGTACCGACATCCGAGATGACGATATCAATGCCCGGCAGCAAATCAACGACAGCGCCACCAGCGGCGTGTTTTATGGCAAACTGGAGCACTATGTTTGGTTCCTGCCCAATTTATATGTCGCCCAGACATTTTTGAACCATGAGGCTCGAGATGTCACCGGCAGTCGGGTTACACTGGATTACACACACACCGACCTCGATCTCTATTACAATGCGTTGGATCATGAAATTGCCAAAATTTCATTGGGCCTTGGCGCCCGCATTTACAGTGGCCAAGTACAATCTGTGCTCCTGCCAGATTCACCCGATATCAACAATGTACTGCCGATGTTCTATGGCTACGCCCAATTTAATTCCTTCGTCGATGGCCTGAGTCTTAATATTGAAACATTGATCGGTTCTAATGGCGGCGACGACAACTACGACTATCGTGGTGAAGTTCGCTATATCACTCCCGTCAGCCTCGGCCTTAGCCTTGGTTACCGTTATCTAGACGGCAAACTGGACGATAAAAAGCGTAACGTTCGCCTGCGATCAGACCAGGAATTCAAAGGTGTGTATTTTGGACTGTCGTTCCATTTATAATGCGCACCGCACAAACGCAGTAAGACGAGGTTTAATATGTCGCGTTTAGCACGACACCATCTGGAAGAAGAAGAGAACAACATCGACCTAACACCGATGCTGGATGTTGTCTTCATCATGCTGATCTTCTTTATTGTAACGGCGTCCTTTATCAAGGAATCCGGCCTAGAAATCACCCGTCCGGAAGCATCCACCGCGGAGCCGAATCCGGAGAATAAAAGCATCGTCTTTCAGGTAACGCCAACCAATGAAATTTGGTTGGATGGTCGCCGCATAGACGTACGCTCGGTACGTGCCAACGTTGAGCGTTTGCATGCACAGAACCCCAAGGCAACCGTTGTGATTCAGGCAGCCCCAGCGGCAAACACGGATACACTGACGCAGATTTCGGATCAGTCGCGTGAAGCTCGGGTTAATGATGTATCACTGGTGATTAAGAAGCAGTAATCCATATGGGTCTTATGCATCTGACATAAAAAAGGCGGCCACATTGGCCGCCTTTTTTATTGATCATTAATAAATACGTATTCCATTCACTTAGTTACCCAACGAGCTTGGGATTCGCCTCAGAAAACGCTTTACGTAGCCAAGGTCTTTTTAAGCTCGTCAATCATCATCAGCGACAGCCCCCAAATGGTTTTGTCTTGGTAGTGATAACAAGGCAGCTGAATATCAATGCCATGTTTATGCCAAGTGAGGCTTGTCCGGTTTTTATCATTAAACAAACTCAATGGCACCCAAAGCGCATCAGCCACCTCATGGTTGGCAGAATACTCAAACTCAGACACCGACTCAAACACCAACGGCGTAACCACCATCGGGCGCTTCATGCGTCGATAAGGCCGCGCCAGTATGTCTGATAGACGCCCTATACGCGCGAGATGCGTCGACTGAATCGCGAGCTCTTCATCGGCTTCACGCAATGCCGTTGCAGTAATATGCGGATCATCAAGATCCTGTTTTCCACCGGGAAATGCCATCTGCCCCGACCAAGGGTCACCGTCTACCGTAGCTCGCTGAATCATCAACAACGATAAACCCAACTGCGGCTTTTCAGCCGCAATCAAACACACAGCAGCACGCTGACTCAGGCTCCGATACCATTTTTTACGCCCAACTGACGTATCGGTATCTTGCAGCCGAGTTTTCAGTGCCGCCAAAGAATCCACTATCGTGCGCCCAATTGTGCCTGGCGTTGTAGACGCTCCAACTCGGCTTTCAGGCTCGAACCTTTACCGGACAAGCTCACACCTTTGCTGGCCATTTCATAGGCTTGCTGGTAATCACCCACCTCCAAACGCACACGTGACAGCCAATAATAAACCTCGGGATTCTGTGGTGCCTGACGCACTAAACCTTCCGCCATTTCTGAGGCTTTGGCGTAGTCTTTTTGAAAGAACAAGCTGCGGATCTCGTCGATTTTTTCACGAACAAATTCCGGGCTCGTGTCATTCACCAATGCAGCCTGGCGCTCATCACGATATTCGATATCGTCGTCACGCAAAGCGGCGTAAATATCCTCGTCGGCGTCCGCCTTTTTGCTCGGAGAGCTAAGACATCCTGACAAGGTCACTGCCAGAACCAGGGCAAACGCAGCAATGAATGGGTTACCGGTTATTGATGTTTTTACTGAAACCATGTTTTAAACCAATGCAAAATAGTGTTTTCTTTATAGCAAGGCGCCTCTTCTGTCGGCTCAGTGCCTTCCATAAAGGGTAAGTATATCGCCCCGTCGCAAGTTTCCCGGCTTAATGCACCACTGCGCTGATCCACCCAGAGATAGTTAATGCCCTCGGGAACAGGCCCGGCCCCTACCACGCCACGGTGAGAACGCATAACGCTGGCCCATACTGGCAAAGCACCGCCAGCTGCTGTAAATGGCAATGGTCGATTATCATCAAACCCCAACCAAACCGCCGTGGTTTTGCCGTTATCATAACCGGCAAACCAGCTATCGCGCTGATCATCCGAGGTACCGGTTTTACCCGCGATTCTATGGTTCGAGGCAAATTGCCGCGCCACAGAGCGCCCAGTTCCTTCATGCATTACCGCTTGCAAGCTGTAATCTAACATATGCACAGGCCCAAGAGCTATGCGCTGCTCCATCTTCAGCGGGTATCGTAACAACTCTTGCCCGGCGTCATCGGTAACATTGCGAATCGCTTGCAACGGCGCATAAAACCCACGATTCGCAATGGTCGCATAGATCTGAGCGACATCTAGTGGCCGCATTTCGACCGCCCCTAATAACATTGCCGGCAAATACGGAATGCGGCCTTCAAACCCAAGCCGTCGCAATGTATCAGTGACTGCCCGAATCCCAACATCTGTACCCAGACGCACAGCAGCGAGATTATAGGATCGCGCCAATGCCTGATAGAGGGGTATTTCAAGCACCGACTGATCGGCTTGGTCGCCGGTGATGTCCGCTAACGTATGGGAACGCCGGTCAAAATTCTGTGGCTGCCACTTTTTATTGTCATATGTCACCATCAGGGGTTCATCCGAGATGGGGGTTTGTAAGGTGTAACCTTTCTCAAACGCGGTTAAATAGATCGCCGGTTTCACCAAAGATCCTATCGGGCGACGGGCATTCAGCGCACGGTTATAGGCGCCATGATAAACGTCGGTTCCACCCGCAACAGCTATAACATCACCACTTGAGTGATCAACCACCACGGCGGCCCCCTGTACACCCTCAGCTTTTTTGCCGTAGCGTTTCGACAACCGCTGAATACCATCAATCAGCTGTTTTTGCGCACGCCACTGCCACTGCGGATCAAGATATGTGTGGATACGCAGCCCCTGTGTCGATAAGGCATCATCGCTGTAGTCGCGTCGCAGTTGCTCACGCACCAGATCCAGATAGGCCGAATAATGGTACTTCTGACGCCGGCGTCGCTCTACACCCAACGGTTTCTGCGAATAGCTCGCCAATTGCTGTTGGCTCAGATGCCCTTGCTCAGCCATCATGGCCAATACGAGGTTACGCCTCTCCAATGCGCGCTCTGGGTGTCGCAAAGGATTGTAATACGATGGCCCCTTCATCATGGCAACCAACAACGCAGATTCATGCGGGTCGAGTTCGCGCAAGGGGCGAGAAAACAAGTAAGCACTCGCCAAACCAAAACCATGAATGGCCCGACTGCCGTCCTGGGCAATAAACACTTCATTAATATAGGCTTCGAGAATGTCGTCTTTTTCTGTGCGCAGTTCCAGCAGCACCGCAATAACCGCTTCTAACGCCTTGCGCCCGTAACTGCGCTCTCCTGTCAGAAAAAAATTTTTAACCAGCTGTTGAGTGATCGTCGAGCCGCCTTGAACAACACGGCCCTCGTGCATGTTTTTCCGCATTGCGCGTGCAATGGCTTTCGGGGAAACCCCCAAATGCGCATAAAAATCACGATCCTCTGTACTCAATAACGCATCGATCAGCCCTTGCGGTACCTGCTCAATACTGACCAACTGCCGAGCCTCGTGTAAACGCGGATGCAAAGTACCAATTTGCACGGGCTCTAAGCGTACTGAAGATGCCCCTGTCGGATCAGCCAAACGTCGCAATCGACCGCCCTTGAATTGCAACTGAATCCGCCGGGCAGGAGAAAACCCATTGTGGAAATCGAATCCGCGTCTGTGTATCTCAAGTTTGGAGCCATTGCGACGATAGGCACCGGCTCGCGCCGTATCGCCAGATTGATAACCTGCTGCGTGCAACTCATCCACAACGGTTTGCATATCGATGACGAGGCCTTCATAAAGGATCAACGGCCGCGCATATACCATTGCGGGCACTTGCCACTTACGCCCCTCGAAACGCTCCATGACCCAGGCATCTAGGTAAGCAAGTACAAACAAACCTAAAATCAGGCCGGTAAAAAGCACCTTCACTAGGATATTTACCCATGAACGGCCAGCAGCCCCCGCACCAGAGGCACGCGCCGTTTTTTTAGCTGGCGCAATACTGGCAGACGAGTTGGCCTTTTTGTTCTTGTTATTTTTACGCGGTGGGGCCATATCACCTCTACGTTACGGCCAAAAGCGACGAGACAGCAATCAACAAATCAGAGACTTATCGATGCCAAGCAGGGAAAAACTGGAAATAAAACAGTAGCTGNGGATAATACCGAAGACTTGTAACATTGCAATGCGACCCACTACCAGTTGCGAAGCCGGTCAGTCGCATTTCACAGATTCCGCAACTCCAGAACGAGGAATGCATGAAAAACTACGACCTCTACGGTATCGGCGCAGCGCTGGTTGATACAGAAATCGAAACCGAAGATGCCTTTCTGGCCGAATGCAGTATCGAAAAGGGTGTTATGACCTTGGTCGATGAAGCCCGTCAACACGAGCTGATGGAATTACTCAGTGGCCACCTTGTTGCGTCTAAAAAGGCCAGTGGTGGCTCTGCGGCAAACAGCATCATTGCCGCCGCCAACTTTGGTGCCAAGTGCTTCCATACCGGCAAAGTATCCAGCGATGACCTGGGCGATTTTTACCTGAATGACCTAAAAAACGCAGGCGTCGATGCATCTTTCGAGCGTGCCCGCGAAGACGGTATCACAGGTAAGTGCCTGGTTATGATTTCTCCAGACGCTGAACGCACCATGAACACCTTCCTAGGCATCAGCGAAACTCTCGATGAAAGCAATCTGGATCTGGACGCACTGGCAGCGAGCGAATGGCTCTACATCGAAGGCTACCTGGTCACGTCGGATTCTTGCCGCGGCGCGGCTATCAAAGCACGCCAACACGCAGAGGCCAACGGTGTAAAAACCGCTCTTAGCCTGTCTGACCCCGGCATGGTTCAGTTCTTCAAAGAAGGCCTGAACGCAATGCTCGGTGATAAAGTCGATTTGCTGTTCTGCAACAAGGAAGAAGCCTTCGGCTGGGCTGACACCGATAACATCGACGACGCCGTTGAGAGCTTAAAACAAATTTCCAACACCTTTGCCATTACACTCGGTGCCGAAGGTGCGGTGATTTTTGACGGTGAGGCACTGATCAACATCGCGCCAAACAAGGTAACAGCTATCGACACCAACGGCGCAGGCGATGCCTTCGCGGGTGCATTACTGTATGGCTTGAGCCAAGGTTTTGACTTTGCAAAAGCGGGCAAACTGGCCTCCCTCACATCAGCCACAGTCGTTAGCCAGTATGGCCCACGTCTGGCCGATGCCGAATATAAGGCACTGCTTGCCAACTTTTCTGATGCGGAAGCCGCAACTGCATAAGTTACCCTACGATATGATTTAGTGTAAAAAGCTAAATAAAAAAGGGGCGTTGAACGCCCCTTTTTGCTGCCTGATCAACTGGCTGTCTATCTATCACGACAAGCCAGTGACAGAATCACCTTCCGCCAAATCAATGCCATTAGCCGTTTTCCAACAAGCTGCGCAAATCGATAATGGCAGCATTCGCGCGTGAGATATAAGACGCCATTACCAACGAATGGTTAGCAAAAAGGCCAAAGCCGCTGCCGTTAAGCACCATCGGGCTATAGAGTGTTTGCTGAGTCGCTTCTAACTCACGAATAATCTGCGCCACGCTAACCTGCGCATTCTTCTTTCGAAGCACATCGGCAAAATCAATCTCGACAGCTTTTAAAAGCTGCGCCAGTGCCCACGTAGAACCGCGCGCTTCGTAAAATACATCATCGATTTCCAACCAAGGCGTTTTAGCGACAATCTCGTTATCAGACTGTGTCGACTGCACCGCAGCCTCATCACCCGCCAAGTCAGTATTCAAACGCTTCTGGCCAACACTGGCACTCAAGCGTTGCGATAAGCTACCCAGCTTGACTTCAACCAGGGTTAACCAATACCGCAAGTTATCTGCACGGGCATAAAACTGTGCATTCTGCTGATCATCATCCTGCAAACGCTGAAGATAAGATCGAAGGTGTTCAGCCCCGTCTGAGTATTCATTTTGCGCATCTGGCATCATCCAGGATGTATGCTCAATATTGAATAGGCTCTCTGCTTTCGCCAGATCAGCATCTTCCTGCGACTGAGACTGTGAACGACTGATGTTGTCACGCATGGCCCGCGTCATATCACGGACTTGCAACAGTACGCCGTGCTCCCAGTTAGGCATGTTGTCCATCAATAGCCCCGGTGGCATGATGTCATTACTCAAATAACCACCGGGTTTATCCTGCAACGCACCAACAACACGAATCAGCGTCGCGGTGGTTGTGGAACCAACCATGGGTTTCTGCCCCAACTGCTCGGCTTCTTCCTGTGTAATCGCACGCACATCTAACGCATCGGGCTCTTGTGACCACCAGATCGATAACGCAAGCATCAATACCAGGAAACCACCCACACCGGCGAGAATCCATTTAATGGACGAACTACTATTCATTACTGCTCCTTGCTTGCTGAATCAAGCCGCATTGGGGCCACAGCAAGCGTTTGGTTTTATCAAAAGTTATATTTATTAATGGTGATGCGCATGCCCAGAATGTACATGTGATGATTCTTTTAACACACTAACCACCGGTGCAGTGACCTTGACACATGTTTGGTCAAAACACAGGTTCAGCTGCACTTCCTCACCGTCACGAAGTGGTCGTTGCAAACCAAACAGCATGAGATGGTAACCTCCTGGGGCTAGCACCAGTGTTTCATCCGGCTGTAGGGATAACTGCTCAACTTTACGCATCTGCATGGTGCCATCCACCATGGCATGACTATGCAATTCAACACGCTTCGCCACTGGGCTCGAGACTTGCTCAAGCGATACAACACTATCGCCCGTGTTATGCAGCGACAAAAAGGCTGCAGTAACCGGTTGCCCAGGCGGCAGACCTCGAACCCAAGCATCATTAACCTGAACACCATCCGCGACTGCAAACGCACCCACTGAGACCAGCGATATCAATAAAATCTGGCGGAAAGCCGAAGCCATTGTCATTTGATGCAGCACCCTGATTTCAAAACCATCATGATACCATTTTCACTGGGCTGCTTCGATGACATACCGGTCAGCCGGGCGTATTTGTCTTTAATCGGCAAATGTAACAATTTGATGGAATATCACCGGGGTTAAATTGAGACCCGCCCCGTATTGTTCAATAATGAGCATTCTCCGATAGAGGACCATCCATGCGCTCATCTGACATGTCGACTGATTACCAACGTCTGCTTCTGACGCCATTACTGCTGCTGATTATGCTATTGGCTACCCAGAACGCCATGGCGCAATTCGGCGGCAATAGTGACGACCCTTTTGCACAAGCCGGCGCCGCCCAGGATGAATTCTTGCCGGTCGAGGAAGTTTATCAAGCCAATGTCGACGTCAGTGGTAGTAATAATCAACGCGAGGGTGCCGTTATCTGGCAATTTCTCGACGCGCACTACCTCTACCGGCATGGATTTACGATCGAATGGATTGCCAACGGCAAATCTGGCGGCATTGCGAATACCGATCTTATGATCGACGACGGCATCAAAAAGGATGATCCGTATTTCGGGCCCGTGCAGGTCTACTACAACCAATCGGTTGTACCCTTTCCATTGCCCGCGTCTGACGGCCCAATCTTCCTCGCGACAACGTCTCAAGGCTGTGCCGATGCAGGCTTGTGTTATCCGCCCTACACCCTTTATTTCAGAATCGATACTGATAACAGCGTCCGTAGCATCAATGCCGACACCTATCACACTGCAGCTAACCAGCTCGGTGACGATACATCTGCGCAGTCTACCGACAACCCGACCAGCTTGTTCAACGCGACCACGGCTTTTAGCTGGGAGAAATACGCGTTGATCCTGCTTTTTGCGGTCATCGGCGGCCTGATTCTGAATATTATGCCATGCGTGTTACCGGTGCTGTCGATGAAAGTGTTTCAGCTGGCCAACAATCAAGATCACCGTGACGCCAAAGCACAAAGCCTGGCCTACGCTGCAGGGGTTGTTTTAAGCTTCGTCGCGATTGCCGCCACCATGCTAGGTATTCGTGAAAGTGGCGAAGCGATTGGCTGGGGATTTCAACTGCAAAGCCCGCTGTTTGTAAGCTTTCTTGTGTATCTATTTTTTGCGCTCGGACTATCAATGGCCGGATTCTTTGACATCGGCACCGGACTGATGGGCAGCGGCCAGGCTCTCACCCAACGCAGCGGCGTTCAAGGGGCATTTTTTACCGGTGTGCTCGCAGTTGTGGTTGCCAGCCCTTGCACAGCACCCTTTATGGGAAGCGCTTTGGGTTTTGCATTAACGCAACCGACCGTTGTCGCCTTGAGCATATTCGCCGCACTTGGCGTGGGCATGGCCCTGCCGATTGCGCTGATTAGTTTTGTTCCCGCCACCGCACGCCTGCTACCCAAACCCGGCCTATGGATGGAACGCGCTAAACAGTTTTTTGCTTTCCCGTTATTTATCACTGCTATTTGGCTACTGTGGGTGCTGGGTAATCAAGCGGGTATCAACGCCGTGGGCGTGATTCTGATTGGCTGTGTTTTGTTAGCAATGGCGATTTGGTTCTTGCGCTTAGGCTCTGCTGGGTCCAAAGTCGCCGGTTTGGTCATTTTGCTCGCGACTCTCGCCGCACCCCTGTCAGATTACGTGCAAAACCTGCCAGCTGCCAACAAACCTGCGGCGGGCCATGTCGCTTTCACCCAATCCAAACTTGACCAGCTGCGCGCAGAGGGAACACCAGTGTTTGTTGATCTAACAGCCGACTGGTGCATCACCTGCCTAGCCAATGAATCATCCACATTGAATACCGTGGAAGTACAACAAGCATTCAAGGATGCTGGCATTGTCTATATGGTTGGTGACTGGACACAGCCGAATCCGGAAATAACGGCCTTGCTTGATGAGTACAACCGCAGCGGCATTCCTCTCTACCTGATGTACCCGCCAATCGCAAACGCGCCAGCGGTCATACTGCCACAAATCTTGAGCAAGGGCGCTATTCTAGACGCAATCAAAAACGTGATAGTAAGTAACAACTAACTTAAATTAAATGTGGAACTTATCAGGATATATTAAGACGAAATCGGCATAAGTCTCATTAAACAGCGTTTTTTGAGCCGGTGCCGTCGAACAACAACAATTTATGTCAACGTCACAACAACCGATGCCCGACAGACAATTAGTCGACATTTGTAGACATCTTCGAATTATGGTGCATTTAATGTAGACACCTAAATCCACGTCATGCACAATAACCGGCAATTGACTAAAAACAGGTGCCGGATGAAGAAGATTCTCGTACTGCATGGACCTAACCTGAATTTGCTTGGACGTCGCGAGCCCGAAATTTACGGCGCCGACACATTGGATGATATAAACCAAGCACTGGCCAATCAGGCGGATCAAGCCGGCGCAGACTTTGAAGCACTGCAAAGCAACGCCGAAGCGACATTGATCGACCGCATTCATCAGATCTTCGATGACAATACTGCCTTTGTGATTTTCAATCCGGCGGCATTTACTCATACATCAGTCGCCCTGCGCGATGCCTTACTGGCTGTCGACATTCCTTTTATTGAAGTCCACCTGTCAAACGTGCATGCCCGCGAGGCATTTCGTCATCATTCGTATTTTTCCGATATCGCTGTTGGTGTTATCGCCGGCTTGGGCCCTCAGGGCTACAGCTTGGCCATGCAAGCAGCGCTATCAGCAATGCAAAATCAAAACCTTTAATCATTCGCAACCTCTGCCTCGCAGAGACGCAACAGAGATAGAACCGAGATATCAACATGGACATTCGCAAAGTTAAAAAACTGATCGAACTGCTTGAAGAATCCAACATCGATGAGCTGGAAATCAAAGAGGGTGAAGAATCCGTTCGTATTTCCCGTAATTCGTCTTCAGCTTTGATGGCACCGGCAGGCTACGCACCGGCTCTTGCTCCGGCACCTGCTCCAGCTCCAGCACCTGCACCCGCCGCTGAAGCAGCACCTGTAGCATCTAAAGAACCCGAAGGCTTTATCGTTCGCTCACCTATGGTTGGCACCTTCTATGAAGCCCCATCACCGGGTGCAGACGCATTCATTAAAGTCGGTCAGAAAGTCACTGCTGGCGAGACGCTATGTATCGTTGAAGCCATGAAAATGATGAACCAGATTACCGCAGAAAAATCCGGCACCATCGGTGAAATCCTGGCCACTGACGGTGAGCCACTGGAATTCGATCAACCCATGATCACCATCGTATAATCCGGAGCCTGCTGCCATGCTGGAGAAAGTAGTTATCGCCAACCGTGGCGAAATCGCACTGCGCATCTTACGCGCATGCCGAGAACTCGGCATCAAGACCGTCGCCGTACACTCATCGGCTGACCGCGACCTGATGCATGTTCGTCTGGCCGATGAATCTGTTTGTATCGGCCCTGCCGCATCGTCCGAAAGTTACCTGCACGTGCCGTCTATCATTGCGGCATGCGAAGTCACTAACGCCCAAGCCGTGCATCCCGGCTATGGCTTTTTGGCTGAAAATGCAGATTTTGCCGAACAGCTAGAAAAAAGCGGATTTAAATTTATCGGTCCAAGCCCGGATTGTATTCGTACGATGGGCGACAAAGTTGCCGCCATCGAAGCCATGCGAAGCGCTGGCGTGCCGACGGTACCAGGCTCTAACGGCCCGCTTACCGAAGATACCAACCGCACACTCCAAGTTGCCCGTGAAATCGGCTACCCGGTGATCATTAAAGCAGCTGCTGGTGGTGGTGGACGTGGTATGCGCATGGTCGAGCGTGAGGAAGATCTGCTTAACTCGATTCACGTCACCCAGTCTGAAGCAAAAGCAGCCTTCGGCGACGGCACGGTGTATATGGAGAAATTCCTAACCACACCTCGCCACGTTGAAATTCAGATTCTGTCTGACGGTAAAGGCAACGCCATCCACCTGGGTGATCGTGACTGTTCATTGCAACGTCGCCACCAAAAGGTGCTTGAAGAAGCGCCGGCCCCTGGCATTCCTGATGACATTCGCCAAGAAGTCGCCATGTCTTGTGTGCAGGCTTGTATTGATATCGCCTATGAAGGTGCTGGCACCTTTGAGTTTCTCTATGAAAACGGCAGCTTCTACTTTATTGAGATGAACACTCGTGTTCAGGTCGAGCACCCGGTCACTGAAATGGTTACTGGTGTTGATATCATCAAAGAACAATTGCGTATCGCTTCCGGGCAACCGCTGACGATCAAACAAGAAGATGTGAAAATCAAAGGCCACGCCTTTGAATGCCGCATCAATGCTGAAGACGCTAAAACCTTTATGCCATGCCCAGGCAAAATTGAGTATTACCATGCCCCGGGCGGCTTAGGTGTTCGCGTCGACTCTCACGTCTACAGTGGCTATACCGTACCACCGCATTATGACTCTATGATCGGCAAGGTTATTACCTATGCGCCAACTCGTGAAGAAGCTTTGATGCGTATGCAGGGCGCCCTCGATGAATTGGTCATTGATGGAATCCGCAACAACATCCCGCTACAGCGCGACCTGGTGCAAGACGCCGAATTCATGAAAGGTGGTGTCAACATTCACTATCTGGAAAAGAAACTCGGATTGTAATTCCAGCCTCGAATTACTAATGCCTCCAGGCCCGGTAATATTATTACCGGGCCTTTTTATTGGCATATTGCCGCACATGTTTGAGATACTCTCAAACTGCTCCTCTTCTAGCTATTTTACCGGAACCACAATCTCCCAAGGTCTACATCATGAGCTGGTTACAAATTCAATTCACGACAACTCCGGCATTACAAAGCGACCTGGAAGATGCGTTATTGCAGGCAGGCTCAGTATCCATTACTTATCAGGATGCTAAGGATCAACCAATCCTCGAGCCGGGGCTGAATGAAGCACCGCTGTGGGATGACCTAGTCATCACCGCATTGTTTGATGCCGACATCGATGTCAACCCAACACTCGCAGTGGTTGAACTCTTATTTGGCCAACCTCTACCAGCCCACCAAGTCGAAATACTGGAAGACAAAGACTGGGTACGCGAGTGGATGGACAGCTACAAACCCATGCAATTTGGGGAACGCCTGTGGATTTGCCCTAGCTGGTGTGAAGCACCGGACCCACACGCAGTTAATCTGTTACTGGACCCCGGGCTCGCATTCGGTACTGGCACCCACCCAACAACGGCGATGTGCCTATCTGTACTCGATCAACTCGACGTCAACGATGCCCGCATTATCGATTATGGCTGTGGCTCCGGTATTCTAGCCATTGCCGCACTATTACTGGGCGCCGATTCAGCCATCGGAGTCGACAACGACCCCCAAGCACTTGTCGCAACCAAAGACAACGCAGGTCGCAATCAGATAGACGCCAATCGTTTGCAGGTTTTTTTGCCCGACGAAGAGCCACGTGATGCCGCCGACGTGATGTTAGCGAACATCCTTGCCGGCCCGTTAGTTGAACTCGCCCCCAAGCTGATGAGTTTGACAAAACCCGGCGGCAAGCTGGTGTTGTCCGGTGTTCTCGACACGCAGCGACAGGCGATTATCGAAGCCTACGACAGCATCGAATTTGATGCCTTTCACACACAGGCAGAATGGCTTTGCTTGGAAGGCACAAAACGTTCCTGGTAAGCCAATGAATTACCAAATTTGTGACCTTTGACCGTACCGTGGTAATCTCAGGCTAGGACAAAACATAAGCAGGCCGGCTACAATAACGTCTTGATGTGAAGAAGCTGACAATATGGATTCGATAAACGCCAAATGCCCCCAGTGTGGTACCGAGTACCAACTCACTCAGGAACAATTGTCCGTTGCCGATGGCAAGGTTCGTTGTGGCGCCTGCATGACGGTCTTTCAGGCTGCGGGCCCGGCCCCGGCACCTGCTGGGGTGCCAACAGCCAAGGCCAATGATGACGACATCCTGATCCAGGATGGCGTGAATGATCATAAGCCGTCAGACGACTTTCATATCGACGAACAATTTAATGATCTCGATGATTTTGCTGACGACTTCGGTCACATCGACATTCCAGATAGCGAGCCGGGTTCTTTTGACGCTGACGAAGAATGGGCAGAGAAGCTGCTGGAAGATCTCGAGAGCGAAGACGACAACGAACCAGTGGATGACAATCCATTTTTAGCTGGCGAGAAATTTTCAACACCGAACGTAAAACCCGCCAGCACAGCAACTGCCAGCGAGTCGTTCCAAGAAAAAGACAAAAAAACAAAACCCTTAGGGGCTGATTTGGAAGAGCTTGACGAGCTCGATGATCTCTTGCAGCTATCCAAAGAAGAAGAAGACGAACTTAGCGTCATTGCCGGCAACGGCAATGACGACATGCTTGGGCGCATCCAACCCGAACCGCTCGAATTCAAAGTCGCTGGGCATAATAACCTGCTGAAGAATATCGGTCTTGCCAGCGCTGCGATACTCTTGCTGGTTGCCCTTATTGGCCAGGTCATGTATTTCGACTTCAATCGATTAACACGCCTGGATCCATGGCGCGGCATTTATCAGCAAATATGCCCGACACTCGGCTGCAGTGTTCCAGAACGCCACGATCTTAACAGTGTTTCTACCCAGCATTTGTCAGTGAAATCACACCCATACCTGAACGGGGTACTTTTGGTCGACAGCTTACTCACTAACCATGCGAGTTTTGACCAACCTTTTCCAACATTAGAACTGTACTTTACGGATGCCAACAACAAAGTTGTCGCCGCGCGCCGATTCACACCAGCAGATTATCTACGTGGCGAACTTGTCGATAGCAAAATGATGCCATCACGTCATCCGATTCACATAGCCTTTGAGGTCGTTGACCCTGGTAAACGTGCCAGCGGTTACCAAATGAATCTCAGTTATCCAAAGTAGATCGCCTTCACCTCCAAAGCCCCCAGGCATAGCATGTCTATGCTTGGGTTTGCTCCCATAATTCACCCCGTTCCCCCCCTCCCAGATGTACTTTTCAGCCGCGCTTTACCTCTAGTCAGAGCACAAGAAAAAGAAACCAAATTTCCCCAGACGGGACTATCATCAGGCGCGGTGAACGAGTATTATACGCAGCCCTTAAAATTGATGAAAAATTGTTCAGTCTTGATCTCCATCGGCCAATACACTCTTCACAGCAATGTATTGCTCGCGCCTATGGCGGGAGTTACCGATGCCCCCTTTCGAACGTTATGTCAGCGCTTTCAGGCCGGGCTAACAACGTCAGAAATGGTGACCGTCAAGACCGAATATTGGCACACAGACAAATCGCGTCTGCGTTTTGCCGCCACTGACAACGACCGTATTCCACACAGCGTTCAAATTGTTGGTAGCGATCCAGCGGCAATGGCCGCTGCCGCTGTACAAGTTGAAGCAGGTGGCGCTGATATCATTGATATCAATATGGGGTGTCCGGCAAAAAAAGTTTGTAAAAAAGCCGCAGGATCTGCTTTATTAAAAGATGAAGATCTGGTGACACAAATACTTCAGTACGTTGTCAACGCCGTGTCCGTGCCTGTGACACTAAAAATACGAACAGGCTGGGACGCCCAAAACCGTAATGCGGTAACCATTGCCCGAATTGCTCAAGACAGCGGCATACAAATGCTCACTGTCCATGGTCGAACACGGGCCTGCCGATTTGTCGGCGCTGTCGAATACGACACGATCGCCGATGTGAAACACGCCGTCGAGATTCCCGTGATTGCCAATGGCGATATCACGAGTGTCGCTGCCGCTCAAAAAGTGGCTGACTATACCGGTGTCGACGGCATCATGATTGGCAGAGGTGCTCTCGGTCAACCTTGGCTTATTGAGGCAATTGCTGCCGGCATGCAAGGGAAATCGACAACCGCATTATCACTCGCACAAAAGTGCCAGGAAATTGAGTCACACATTCGCGCACTGCATCAGTTTTATGGTGAGTACAAAGGTGTTTGTTTTTCACGCAAACACATGGCCTGGTATCTCGAACATCTCGAGCTGGACTGTCACTACAAACAACAATTTAACCGTTTCCAGACGGTACAAGAGCAGCTGCATTTCGTCCAGCAACTGCCCTTAATGCTAACTAAAGGTAAAGCAGCATGACACAAGACGCTATGATCGAAAACTCTACCTACACCACTGAAACCGGTAGTATCACCACAGGCACTCCGGCAGTACAAGGGCAGACCATTCGCGACAGCGTAGCGCAGGCATTGGAAAACTATTTTGCGCATCTCGACGGTCAGGAAGTTTTTGATGTCTACGATATGGTACTGGCAGAAGTCGAAGCCCCTTTGCTGGAAGCCGTGATGAAATACACACGCAAAAACCAGACAAAAGCGTCCGCTATTCTTGGCCTTAACCGCGGTACGTTGCGCAAAAAGTTAAAGCAATACGACATGCTTTAAGCCGTTTTCTTACCGATTAACCCTTAGCAGTAATAGGAAGTATTCATGTCTGATTTTCTCCCGATTCGTCGCGCATTAATCAGCGTGTCGGATAAAACTGGCATCGTTGAATTTGCCAAAGACTTGGCTGACCAAGGCGTTGCTCTGCTATCAACCGGCGGCACCTACCGGCTGCTGAATGAAAACGGGCTGGCTGTCACGGAAGTATCCGAATACACCGGATTTCCGGAGATGATGGATGGCCGGGTTAAGACGTTACATCCTAAAGTACACGGCGGCATTCTCGCTCGTCGCGGACAGGATGATGCCATCATGGCCGAGCATGGCATCGACGCCATCGACATGGTTGTTGTGAATCTTTATCCCTTCGAGCAAACCGTCGCAAAAGACGACTGCTCACTGGAAGATGCTATCGAAAACATTGATATCGGTGGTCCAACCATGGTGCGCGCTGCAGCCAAGAACAATGCATTCGTAAACATCGTCGTCAACGCCAGCGATTACAGCGCCATCATCGCCGAAATGCAGGCAAACAACGCCAGCACCAGCAAGGCAACGCGTTTTGACCTCGCTATCAAAGCATACGAGCACACGGCAGCATATGATGGCGCTATCGCCAACTACTTTGGCACCATGGTTCCCGGTGGCAATGAAAACTTCCCGCGTACCTTTAACACCCAGTTCACCAAAACGCAGGATATGCGCTACGGTGAAAACTCGCATCAAAACAGCGCGTTCTACATTGAGAAAAACCCGGCACCTGGCTCGATTTCAACGGCCAACCAATTGCAAGGTAAGGCGCTAAGCTATAACAACATCGCAGATACCGATGCAGCGCTGGAAACCGTCAAACAGTTTGACGAGCCTGCCTGTGTTATCGTCAAACACGCTAATCCATGTGGTGTTGCGATCGCTGAAACCATTGCTCAAGCCTACGATTTAGCCTTTGCAACTGACCCTGAATCGGCGTTTGGCGGCATCATTGCCTTTAACCGTCCATTGGACGCTACAACGGCAAAAGCGATCTGTGATCGTCAATTTGTTGAAGTTATTATCGCCCCAAGCATTGCTGATGACGCAAAAGCCGCTGTCGCTGAAAAGAAAAACGTTCGTCTGCTAGAGTGTGGTGAGTGGCAAAAAGCACAAGCAGCTTTCGACTATAAACGCGTCAATGGTGGTTTGTTAGTGCAAGATCGCGACTTAGGCGTGATCACAGCTGACGACCTTAAAATTGTCACTGAACGCCAGCCAACAGACGAAGAAATTCGCGACCTGTTGTTTAGCTGGAAAGTCGCTAAAATGGTTAAATCCAATGCGATCGTTTACGGTAAAAACGGCCAAACCGTTGGTGTAGGTGCGGGCCAGATGAGCCGCGTAAACTCTGCACGTATTGCAGGCATCAAAGCCGAACACGCAGGCCTTGAAGTCCCAGGTTCTGTCATGGCATCAGATGCATTCTTTCCATTCCGTGATGGTATCGAAAACGCTGCGAAAGCAGGCATCAGCTGTGTTATCCAGCCTGGTGGCTCCATTCGTGATGATGAAGTCATTGCTGCTGCCAATGAGGCAGGCATGGCAATGGTATTCACCAGCATGCGCCACTTCCGCCACTGATTTTTGATCGAGGTCATAACCATGAATGTTTTACTGATTGGCAGTGGTGGCCGAGAGCATGCTCTCGCCTGGAAAGCCCTGCAAAGCGCACAGGTTGATACGGTTTTTGTTGCACCGGGTAATGCCGGTACAGCGTTGGAGCCAAAAATTGAGAACCTGGCAATCGATCCGTTGGACTTTGCCGGCTTGGCAGACTTTGCCAAAGCCAACGATGTCGGCTTGACCATCGTTGGCCCGGAAGCACCGCTCGTAGAAGGTGTAGTGGACTATTTTGAAGCCCAAGGCCTACTCTGCTTCGGCCCGAGCAAAGCGGCTGCACAGCTTGAAGGATCAAAGGCGTTTTCAAAAGACTTTTTGGCGCGCCATAACATCCCGACAGCGGCTTACCAGACCTTCACGGACACGGATGAAGCTATCGCGTACATTCGTAAAATGGGTGCCCCCATTGTCGTCAAGGCTGATGGTTTAGCCGCAGGCAAAGGCGTGATTCTGGCACAGACAGAAGATGAAGCCATCGAGGCCGTCAAAGACATGTTGCAAGGCAACGCGTTTGGCGAAGCCGGTAGCCGTGTTGTTGTCGAAGAGTTTCTTGTTGGTGAAGAAGCCAGCTTTATCGTTATGGTTGATGGCACCGACGTCGTTGCATTCGCAACCTCTCAAGACCATAAAGCGCGCGATGAAGGTGATAAGGGCCCTAACACTGGTGGCATGGGCGCATACTCGCCTGCTCCCGTTGTTACCCCAGAGATTCATCAACGTGTCATGGATAATGTCATTACGCCGACCGTAGAAGGCATGCTAGCGGATGGAAACCGTTACCGAGGCTTCCTCTATGCTGGCCTGATGATCGACACTGATGGCAACTCAAAAGTGCTTGAATTCAATTGTCGTTTCGGCGACCCTGAAACCCAGCCTATTATGCTACGTTTGCAAAGCGACTTGGTTGAACTCTGCCTAGCCGCTTGCAATGGCGAGCTAGCAGGAAAAACCACCCAATGGGACACACGTGCATCGGTCGGTGTTGTTATGGCTGCCGGCGGTTATCCGGCCAGCTACAACAAAGGCGATGTCATTGTTGGCATCCCCGCTGAAGAAGACAATAAAAAAGTCTTCCAAGCAGGCACCAGCCTTGATGAAAAAGGCCAGGTTCTGACCAATGGTGGTCGTGTACTTTGTGTAACAGCGCTAGGCGATACTGTAACCGAGGCTCAAGCGAACGCTTATGCCATGGTTGCTATGATTGATTGGAAAGATGTTTATTTCCGCAGGGATATCGCATACCGTGCCATTGAACGCGAGCAGCAGCAATAAGACACACCCGTTTCACGCCTTCACCAATTCTTGGGTGAAGGCGTTTCTCTCTCTTCTCCAAGTCATGCCCCGCTTTCATTGCGGCCTGCTGTTCCTGATACTCTTGCTGGCACTGAACGTTTCGGCAGCCCCGATTATCACGATCGATGATAAAACCGAATCCATCAGCCTGGTTGCAGGCAGCGATATTGCATCAGCCAATGAGTTCGGACAGCTTTCTGCCACAGATATCGGCCGCCATCACACCAATGCATTTTCTCCCGTTGATCTGAGTAATAATGCCGCGCTCGACGATTTCGGCCAGCATTTGTGGCTTCGCTTCGCCTTGCGAAACACCACTGACCGAAAACGAATTTTCTGGCTAATCCCCAACCGTCAGGAAGCCTCCGCCGTTAACGGTTATCTTTGGCAAAATAATCAGGCTATCGCGCTTCGCCAAGGTCACATCTTCAATCAGCAATATATCAAAATCACCGTGCCGCCCAATGCATCTGAAATCTTCTTTCTGCAATTGCGACGCGAAAATCACCAAGCACTCGACCTTTTACTCAAAACACCCGGTTACTATTTAACTCAGGAAATCATCGGTGCAAACCTCTTTGGTTTAGCTTTGGGCATGTTATTGATGGTAATGATCAGCAGTCTATTTATGGCCTTATATTTTAACTCCCATATTTTTACCTATTTGGGTGTTTATGCTTTCTGCTGCGTCATTGGGCAGTTTTCTGCGACCAATCTGTTTACTTTTTGGTGGCCGGCAATCAAAGGCCATATCGACATTGGCATACTAACCATTGCGTACTTAGCCAATGCATCCCTGTTATTATTGGTACGTGACTATCTGGCACAGCTCGGAACCGTATTTCAACAGAGCCGGATTCTGAATGTCGCCCTAATCATTAACATCATCGGCTATCTAGTCACTCTGTTTCTTTGGGAGAATTACACTCCAATTATCTGGATTCCGATCATCATTACAATTGCCTTAATCGTGCGAGAATTTTACNGAGCATGGTCGCTGCTGGGTAATCGTATTTCGTTAGCCATCTGCCTGGTTCAACTGGCATGCTTGAGTATCTTTATCAGCTACGCATTTACCGCCGATTCCGTACACAAACTTCATCAACTGTTCACCCCCGATGTCGCCTTGGCTATCAGCCTCCATGCCTGCCTTTTGATGGCTCTGATGCTGGTACACTACAAAAGCTTCCACGACCGAGAAGAACAGCAAACGTCATTTAATGCCGTCAACCATGCCAAAGCCAAGGCGCAAAATGAACTGCTCGGCGAGATCAGTCACGATTTACGCACCCCGGTTTCGGGCATTCTCGGCATGACCGATCTGTTGGAAAACGAAGACCTTAGCCCGAAACAACAGCAGCTGGTCGAGGCCATCGCGCAGGCGGGTCAAAGCCTGTTGAATAACGTCGCAGAAATCAGTGATCGATTGCAGCTTCAGCAAAGCGATCAGACCCTACAAAAATCCACCTTTGAGCTACCACTACTTGTGGATGAAGCGGTACAAGCCTATCGGCTGCAAGCGGAGGAGCGGAACATTGAGTTAATTGTGAATGTGCAGCCTGACGTGCCCACACTCGTCGAAGGTGATGCCCAACGTCTGCGGCAGATCCTGCAGCAACTCATTAAAAATGCCGTTATCTACACATCGCAAGGCGAAGTGATTGTTAGCCTTATCCAACTCAATCGCGAAACAGGCGACCTATTGTTCAGCGTACGAGATACCGGGCGCGGCATTACACAGCAAGGTCAGCGCAGCCTAATGCAAGAACAACGCGCGAACGACAAACGTTCGGGTTTGTATTTGGTTCAACAGCATTTACGCGCGCTGCATACCTCACTCGATCTGCACAGCAAACTTGGCGAGGGCAGTGAGTTTAGCTTTACCTTACGTCTGCCAATCGTTGTCGCTCATGATGACAACAAAAACAACACTGCCGGGCCGGATAGCTGGCTAACTAACAAACGTTTACTCGTGGTGGATGACAATCACACCTGCTGTAAAGTCATCAAACAACAGGCATCCAGCTGGGGCATGCTGGCGACCGCAGCATTTGACGCCAATGAAGCGATGGCAATGTTCCGCGCCAAGAAAAATCTTGGCGAGCCGTTTGACGCCGTTGTCGTCGATTACGATATGCCCCATGCATCTGGCCTTGAAGTGGCTGAAAAAATGCTGAAGGAGTCGGAGAAACCGCCGGTCATTATCATGCTTACCGGCCTTAGCATCATGCCGCCAGAACACATCACCAAACAAGCCGGCATACAAGCTGTGCTCAACAAGCCCGCCTCACAAAAACTGGTTCGACTGACCTTGAGTAACCTATTTGCTATGCACAGTGGCGAAGCCCCAGCAGCGACCAAAAAACCCCCGATTCACCTGAAAGTACTGATCGCTGAAGACAATGACGTCAGCCGTCGAGTCATCAGTAAAATGATGCAGACATTAAATGTTCAGCACAAAATGGTGTCCGACGGTCAACTTGCCGTTGATGCGATAAAAAAGGAGCACTTTGATCTTGTATTGATGGATTGCGAGATGCCCGTTATGAATGGCTTTGACGCCACACTGGAGATTCGTCAGTGGCAAAAATCGCGCGAGCAAACACCAACAGCGATTGTTGCGCTATCCGCGCATATTCTTGATGAGTACAAACGTCGTTGCCGAGAAGTCGGCATGGATGACTTTCTTGAAAAACCCATCAAGCTAGCCGATCTCGAAACACTGCTGCGCAGCTATGAAGATGGAAAGGTATTGCAATAAACCAGGCCGAAAAACCATCTAGGCGTTCAGCATGACTGATGCAGTCTAGTGTATTACTTCATTTTTTAGCAACAAGACTCTAAGCCTTAAGGCACAACAAACCACCGTTTAAAATGTCATCGACGCGGCATTTAACATGCCGACGCTCAAAGAAATCGAAGCAAGGATAATACCCGCAGACATTTCACCCCGCTGAATTTGTTCAGCCAACGATGGAATAAACAGACGCACAGAGACAAACACAATTAACTGAATGATAACGGCGATTGCTCCCCACAATGCACATTCAATTGCCGTCTGAGCTGAATGAATCGCTGATGCCAATGGAATCATGAACCCGAGCAAACTTCCCGAAAACGCGATGGCTGCAGCAGTATCGCCTTTTTTAATTAACTCCCACTCATCTATCGGGGTTAACAAATTGTAGATGGAGATGCACAGCAGCATGATAATACCACCAATGGCAAAGTAGGATAGAAACGCTGGCAATGCCGCAAAGTACATAGTCATCTGTTCAAACATGCTAAATCTCCATCTGGATCGCTCTTGAAGGCACCATAAAGACCAGAGCAACAACGAACGCTCATCATCATTTTTGCCCGCCGATTATAAGGCAATTGCTCAAAACGTGAGGGCCTAAGTCGGGCGGCACAATGGAATGACCAACGCAAAATTGCTGTTTACCCGAACCCGCGACAAGCATACATTCCATGCATCAAACGCGCTATACTAGCTCGAATTTTTCCAAGGCCTATTTGATATGACACATCCCATCTGGCAAACGATTCTTGATGAAGCCCGGGACGTTGCCGAATGTGAACCGCTACTGGTTCGCTTTCTGGATGAGCTGATTCTCGCGCATGAAGATCTGGAACACGCCCTGACTAACCTGCTAGCCGCCAAACTTAATTGCGAAGCGACATCGTTAATTGAAATCCGGTTAATTGTCGAACAAGCATTGCAGGCTGACCCAACAATTATTGAATCAGCCTATAACGACCTCAAAGCCGTCGTTGAGCGTGATTCAGCCTGCGACCGGTACTCGCTACCATTGCTTTACTTTAAGGGCTACCAGGCGCTGCAAGCTTACCGTATTAGCCACTGGCTCTGGTCTCATGGTCGCCAATCACTGGCGCAGTACTTCCAGCATCGTATTTCCGTCGTTTTCGCCGTCGATATACACCCTGGTGCAAAACTCGGCCACGGCATCATGATCGACCATGCGACCGGCGTCGTCATCGGCGAAACCTGCGTGATCGGCAACAATGTGTCCATCATGCAATCAGTTACACTGGGAGGAACCGGTAAAGAGCAAGGCGACCGCCATCCTAAAGTTGGCGATGGCGTGCTTATCAGCTCAGGGGCCAAAATACTGGGCAATATACATTTGGGCGAAGGCTGTAAAGTCGGAGCCGGCAGCGTCGTACTGAAAGACGTGCCCGAGCACATGACTGTCGCAGGCGTACCCGCCAAAGTGGTAGGCCGACCCAATACCGAGCAACCTGCGCTTAATATGAATCACAGCCTGAATGGCGATTGATAGTATTTAACCGCGATTCACATACCATACAACGCGGGATCAACAGTGAATACGCATAAAAAAACCGGCATCAACGCCGGTTTTTTTATGCACTACATGATGCAATCAGCCTTGGTGATACTGCGCTGACAGCTCATGAACAGCATTGATAAATACGCCCGCATGTTCAGGATCAACTTCCGGCGTAATGCCATGGCCCAGATTAAACACGTGGCCAGTACCCGTACCGTAGTCACCGAGAATGCGCCCGACTTCTTCACGGATCGCTTTGGGAGATGCATACAACATGGTTGGATCCATATTGCCCTGCAGCGCAACTTGATTACCAACACGGGCACGTGCATCACCGATATTGATCGTCCAATCCAAACCGACACCATCACAACCGGTTGCTGCGATGCTCTCTAACCACAAACCGCCATTTTTAGTAAACAGGATCACCGGTACTTTGCGACCATCATGTTCACGGATCAAACCATCTACAATCTTGTGCATATATTGCAGCGAAAATGTTTGATAGGCATGGGCACTCAAAGCACCACCCCAAGTATCAAATATCTGTACGGCCTGCGCACNAGCGCGAATCTGCGCATTCAAATAGTCAATAACGTTATCCGCTAACAAATCCAACAATTGATGCATCAATTCCGGCTGATTATAAGCCATGGATTTAGCTGCACGAAAATCTTTACTCGAGCCGCCTTCAACCATATAAGTTGCCAACGTCCACGGGCTGCCTGAAAAACCAATGAGAGGTACACGGCCATTCAATTCACGGCGAATTGTTGAGACGGCATTCATCACGTAGCCGAGGTCATCTTCGGCTTTAATTGATTTCAACCCTGCCAGATCAGCTTCAGTGCGCACGGTTTTTCTAAATTTTGGCCCTTCTCCGGTTTCAAAGTACAAACCCAAACCCAATGCATCCGGAATAGTCAGAATATCGGAAAACAGAATGGCTGCATCCAACGGATAACGTTCCAGCGGCTGTAGAGTCACCTCGCAAGCCAGCTCAGCATTTTTGCACAGGCTCATAAAGTCACCTGCCTGGTTACGCGTTGCACGGTATTCAGGTAAATATCGCCCAGCCTGACGCATCATCCATACAGGCGTGCAATCAACCGGTTGTTTCAACAGGGCGCGAAGGAAACGATCATTCTTTAATTCTGACATATAAATAACACTTCATCTGAGGGCTACCTTCATTCGGTATATAAAACGAATCGGCGTAACCACAAAAGAGCACAAAAAAGCCCACCGAAGCGGGCTTTCACTGAATATTAAACGTCGAGGTAATCCAGGATACCCTCTGCCGCTTCACGTCCCTCCCAGATGGCAGTAACCACCAGGTCTGAACCGCGAACCATGTCACCACCGGCAAAGATCTTCTCATTGGTGGTCTGGAACTTGTAATCCTGTTCTTCAGGAGCCACAACACCTTTCCAGCTATTCACCTCGATACCAAAGTCCGCAAACCAAGGCGCTGGGCTGGGCTGAAAACCAAACGCAACAACAACAGCATCGGCTTCAAGTACTTGCTCACTGCCAGCAATGACTTGTGGACGACGACGGCCATTTTCATCCGGCTCACCCAGCGCAGTCTCAACAACCTTAAGACCGGTTACGCCATTCGCATCACCCAGAATTTCGACTGGCTGACGATTGAACAAGAACTTCACGCCCTCTTCTTTGGCGTTGGCAACTTCACGCACCGAACCAGGCATGTTAGCTTCGTCACGACGGTAAGCACAGGTTACTGATTTAGCGCCCTGACGGATAGCCGTACGATTACAATCCATCGCGGTATCACCACCACCAAGAACGATGACACGTTTACCCTTCAAGCTGACAAAATCGTCTTCGGCTTGTTCGAATCCAAGGTTGCGATTCACATTCGAGATCAAATACGGCAACGCCTCATAGACGCCATCAAGATCTTCACCTGGGAAGCCGCCTTTCATGTAGTTGTATGTACCCATACCCAAAAAGACAGCATCGTGCTCATCAATAATGCTTTGGAATTCGATATCTTTGCCGACTTCCGTATTCAAACGAAACTCGATGCCCATGCCTTCAAATAGCTCACGGCGCTTCGCCAGCACCGATTTTTCGAGCTTGAATTCAGGAATACCAAAGGTTAACAGTCCGCCAATTTCAGGGTATTTGTCGTAGACCACAACACCAACACCTGCACGCGCCAAAACATCTGCACAACCCAGTCCGGCAGGGCCAGCACCAATAATCGCGACTTTTTTATCAACCTTGACGACGTGTGACATATCCGGACGCCAGCCCATCGCTAGCGCCGTATCCGTAATGTACTTTTCGACATTACCAATGGTAACTGCACCAAAACCATCATTGAGTGTACACGCACCTTCACACAAGCGATCTTGAGGGCAAACACGACCACACACTTCGGGTAGCGTATTGGTTTTGTGGCTCAGCTCTACCGCTTCCATGATATTGCCTTCACTGGCCAGTTTCAGCCAGTTAGGGATGTAGTTGTGTACCGGACACTTCCACTCACAATAGGGGTTACCGCAGGCCAGACACCGATGTGCCTGCTGTGCTGATTGTTTTTGCTCAAACGGTTCGTAGATTTCTACAAATGCCGCTTTACGGGTTTCCGTGCTCTTCTTACGCGGGTCCTGACGACCCACATCAAGGAATTGGAAATTGTTATTTAAACGCTCCGCCATGGACTAACTCACTAAATCTCTGGTTAACCGGCTTAAGCCGCTTTATTCAAGTTCGCCATCAAAATCTCAAGGCTGGCTGCCTTGGGTTTGACTAGCCAGAACTTGTTGACGAAGTCATCAAACTCTTCGAGTAATTTGGCGCCCCATTCGCTCTGGGTCGCTTCAACAAACTCGGCAATCATCGCTTGCAGATGATTACGGTACGGGCCTGTTGCCTCGGTAGTGATACGCGTGATCTCAACTAATTCCGCATTGAATTTATCGGAGAACGTACGATCCAGGTCCAGTACATAGGCAAAACCGCCGGTCATACCTGCACCGAAGTTGTAACCGGTATCACCCAGAACTGTAATAACACCGCCGGTCATGTATTCACAGCAATGATCACCAGCGCCTTCAATAACGGCTTCAGCGCCCGAATTACGAACGCCAAAACGTTCGCCTGCGCAGCCTGAAGCAAAGAGTTTGCCACTTGTTGCGCCATACAGGCACGTATTACCAATAATCGATGCCTCGTTGGATGCAAACTCGGACACACGCGGTGGATAAATCACTAGCTTACCGCCGGACATGCCTTTACCGACATAGTCATTGGCATCACCTTCCAGCTCCATGTGTAAACCACCAGCATTCCAAACACCGAAGCTCTGCCCGGCAGTACCTTGCAGTTTCAAGGTCACTGGAGAATCGTCCATGCCATGGTTGCCATGTCTCAGAGCAATTTCGCCAGACAAACGTGCACCGATAGATCGATCGCAGTTGGTTACATCAAAGCTGAATTCACCACCGGTTTTATTCTCAACCGCCGCCAAAGTCTCAGCAACCATGCGCTCCGCTAACTCACCTTTATCAAACGGGNCGTTGGATTCGACTTCGCAGAACAACGGCGCATCAGCAGCAATGTGGTCGTTGAACAACATGGGCGACAGGTCCAGTTTCTTCTGCTTGTCAGTAGTGCCTTCCAGCACGTCTAACAAATCAACACGTCCAATCAAATCTTGCAGGCTCGCAACACCCAAACGAGCCAGAAGCTCACGAGTTTCTTCAGCAACAAACTTGAAGAAGTTCATCACCATCTCGACGGTGCCAATATAATGATCATCGCGCAACTTCTCATTTTGAGTCGCAACACCGGTCGCACAGTTATTCAAATGACAAATACGCAGGTATTTACACCCCAACGCAACCATTGGCGCTGTGCCAAAGCCGAAGCTCTCAGCACCCAAAATGGCAGCTTTGATTACATCCAAACCGGTTTTCATACCACCATCGGCCTGCACACGCACTTTCTGACGCAGCCCGTTGGCACGAAGTGCTTGATGTGCTTCACTCAAGCCCAATTCCCACGGAGATCCTGCATGGCGAATTGATGTTAACGGGCTTGCCGCTGTACCGCCGTCATAACCAGAAATGGTGATCAAATCCGCATAAGCTTTGGCAACACCGGCAGCGATAGTACCAACACCGGGCTCGGATACCAGTTTGACCGATACCTGTGCTTTCGGGTTAACTTGTTTCAAATCGAAAATTAGCTGAGCCAAATCTTCGATCGAATAAATATCATGATGTGGTGGTGGTGAAATCAGAGTTACACCAGGCACCGAGTGACGTAATCGGGCAATCAACGTGTTGACCTTACCACCCGGTAGCTGACCACCTTCACCGGGCTTAGCGCCTTGAGCAACTTTGATCTGCAGAACATCGGCATTCACTAAGTAATGTGGTGTCACACCGAAACGACCCGATGCAATCTGCTTGATGCGCGATACACGCTCAGTACCGAAACGGGCAGGATCTTCACCGCCTTCACCGGAGTTCGAGCGCGCGCCCAAACGGTTCATCGCGGTTGCTAATGCTTCATGTGCTTCAGGGGACAGCGCACCTAATGACATGCCTGCCGAATCAAAGCGCTTCAGAATAGCTTCGATAGGTTCAACGTCGGCCAAATCGATGGATGTTGTGTCGTCTTTCAGTGCCATTAAGTCACGCAATGCAGCAACCGGACGGTTGTTCACCAGCTCTGCGTAACGTTTGTAGGCAGCAAAGTCACCGGTTTGAACAGCATCTTGCAAGGCTTTAACAACATCGGGGTTGTAAGCATGGTACTCGGCACCGTGCACATATTTGAGTAAGCCACCTTGAGCAATACCCTGGCGCTTTTTCCACGCGGCACCGGCCAACGCTTTTTGATCATTTTCGATATCGCTGAAGTCTGTACCTTCGATGCGGCTTTGCACTCCACGGAAACACAGCTCAACCACTGGTGTCGCAAGACCGACGGCTTCAAACAACTGCGCACCGCGATAGCTAGCGATGGTTGAAATCCCCATCTTCGACAGGATTTTCAGCAAGCCTTTGTTCAGACCTTTACGGTAGTTGCGGAAGATTTCTATCGGCTCACCCAACAATTCGCCGGTAACAACCAAATCGTTCAGAACGGCATAACCCAGATAAGGGTAAATAGCCGTTGCACCAAAGCCGATCAAAACAGCCATCTGATGAGAGTCACGAGCCGTTGCGGTTTCAACAATAATGTTGGCATCCGAACGCAGGCCGACCTTAATCAGGTGATGATGAACCGCACCGGTTGCCATCAACGCAGGTACTGGAATTTTGCCTTGCTGAATAGCTTTATCAGACAACACCAACAATACATTGCCTTCACGTACCGCAGTTTCAGCAACCACGCACAAGGCTTGAACAGCCTCATCCAAATTTGATGATTCCGGGCTGTAATGCAGATCCAATGTAATCGCTTTAAAGGCATCGTCATTGAGACCAAGAATTTGGTCAAGTTTTGACTTCGACAAAACCGGGGAGCTCAAAATGGCGCGATGCGCATGCTGTTCGGTTTCTTCGAACACATTCATCTCAGCACCGACACATGTCTCCAGCGACATAACGATCGCTTCACGCAGCGGATCGATTGGCGGGTTAGTAACCTGAGCAAACTGCTGACGGAAATAGTCATAGATAGAGCGCTTATGCTTAGACAACACCGCCATCGGCGTATCATCGCCCATGGAGCCGACGGCTTCTTGACCGGACTCAGCCAGCGGGCGCATCACTTGATCACGCTCTTCAAATGAGACTTGATACATTTTCATGTAGGCATCTAGCTCATCCGAGCTGATAGCCTCTTGAATCGCGTCACCTTCCAAATCTGCTTCAATACGAACGGCGNTGTTCTTGAGCCATTTTTTGTATGGCTGAGCGCCTTTCAGTTTTTCGTTGATGTCGTCTGTCAGCAGGATCTCACCCGAATCGGTGTCGACCGCTAGCATCTGGCCTGGACCAACACGCCCTTTGCTGATTACATCTTCTGGCTCGTACGAATACGTTCCGACTTCCGATGCACAAACGATGAAATCATTCTTAGTAACCACATAACGTGCAGGGCGCAATCCGTTACGATCCAACATACATACAGCTTTGTGGCCGTCGGTTAATACGATACCGGCAGGGCCATCCCACGGCTCCATATGCATGGAGTTGTATTCGTAGAATGCTTTCAAATCAGCATCCATGGTTTGAATATTCTGCCATGCAGGCGGCACCATCATGCGTGCTGCACGGAATAGATCCATACCGCCAGCCAGGAGAACTTCCAACATGTTATCCATCGATGATGAATCGGATCCGGTGCGATTAACCAGCGGCTGTAAATCTCTGATATTGGGCAACGTCGCCGTTTCAAATTTGTTGGCACGTGCATCAGCCCAGTTACGGTTACCCATAATGGTGTTGATTTCACCATTATGCGCCAACAGGCGGAATGGTTGTGCTAGCGGCCAGCGTGGTAACGTATTAGTTGAGAAACGTTGGTGGAATACACAAATGGCCGTTTCCAAACGTTCGTCTGCAAGGTCAAGGTAGAATTTCGGTAAATCTACCGGCATCACCAAACCTTTATACGAGACGACATCTTGCTGCATGCTGGCAATATAAAAATTTGCATCGTCAGCCAGTGCTTTTTCAGCCATTCGACGCGCGATGAACAGCGCATTACTGAATTCTGCTTCTGATTTACCGTTGGCGTTAATGAATACCTGCTCAAACTGTGGCAAGCTTTCGAGTGCAATTTCGCCACAAACAGAAGCGTCTGTGGGTACAACACGCCAACCGACAACCGACAGACCCTGCGCTTCCAGCTCGGCATTAACCGCCGCTCTGGCTGCCTGTGCGTCAGCGTCATCCGGGCTCAGGAAAATCATGGCTACCGAATAACGATCTTGCAAAGTGCTTCCAAACTGCTCAGCATCAATTGTACGGAAGAAGGAATCTGGCTTTTTGATCAGGAGACCACAACCATCACCGGTTTTGCCATCAGCAGCAATACCACCGCGGTGAGTCATACAGGTCAGAGATTCAATTGCAGTTAACAGCAACTCATGGCTGGCAACACCCTTCAAATGCGCGATCAAACCAAATCCGCAATTGTCTCTAAAATCTCCAGGGCTATATAGGCCTGCTTGCATAGCAACGTCTCGTATTTCTTAAAGTGTCTATGGATTTAACGCCGACAAACCGGCAGACGCCGGCGTTAAGCATTGGGTTCCACCCAGAAAAAGGCAGGGTATTTTACATGCAGATAGGGCCAACGACAAATTTTTCGTCGTTTTAATGGCAATAGTTAGCAGCAAACGCGCTGCCATCTGTTGAGATTTACGGCCATTATGTTGCGATTATGCAACATAATCCGCAATAACTTGCTCCATAAGCGAAATTTCAAAATCATCGGTTACATACGCATTACCCAACGATTCCATCAAAACAAGACGAATTTTACCGTCCACATTCTTCTTATCGACCGACATTGCCGATAAAAAATCCTCATTCAACATATCCGATGGCGCCGTCAAAGGCAGTTTTGCGCGGTCGATCAGGGACTTAGCCCTCTCAAGTACATCGCTATGCAAATTACCCATGCGTACCGACAAATCAACAGCCATTACCATGCCAACACCCACAGCCTCGCCGTGCAGCCACTCACCATATCCGGCATGGGTTTCAATCGCATGACCAAACGTATGCCCGAGGTTCAGGATTGCACGTATGCCTCCTTCACGCTCGTCCTGAGCAACAACATCGGCCTTTATCTCACACGAGCGCTGAATAGCGTACGCCAACGCAGCACTATCTTTGGCATTTAACGCATTAATGTTTGATTCCAGCCAATCGAAAAAGTCCACGTCGGCGATCAAGCCATATTTGATAACTTCAGCAAGACCTGCTGCCAACTCTCGCTCTGGCAGAGTTTTCAGCGTATCGGTATCGATCAAAACGGTGCGTGGCTGATGGAATGCACCGATCATGTTTTTGCCCAGTCGATGATTAACGCCAGTTTTTCCGCCGACTGACGAATCGACTTGTGACAGCAATGTGGTTGGAATTTGGATGAAATCAATACCGCGCTGGTAGCATGCTGCCGCAAAGCCGGTCATATCGCCCACCACGCCGCCACCCAAAGCCACCAAAAGGCTCTTACGATTCAAACGGTGTTCCAAAGCAACGTCAAAGATCTGATTTAGGGTTTTAAGGTTTTTAAACGCTTCGCCGTCCGGCAAAATTGATTCACAAATGGAAGCAGCACCCGACAATAGCTGCCGAGTTTGCTTTAGATAAAGCGGTGCAATCGTGTCATTGGTGACAATGCAAATATGTTTACCATCAATAAGATTGGCAACATGGGAAGAATCGCGTAAAACACCCGATTCAATAATAATGGGATAACTGCGATCCCCGAGATCTACCTGCAATTGCATAACGACCACCGTTTATTCAAAACGGCGATTGTAAAAGTCTATGCGTATTTATTCCAGTGGGAGATGATCTGGTTGACGACCACTTTAGGGCGATTACGATCGGTTTCAATCGTAATATCCGCCACCTCCTCATATAGAGGACGACGAATCGCCATAAGGTCTTCGAGAACTTGACGTGGGTCGCTCTGCTGCAACAAGGGGCGGTTTTTGTCTTTCAGCGTCCGCTGGTATTGCTGCTCAACACTTGTTGCCAAGTACACAACACACGACTGCTGGTTGAGGAACTTGCGGTTTTCAGCCTGCGTAACAATGCCGCCACCGGTAGCAATAATTGCCGATTCACCGTCAATTGCGGCAAGCAAAGACTGCGTTTCGCGTTTACGAAAGCCGAGTTCACCCTCCATATCAAAGATCCATGGAATATCAGCCCCCGCTTGCTCGACGACCATATGATCCACATCTTTAAAAGGGAGGCTAAGTTCCTGCGCTAACATGCGGCCTATGGTGGTTTTTCCCGCCCCCATAGGCCCAACCAGAATGATTTTGGTCGGCATTACTGAACCAGCTGGTCCGCCATAATTTTTGGCGTAACAAATATCAGTAATTCGGTCTTTTGCGAGGTCTTGATAGTACGTTTAAACAAACGACCAAGGTATGGTATATCGCCAAGGAAAGGTGTTTTAGTGATCTGTTCNAGCTCTTGGGACGAGAATACACCACCGAGAACAATTGTCTCGCCGTTGTTAACCAAAACTTCAGTTTCCAGCTGGTTGGTATCAATTGTTGGAATACCGTTACCTGTTTCCTCACCAGGCGAATCCTGCGAAATATCCAGTTTCATAATAACGCGATTATCGGGCGTAATACTTGGCGTCACGTCTAAGATCAACGCAGCGTCACGAAAGGCAATTGTCGTACCACCGTTTGGCGCGGTTGTTTCATAAGGAATCTCCGTACCAGACTTGATAATCGCCTTTTGCTTATCTCCAGTTATTATTTTCGGTTGCGACAGCACCTCTCCATCACCAGCCGTCTCAATAGCCGACAACTCCAAATTCAGAATGCCGCTATCAGTAATCAAACCTAGGTTAAACTGGGTCGCACCAACATCAGCCACACCCAAATCAACCACATTACCAAACTCCACCTCATCACCGTTTGCTACATCGATAATAGATTGATCGCTACCTGAAGCCAGAATAACGCGGTCATCGTTACGATTCCCCAAGAAACCACCCCATTTGATACCCAATGATTCAGTGGCTGTATCGGTTGCAATAACAATACGTGCCTCGATCATTACTTGACGTACTGGCACATCAATCAGATTAATCAGGCGTCGGATGGCGGCCAGCTTTGATGCAGTCTCAGTAATTAGCAATGAGTTTGTACGCTCATCCACAACGACCATCGCACGGTCCGTTAGAATTCGGTTGTCACGACCAGAGGGGCTGTTTTCCCCATCCAACATTTCAGAAATGTTATTCGCATCAGCATATCGGATACGAATAAATTCCGTTTGCAGTGGTGCCAACTCCTCCAGCTGCTTGTTGGTCTGAATCTCTTGCTGCTCGCGCTGCGCTATTTCAGCAGCCGGAGCAACCAGCAATACATTACCTTCCTGACGTTTGTCGAGGCCTTTAGTTTTCAGAATAAGATCAAGCGCCTGATCCCAAGGAACGTTTTGCAACCGCAAAGTAATTTTCCCGTTGACCGTGTCACTAGCAACTAAGTTAAGGTCGGTAAAGTCTGCAATTAGCTGAAGAACTGAACGGATTTCAATATCTTGAAAATTCAACGAAAGTTTGTCACCAACAAAGGTGAATTCTTTCTTACGCGCCTCAATTTCTTCTTCAGTCAGAGCCTTAACCGTCAGTACATAGGTTTCACCAGATTGATACGCCAAATACTCATACTCGCCTGTAGGCATAACTTTAATAACTGTGTCATTACCTAACAGTTTCGCATCGAGCGTTTTAATAGGAGTAGCAAAGTCTGCAACGTCATAGCGCAGCTGAAGCTCTTCAGGCAACAAGGTATTTTTGAACGTCAACTCAATAGCTTCGCCTTTTTGCTCGCTGTTGACGTCGATATAAGGGCTGGATAGATCAACAATAAGCCGTCCTTCACCATTATCACCACGTCGGAAATCAACACTTTCAATGGCCGGCACTTCCGCTTTTTTCGGCTGAGGTTTTTCTGCCCCCCCACGCTGAGACTCTGCGACACCAGCAGCCTGCTTCGCCATAGTTTTGTTGTCACCCCCTAAGCTGACAACCAGCTCATTGCCCTCGACACGTGTATCATAAGGGCCAAGCTCAACCATATTGACGATCACCCGCGTGCGATTACCGGAAGTCAACACCATCGTGCTATCAACATCCCCCAAGCCTAAGGCAAATTTCTTTTTGCCTAACAACGACTGAACACCTTCCAAATCAATGGCAAGGCGCGCAGGGGTTTCAATCGCAAACACCTTTGGATCCGGCGCATCACCATCAAAAGTAAACCGCATTTCAACACGGTCGTCCGGCAAAGCGCTAAAATCTGCATCCACCATATTCACAGCAAATGCTTGAGCTGCCGAGAAAAGGGAGAGGGCAGCGGCTGAAAACATCCGTTTCATCACAGGAAATCTCGAGATAGTGGCGATATTCATGATATTTATTCTCTTATTCTTCTCTCATCTCTAAGGTTCTCGGCCTTTCAACCCAGCCATCAGTACCATTCGAAATGATTTCCACGACTTGTAAATGGCTATTGGCGACAACCATTATCCTGCCATGATGTTTTCCTAAGTAATTACCTTCCTTCACATAATGGACATTACCCGATCCATCATCGACCAAAGCCCACAATATACTATCTTGCTCGATAGTCCCGACCATGGCCAATGACTCCAGGTTAACCTGCTCCAAATACTCTTTGATTCGATTAAAATCAGGTTCAACTGTCGATGCTGGTAGCATCTCGATGATCCGCTCAATTGTCACCGGCCGATCAAAAGGTCCTCGCATTTGGGCAACGCCGTAATCAAACGGCTTATACGGCGTAAACTCAGGTATTGGCTCAATCTGCCCTGAAGGTCGCGCCTTCACATCGGCCATATACTCGACCAGATCCTGATGATCCGAACCACCACAGCCTACCAACACGCCCGTACACAGAGCAAAAGGAAGGAGCTTTATTATTTGACGCTTCATAGACCCTCCTCCTTAACGTTTTGTTCTCTTACGAGACTTTGCTTGTTTTTCAATTTTATAACGATAAGTATTAGCCGTTATTATCATTTCAAGGTTTGATGCATCTTGTCGCTTATTGGTCTTACTTTTAGGAACGATAGTAAAATCGGTAAGCGTCACAATTCGAGGCAAACTTGCGACACCACTAACAAACGCACCCAAGTTGTGGTAGGCACCCCTGACAATAACTTCAATCGGTAGCTTCACATAAAACTCTTCGGAAACTTCTTGCTTGAGATCGATCGAGTCAATTGCTAAACCACTAATAGACCCTTTATTGGTGATATCCTCCAGCAGCCCCGGCACTTCGGTATCACTCGGCAACTGACTCACTAGTGCACCGAACGACTCTTCCATATCGTCCATTTGTGAACGATAGGCATCAAGGTTCGCCGCCATAAACGCTTTCTGCTTGAACGTCTGCTTCAATTGCTGTTCTTTTGCAGAGGCCGCATCATTCTGAGTAATAAGCTCACTTATCATGAACTGATACCCCAAAACGATGACGATAATTAATGCCAACACCCAAGAGATCACCTTGACTACCAGCGGCCAAGTGCCCACGGTCTCAAGAGAAAGGTCGTTGATATCAAAATCCTGCAATTGTTCCTGCAGGTTCTCGAATATTTCTTTTAAATCGATATCCAGCTTTTTCGCCATTTTCTTCAACCTGCCAATTTATTGCTATTGTTCCGCATCAGTATCAGAAGGCGACACAACCTTCACCTTGAGTTTAAATTCACTGGCCCCACTGCCAGCACCGTCCATTGCTTTGACCTCGTATAGATTCGGAGAAGCAAACCACTCTGACGAATCCAGTTGGCGCATCAAACTGGAAATACGGTTGTTAGATTCAGCAACCCCTTCAATTTCGAGCTCTTCACCTTTACGACTTATAGAGCTGTAATAAACACCGTCTGGCAAGGTACGAACAATTTCGTCAAAAATATGCACGATCTCAGGGCGATTCCCCTGCAAGCCTTGAATAATTTTCATTCTCTCGACCAATTGATTCTTGTTGGTCTTGAGACTCTCTATTTCTTTAACCTGCTCATCAAGTTCGTCAATCCGCTTTTGCAAAAACTGATTACGGCCGTCTTGATTTTNAAGGGATGACGATAATGCCATCTGAATCAGAAACACCATCAACACCGCAACTGACACAAAAGCGCCCAATATGGTGAGATATTCCTTTTTCAGTTCTTCCCTGCGTTCCTCTCTCCAGGGCAATAAATTAATCGTTGCCATTAGTCGAAGCTCCTCATCGCCAGTCCACAGGCTATCATCAGAGCCGGTGCATCATTACTCAGCGCCATTGCATTGACCCGCGAAGCCACTGTCATATGGGCAAAAGGATTAGCTACAACGCATGGTGTTCCCAATCGATCTCGTACAAGATCTGCAAGCCCTGCCATCGATGCCACACNGCCGGCGAGAACGACATGATCGACTTCTTCATGTTCGCTGGAAGAAAAATAAAATTGCAGTGATCGGGTAATTTGCTGAACAACCGCATCCAAGAAAGGTGCAAGCACTTCATGTTCATAATCGTCCGGCAAGCCGCCTTGTTTTTTAGCGACCCCAGCTTCTTCAAGCGAGAGTCCGTAACGACGCTGAATTTCTTCTGTTAATTGCTGGCCACCAAATAGTTGCTCACGGCTATAAACCGTTTGCCCACCCAACAGCACACTTAATGTTGTGACACGCGCACCTACATCGATAATTGCGACGGTCGATGATTCATCTAAACTATCTAATTGCCCAGTAATTAGCTGAAACGCCCGTTCCATCGCATAAGCTTCGATATCGACCACTTTGGGATTAATACCAGCAATTGTCAGAGCGGCCACCCGCGTATCGATGTTTTCACGACGACAGGCGGCAAGTAACACCTCGACTCGATCGTCTTTGCCATCAACAAACCCTTGAACTTCGAAGTCCAACGCGACATCTTCTATCTGGAAAGGAATATACTGCTCTGCATCGTTGCTGACCTGAAGCTCCATTTGCTCTTCATTCAAATCGCCAGGCATTTCGATGAGTTTGGTGATAACGGCAGAACCAGCAACCGCAACAGCGCCGTGTTTTGCCTTAGTTTTGGATTTTTCTACGACGCCAACCACCGCATTTGCGACAACATCGACATCATTGATGTTGTTTTCGGTTACTGCATTGACAGGTAGGGGCACAACCGCATAGCTTTCCACGCGGTAACCTTCGTTAGTCTGGCTGAGTTCAAGCAGCTTGACTGATGTCGAGCTGATATCCAGCCCGAGAATAGAGACTCGCTTCTTACCAAACAAGCTTAACACGAGAACACCCCTGAAAAATCAATGACTTACGAGCTATTTATGCTTTTTAGCTTTAACTTCTTATCAACATTAGCATAAATAAGTCAAAATAAAAAAATTCTTATTATGTAAATCTTTCGATAAACTTTTACAACTGACAAGCAGTTTGTCGAATATAAAGCAAACAAAGCCAAATTATGACTAAAACCCTCAAATATATTACCTGTGTCACAATAGCCGTCGTTTGCACGGTCATTCTTGGCATCGCTGGCACCTTCTTGTATTTGGCGCCAAAACTACCGAACGTCGATATACTACCTGATATAAAGCTGCAAATACCACTGCGCATTTATACAAATGACGAAAAATTGATCGCCGAGTTTGGCAACAAGCGCCGCTCACCAATCGATATCGAAGACACGCCAAAGATCCTCATCGACGCCTTCCTTGCCGCTGAGGACGATCGTTTTTATAAACACAACGGCGTTAGCCTCAACGGTTTAGGCCGTGCTATCTACCAGGCCCTCAGTGGCGCATCTCGACGCTCTGGGGGCAGCACCATCACCCAGCAGGTTGCCAAGAACTACTTCCTGACGCCTGAAAAAACAGTAATCCGAAAACTGCGCGAAATTTTCCTAGCGCTGCAAATGGAACGTTCACTGAGTAAGGATCAAATACTCGAGCTTTATCTAAATAAAATATTTCTCGGACATCGCGCATACGGTGTCGCAGCGGCAGCGCAAGTTTACTACGGCAAAAGCGTCGACGAACTTTCTGCTGCAGAAGCGGCAATGATTGCAGGATTACCCAAGGCGCCATCCGCCTACAACCCGCTCGCCAACCCCGAGCGCGCACTGAAGCGCCGCGACTGGATTTTGGGCCGTATGCATAGCCTCGGCTACATCAACACCGTAGATTATCAAGCAGCCGTCAAAGCACCGCTTACAGCCTCCCGCCATAGCGTCGACATTGAAGTCTACGCCCCTTATGTTGCGGAAATGGCACGCCAAAAAGCCGAAGATTTGATTGGGGAAGCCTTCATTTACGACGGCTATAAAGTTTACACAACGATTAATAGCCGCATTCAAGCGACAGCTCACCGAGCAGCAATCAAAGGTACTCAAGCCTACGACAGCCGTCATGGTTATCGTAAACCCGAAAAACACCTAAAAGATCTCAGCGATGAGACAAAGAAAGCCTACTTTGCAACGGCACAAACCATTGCCGGCAATGTGCCGGTTATTGTAGTTAAGGTGAACGAAGAGTCTATTGTTGTTGAGAATGCCCGCGGCGCAGCAATAACCGTCGGCTGGCAAAACGGGTTATCAGATAAACGCCGCTACCTCTCGGCCAGCCGTCGCAGTGCACTGCCGAAAAAAGCCGCTGATATTGTAAAAGTTGGCGATGTTGTTCGCATCAGAAAGAATACCGATAATCAGTGGGTACTCACCCAAGTGCCGGATATCGAGACCGCACTGGTATCAATGGACCCATTCGATGGCGCTATTCTCGCCTTAATCGGCGGTTACGACTTTTATAAAAGTAAGTTTAACCGGGCCACCCAAGCCGAACGTCAGATGGGTTCGGCTATGAAACCATTTGTTTACGCATCAGCGATCAATAGCGGATTAACACCCGCTACCATCATCAACGATGCACCCGTTGTGTTCGAAGACTCTCAGCTCGAAAACATCTGGACCCCGAGCAACGATGACGGCAAGTTTCTAGGCCCTACGCGTCTTCGTGAAGGTCTCTATCGAAGCCGCAACTTGGTATCTATTCGAGTTCTTAGAAAAGTAGGTATCAACAGGGCACGCAACTACTTGTCACGCTTCGGTTTCGGCATCGACAAACTTCCTAAAGATCTATCGCTCGCGCTCGGTAGTGCGTCCTTTACACCGCTGCAAGTGGCTACCGCCTATTCAACATTTGCCAATCAAGGATTCAAGGTCAACTCATATATGATTGATCGCATCACCCTGGAAGACAACGCGGTTTATCAGGCTCTACCAACACTTGCCTGTGAAGATTGCTTGGACGACGCCAATCAAAACTCTGCTGCAAACGATTTCACCTCTGCCTTCAAGAACGACCTGGAGGTACTGAATCGAGAGCAAACTACAGAAAGCGACCATAACTATGCACAACGCATTATGAGTGAGCAAGACGTGTTTTTGATGGATAGTATTTTGCGTGACGTCACCCAGAAAGGTACTGGTTGGAGAGCTGGCCGCGCACTCAAACGCAACGATATTGGCGGAAAAACTGGTACCACCAACGGACCCACCGACGCCTGGTTTGCGGGCTATCAAAAGAACATTGTTACGGTCGCCTGGGTTGGCTTTGACAATAACAGCTTTCTCGGGCGCGGCGAATACGGCGGCACGGCGGCACTACCGATGTGGATTGACATCATGAAAGTCGCATTAAAAGGTACGCCATTGAACCACCTAACGCCGCCACCCGGTATTGTGAGCGTGTTAATCGACAAAAAGACCGGCAAACGGGCGTTACCTGGGCAAACAGATACAACCTTCGAGTTCTTTAAAGCCGGCCAAGTACCAGAAACACCGACCAGCCAACAAACACCTGAAAGCCAGTCGGTTAACTTGGAAGAAATTTTCTAGCGTCTGTCCCTGCACCGATCTTCACTGAAATCTATTCAGGGCCCTATAAAAACAATACCTGCGGCGCAAACTGCAGGTATTGTTGAATGCCCCCACAAGCATTCATTCAAGTGCATTCTTGCTGCCCTGCCCTTACTCGCCACCAAGGCCTCTCAGCACATTTCAATCAACCACCAAGACAAACAATACTAACGCGATGATCATTGGCAAGCGACGAAATGCCTATTCATTGTCACTGTTATCGTCACGCCGCGAACGATTCGCGCGTGGGTGCGCTGCATCATAGGTTTTAGCCAAATGTTGAAAATCTAAATGTGTGTATATTTGTGTAGTACTGATATCGCTATGGCCTAACAACTCTTGCACTGCGCGCAAGTCACCACTGGATTCCAATAGGTGACTGGCAAACGAATGACGCAACAAATGGGGGTGCAAGTGCTGCTGTGAAGCTTGCTGTTGCGCCAGATTTTTTAATCGCTGCTGAATCGAACGATGACTGAGTCGTCGCCCAGATCGACTAAGAAACAATGCAGGCTCATCAGCCGACGTAAGCGTGCTACGGACTTTTAGCCACTGCCCGATTGCTTCCAATGCCATTTTGCCGACTGGAAGCAATCGCTGCTTATTACCCTTGCCAGTAACAACTAACTGTTTGGCTGAACGATCGATATCAGTAAGATCTAAAGACGCCAGCTCAGCCAATCGCAGACCACAACCATAAAATAACTCAACCATGGCTTTGTCACGGATCTGCAGTGGTTCATCAGCATCAAGCGTCAAAAGCTGACTGAGCTGATCAACATCCATGACTTTTGGAAGCTTGCGCCCTTGCTTTGGCGGCGTGACACCCAGCGCTGGGTTATCGTGACACTGGCGAATTTTGATAAAATATTGGTAGAACTGACGGATACTAGATAACTTTCGCTGCAACGTTTTGGAAGATTGCCCAGCACGCCTCAGCTGATTGGCATAGAAACGCACATCATGCTGCGCGACAGCAAATACGAGAAGCTTTTCGCCGTCGCAATGCACTGCAAATGCCGACAAATCGCGCTGATAATTACTAACTGTGTGCGGCGACAGGCGACGAACATCCCGGATATAATCGATGTATTGATCCAGCGCGTACGTCCACTCCATCTATTCCCCGCCTTTCACTGAACTTACGTTGCAAGTCTAATGATTTACCTGCACTAAACAAAACGTGGCAATAAACGCCCAAGTACATCACCGATGAAATCCAGAAATAAGGTATCGGGTTCATTGTTAAAGTACTTCACATCACTGCTACCAAACGCCATTACAGCGACCAGCTCACCACTGACAAAAACGGGCAGCAACAGCGCCGAACCGACACCGTTATGATCACCAGCAAACAGCAACTTCAACTCATCCTCGCGAAATATCCCCGCGACACATTGTTGGATACGAGACAATACTGGAACAGCCGTTTCCGCCTCAGACAAATTTACACAACGCACTTGTGTTTGGCGATGATGGCCGTCGCGACTGAGCAAGGTAAACTTTTGAAACTCAACACCAAATTCATTCTGGCAACTGGCATAGAGGCGCTCAACCAAATCGGTTAAATTACGTGCTTCCAACAAGGCAGTAACGACGCGGCGAGTGTTACCAAACAATTCATCATTACGCTCACCTTGCTCAAGAAATTCCTTCAGACGTTTGCGGGCATCAATATTGCGTTCACGCAACAGACTGACCTGGCGCTCGAGCAAAGACACGGCTTCACCGCTAGCATGGGGTAGATACAATTCTGTCAGTAAGTGCTCACGCTCGAGAAAATAGGTGGGGTTATTACGCAAATATTCCTCAACTTGCGCCGCCTCCAAAGGCGATTCAGTCGCTGTAGCGTCTTGCATCATAATAAATTCCTTAATAACAGCGTGTTAAACCTGTGTTTTACCTTCAAAAACGAATTCTGCAGGGCCAACCTGATATACCGAATGCCCATCGCCTGCCCATTCGATAATTAACTTACCGCCCGGTAATTCCACCGTCACCTTATCGTCCAGCAGCCCCTGAACAATGCCTGAAACTACCGCAGCACATGCTCCACTGCCACAAGCCAGAGTCTCGCCAGAACCACGCTCATACACCCGCAAACGGATATGATCACGACTCACAATCTGCATAAAACCGGCATTCACTCGATTGGGAAACCGCGAATGCGATTCCAGTGCCGGCCCTAGCGNCTCAACAGGCGCGGCATCGACGTTATCCACCTGATAGACTAAATGAGGATTGCCCATGGAAACCGCACCCACGTGCAGTGTTTGACCGGCAGCTTCCAGGGTATAAACCGATGCTTTGAAATCCGCTTCAAAAGGAATATGAGCCGGCTCAAGTACTGGCAGCCCCATGTCCACGCGTACACCATCGGCTTCGATAAACAACTCAATATCGCCACCGGCGGTTTCGACACGAATATGATCCTTCCCGATCAAACCTTTCTGACGAACATAGCGAGCAAAACAACGGGCGCCATTACCACACTGCTCGACTTCACTGCCGTCGGCATTAAAAATACGATATTTGAAATCATTATGTGGTTTTGACGGGGATTCAACTAGCAAGATCTGATCACAGCCGACGCCAAAATGACGATCCGCAAGCGCTTTCATCACGTCGGCACGCGGCGTAAATTTCTGTGAAATCAGGTCCAACACAACAAAATCGTTGCCAGCACCGTGCATTTTGCTGAAGCGCAGTAACATGTTTATGCCTTTATTCAATCAACGGTTTCAAGGAATCAGAGACTCGCCATGCACCATATCACTGATATCTTCACGTTCACGAATCAGATAATGCTTGTCGCCATCCACCATAACTTCGGCAGCACGGCCGCGCGTGTTGTAGTTCGATGCCATAGTAAAACCATAGGCACCGGCAGAGAACTGCGCCACGATATCACCCGCCGCTAACGTCAATTGACGATCTTTACCTAAAAAGTCACCGGTTTCACACACAGGGCCAACCAAATCGTAATTGGCCGAAGTCCCGTCACTCGGTGCAACCGCTTGCATATCCATCCAGGCTTGATACAGCGCTGGACGAATCATGTCATTCATCGCCGCATCGATAATCGCAAAATGTTTATCACCGTTGCTCTTCAGGTATTCTACTTCCGTCAACAAAATACCCGCATTAGCAGCAATAGAACGACCAGGCTCAACCACTAGCCCAACATTATAGGGTGCCAATTTAGCCTTGATCGCGCGAATGTAGTCGCCTGCTGCAGGTGGCTGTTCATCCTCGTATGTGACGCCCAAACCACCACCAAGATCGACATGTTCCAAAAGAATGCCTTTGCTGGCTAACGCATCAACCAATGCTAAAACACGATCCATGGCATCTAAAAACGGTTGTGTATCGGTTAACTGCGAGCCTATATGGCAATCTACACCAATAACATCCACGTGCTGCATCGTTTGCGCACGTTCATAAACGGCCAACGCATCATCAATACCGATACCGAATTTATTCTCTTTAAGACCCGTAGAGATGTAGGGGTGCGTCTGCGCATCAACATCTGGGTTCACCCGCAGTGAAACCGGCGCAACCGCGTTCATTTCAGCGGCGACCTGATTGAGGCGTTCGAGCTCAGCTTCGGATTCAACATTAAAACAATGAATCCCGACATCCAACGCACGGCGCATTTCTGCAGACTTTTTCGCCACGCCTGAAAACACAACGCGATCCGGATCGCCACCAGCTAACAATACACGTTCAAGCTCGCCCACAGAGACAATATCAAACCCCGCCCCCAACCGCGCAAGCACATTCAGAACCGCTATATTGGAGTTAGCCTTAACCGCATAACACACCAAATCATCTGGGCCCATCGCATCAGCATAGGCTTGATAGTGTGATTCCAGCGCGGTACGGGAGTAAACATAGGTTGGCGTGCCATAGCTCTCTGCAAGTGCAGACGCAGTGACATTTTCGGCGTGTAATACACCGTCAATAAACGGAAAGTAACTCATGAAATTCGGATTTACGACTTTGCGCGCTCTTCACCAGAGTTCGCAGATTTGGCTTTAGCGGGCGCATCGTCCTCAGGTAGAATGAGTGGCCCTTTTTGCCCACAGCCTGTCGCCAGGCAAAGAACACTAATAATAACAGCCACGGATAAAAACCTATGCATGTCGCGCGCACGCTCCCTAGTTCTAAACTGGCTACGATATTACGCAAATGTGCAGCGAAAGTCATCTATTGCACCACACCTTCCTTAGTTGTTCTGACGCTGCTTGGTTCACACCCGGCTGCTGCCTACCTGCCGGTACGCAACCAGTCACCGCTGACACTACCCGCCGGCATCCCCGCAATGAGCGATGCTTATCGTGTACCTGCCAATCAGCAACGCTATGCGGTGCGCACAACTGCTAGCAACAACTGGTATGTTAAAGGCACCCCTGGCGATGATCCCTACCTGGACGGTGAAACGCTGACCACGGAAGCACGTTTTGAATTCGGTTTTGATCAATGGGCGTTGATTTTGGATGTTCCCTACCTCTATCACAACGGCGGGTTTCTCGATGGTTTTATTGAGGAATACCATAGTTGGTTCGGCCTACCCAACGGCAGTCGTGATGAATTCCCCAAAAATCGCCTGGATTTTCGCTATAACGGGCGCGATAGTGCTGAACTCAACAAAGATACGAATGGCTTTGGTGATTTGCGTGTCAGTGGCGCTTACACATTGGCCCAATCGGCGACATCTGCCCACCTAGTTACCGCACAATTGAAACTGAACACCGGCAACAGCAATGATTGGTTAGGGAGTGGTGGTTTGAGTTTCGGTGGATACCTGACGCATCACTGGAATTACTGGCGCATGTCTACCGACCTGCAATACGGTTTACTGTGGCAACAGCGCTCTAATTTATTACCCAATCAAACACAGCAGCTGATCGGCTTTTTGTCGCTGGCATTTGATTTTCGCCTCTGGGGCCAATGGTATGCCGTTGCTCAGTATGATGGCAACACGCCAACGTGGACACACAGCAAACAACCTCCACTGCGCGATGCTCATATGGGTACACTCGGGGTTCGCTGGCAAAATAAAACCTGGCGCGTACACGGCGCGGTTTTAGAAGACTTAAAGGTTGGCTCAGCACCGGATGTCGGCTTTCAGCTCGGCTTTACCTATGCGCCTCAATAGCGACGGAACAACGACGCCCGAACAATTACACCCAAGATACAACGCCCTATAGGCAGTGTGAGTCACTAAACCCGAGCTAAGGCATCATTAATTGCGGTTTCAATCGTATTTTTCGCACGTAGGAAGTCGATCGTCTGCACCGGGTTGCCGTCGTTATCGACTTGCAAACACGACAAATCGACATCCGACAATCGACAGGCATATCGCTCACGTGATTTACGCCGCGCCATGATAAAGCGTGCAACCGCCGGATAAAGCTCATCTCCCCAATCCGCCGCCAAAAATAACTGCCGATCACACCATAAGTTAAACGTCAGCGTGCCATCATTTTGACGCTGCCCGATCGCTTGCACCTGCAAATGCGGACGATAATCACCACCGGCGGATAACTGCACATTTACCAGTGCAGGTGAACTGCCTTTTGCCGCTGGGTCAATACGGTAATAGCGGATCGCCAATTGTCGAGCATTTTCGTATGTTGCATCCAACGACAAGTCTTCACGCGTCAAACGCGCATGCCGACGACGCTGCACAATGGCCTGCAGAAACTCATCCAATGGCGACATCAGCCCAGCTTCGCTACGATAATGCATTGAATGGGTAAAGATAGCGCCAAGTTCATCAACTACCACAACCTGAGCTTGGTCTTCAGCCGTTAGGTAATAAAAGACTTGGATATTACCGGGCTCCATGGCCTGGAAAACCACCGCAAAATGTCGATCGATATTCGCATCACGATCCAACACAACCGGGCTATACCCATGTCGCGGAGCACCTAAACGACGAATCAACTCGGATTCCGAACGTGCGCCCTTGAACTGCAAATGCAAACCGTCTTTATGCACAATGAAAAACTGCTGTCGGAGTTGCATGACATAACGCGCATTAGATCCATAGTGCGATTGATGAAAACAGCCGTGCAAATCACTGATCAACGCACGTACCCGACTCGCAACAACCTCACCAGCAGCGGGGTCGACGGCGAGCACGGTCAAGCCCGCATCTGGATACACAGCCAGTTGTGATACACAAAATCCGACACCGTTTAATAGCCCTGCGGGGCCTGAAAATTCACGGCAAACAACCTCACCATTCAGGCCTGTGCACAATACCGACAAACGCTGCACAACGTGGCTTTTACCATTAACATCAAAGGCGCTCGCACTATTCATCGCCAATGATTGCGCGCCTGTAGTCGAACTATTCGACGGGTGCTCTAGATTAGCAACTATCAGGAGTTCAGCAGAGCGAATACCCCGCACGCCAACGCCTGCCGACAACGGCGAAATATGCGCAAGCGCAGGAAGAATTGGCGATATTGCGCTTACAACCGCAGCCGGTAGTGCAGAAAAATCTGCCTCTAGCAGCGCATAACCCCGATAGGCGGCGCGCGTTAACAGCGTCAATAGGTCGCTATCAGTATCGATGCACTTACGACCAACCAACATTCTCCAGTTTTTATCGAAATCAAAAAACGGCGATTGCGCAACATCATTGCCGGTAGATGTATATCCGGGCCAATTGAGTTTGCCAAAGCCGGGCACATACAACGCAGATAAAGCCGTTTGCAACTGTTCGAGAGCCGATACAAACCATTGTCGGCGACTGTCACTCTGAACATACCCACAGCATAATGAGTAACTGCTGAGTAACTGTTGTGTTGCTACCGGTGCTAATGATTCGATGGAAACAGCCGGTAACTGCCATTGCGCAACCAAGTGATCATACAAACCGGCAGCGGGCTCGCCGACATCTGCCAACAACTGCAAAAAACACGCGCGCAAGTCATTAAGTCGTGGTTGATCATCCAGTGCCTGTAAATAGAGCTCAGCTTTTTGCATAAGGAGAAAATCAGCATCCAGCGCGAAAGGCAGATTTTGGATGTCATCGGATTGACGCCACACGGTGGTACGCAGTGATTCCGATGCCGAACACACTTTCGGATGCTGGTTAATCGTTGCTTCAATCCATACCAAACCATGCATAGCACGATAAGGTGCAAGCATCGACTCTGATAAATATCGGTGCGCGCCAAATAGCAGGAGATCGTCGTGAGCAACCGCACCAAACCCGAGATCAATTGTGTCTGGCAACTGCTCTGGAGACAGTGCTTGTTTTAAGCCTGCCGGTGCGCGCAATTGCATTGTCGGTCGTTCACCGCAGAGCAAAACAGTTCGTGAAAACAAGCTATCCGTCAAACTATGGGCATGCGCCAACGAGGCACCGACGCAATATAATTCCCACGACAACTGCCACCCTAAATCACTGGCGAATGTTTGAATCGCTTCAAGCTTTTGTTGTAACAACCGCTGCTGATGCATCGGCAAAGACGCTCGGCAAATAACGGTTAAATTGAGCTGATCGGCTGCCAACGCGGATACTAATTGTGTCGCTGCAGTTTCGATAAAAAGACAATGAATGGCCGGCTGATCGATAACGGCTTCTACCATGCGCAAGCCATGTGCGACCCAGTCGTGTTGCATCATGCGCGCCGCATCAGCCGTTTGAAGGCCCGCAATGCCTGATGGCGTATCGGCACTGACTAATCCCGGAAGACCATCAACCTGACAATGCAATAACGCCGGCAACCAGTTAACAAGTTCCCACTGCCTCACATCGGTAGTATTCTTCAGACAGCGCAGACGCTCTTGATCCCAATGATCATAGGTAGCCCGCACAGCGTCATATGTCTGCGCAGATGAGTGACTGTGTTGGATAGCAGCATCAGCCATAACGATCCCCAGCGGCGGGCAAGTGCGGTCTGTGTAGATCGTCAGACGAAACTAACAGCGGCGAACGATTAAACCGCTCTAATTAGCACCGGTAGCTTGTGGGCACACGCTATATGGCCATCCCGACGGCAGTTGCTAGCCGTCGAAAGACCCAGTACCCACTCTCGTTGATCACAACAAACTGCTGATTATTGATTCAAAGTTATAGATTTGACGGTATCACTTTCCGCTTCTTATAACAATCGCCCTATGTCGCCACCCATCACGGTAGGTGTGCCATTGGCGAGTGATTCGTGCCACTCAGCTGCATCCTTAGGAAACAACAAAATAACCGTTGAGCCGAGTTTAAAGCGGCCCATTTCTTCGCCCTTTTTCAACATAACTGGCGCTTGGTCTGTGAAGTTTTGATGCTGTAAACGTGCCGTGACCGGCGCCACTTGCCCCCCCCATACCGTCTCGATACCTGCAACGATCATGGCGCCAACCAGAATCATGACAAATGGACCCTGGTCGGATTCGAATTCACAGATCAAACGTTCGTTACGTGCAAATAAACCCGGCACTTGATTAGCCGTTGCTTGGTTGACCGAGAATAATTCCCCGGGCACATAAGTAGTCGACACTAACCTTCCATCACACGGCATGTGAACACGGTGGTAATCTCGTGGAGACAAATAAATGGTTGCAAATTTTCCACCCAAATAGCGCCCGCAAATGTCGGCATCACCACCGACCAGAGACATCAGCGAGTAATACTGCCCCTTGGCTTGCATAACACTACCCAATTCGACGTCACCCAGCTCACTAACAGCGCCGTCTGCCGGGCTTGCCAATGCCGATGGTTCAGAACAAACCGGGCGAGCATCGGGTTTGAGCTCACGAGTAAAGAAGTCGTTGAAATTGGCGAAATCTTCCGCCCGCTGATGCACCGCCTGTGTCATATCGACGTTGTAGACATCAATAAAGGCGCGGATTAAGGTGTTCTTGAGCCAGGTTTGTCGGCTTTCTGCCAATTTACCGACGATACGCGACAGCGTATGTTGAGGCAGCACCTGCTGCAGGGCGGCAAATAGGCTTTCAGTAAGTTTGGACATCGTTGTTGTTGCTCTCTATCTACAAATAGGCACTTAGGTGAAATTTAAAATTAGCTTTCGACCGGCATATCATCGTCGTTACCCCACTCAGACCATGAACCTGGATACGCTTTGATATCGGGGTAACCCAACAATTTACGGGCGACAAACCAAGTTAACCCCGAACGTCGATGTGTCTGACAATGAGTCACCACTTCTTTCTCGGGGCCAAGGCCACAGGCTTCCAGCATCTCTTTCAATGGCGCCAGATCACGTACACAACCGTTAGCATCCGTTAGATCAGTCCATTCGCAATGCACCGCACCAGGAATATGCCCGCCACGGGCAGCCAGCACTTTTTCGCCACGGTATTCTGCTGCACTACGCGCATCCCATACGGCAAAGTCATCGGCTCCAAGGCGCGAATGGATATGTGCTTTCTCTGCAATAAACGTTGGCGCGACATGGATATCCAATGTGCTGGGGCTAATCGTTGGCAATACGTCTGAAAGTGCATAGCCAGCTCTGTTCCAGGCCTGAATACCGCCATCTAGCAGGCTCGCCTTATCATGACCAATCAAATCCAGCGTCCATATCATGCGACCGGCCCAGCTTGAACCAGCATCGTCATAGANCACCACATGCATATCAGGTGTTAGTCCGATGTTTTGAAACAATGTTTTTAACGCATCCACCGTCGGTAACTTGCCTGGGGCCGGTTTGATACCACAGCTCAATGCTGAGGGTGCCACATGCACAGCACCGGGAATATGCCCTTGCTGGTAACTTTCGGCACTGCACAGATCAATGATCAATAAGGGTTGCCCATCTGCCAATGCAGCGTGCAAGGTGTCCGCCTGAATCAGGCTGGTTAAGGCAATCATATCCGCTCCTGTTAAAACATAACGCGGCCATGACTGCCGCAATATCGACGGCACGTATTCAGCACGCGCCGTACTACCCGCATCAAAAATTAGCTAACCGGCGTCATCCAGGCTGCCAAGAATATAGGCCAGTGTTTGTGCACGGCTGTCAGACATCGTTTGCCCATCAATAAATTCACGAATCTCACAACCGGGTTCTGAATCGTGCTGACAATCGCGGAACTGACAAGTACCTAACAGTGGTTCTAACTCTCGGTAGCCAGCATAGATTTGAGGCTTATCAAAATGATTGAGGTGGAACTCTCGAATACCGGGAGAGTCGATCAAATAACCCCCGCCAGGCAATGCAAATAAACTGGAAGTAGTAGTGGTATGACGGCCCTTGACGACATGATCGGATAGCTCGCCAACCTTAGCTTCAGTTTCTGGAATGAGTTCATTCACCAATGATGACTTACCCACACCCGATTGACCGACAAACACACTCACCTGATCAGTCAATTCCTGCCTCAATGCCTCAAGACCAGCCTTCTCGGCACATGAGATACGGTAAACACGGTAATCCAGTGCGGTATAAATACGCTCTAACTCATCGCACAGTGACTGCTGCGCAGGGGTTTGGCATAAATCCATCTTATTCAGCACCAATATCGCTTCGATATTGGCATTTTCAGCAGCCACTAAATAGCGGTCGATCAAGGTCGGGTGTGGCTCAGGCTCCACCGCTAAAACAATAAATACGCGATCGATATTGGCCGCCACAGGCTTTAACTTACCGAGCCCATCTGGCCGTTCAATTAACGATTGCCGCGGCTCTACAGCGATAACAACGCCCTGATCTTCACCCATTGAGCGCCATACAACATAATCGCCAACCGCAATGGAGCCAACAGTCGCCCGCACATGGCAACGGACTTGGCGCCCGACATCATCGCCATCAAGAATGCGCACATCAACATGTCGAGAATAGCGGGCGGACACCAACGCACGGCGCTCGGGGCCCAACAAGGCATCATCGGTTTCACCGCCTTTGCCAGCCTTGGCGATACGGTGCTGATGCTGGCGTTGGATGCGCGCCTGTTGTTGCTTGGTAAGCCTGCGTTTGGCCATATTCGGGTATTACTCGTTCAGTGAAAAATGCCGCTGCTGCAGGATTTTTTGTCAATCATGCTGCGCCCTGCCCCTGAGCTTTGGTACACTCAAAACGCCCATTATAAAGGGAGGCGATGCAAATTGTCGCTGGCGATTCAATGCTGGCTATCAATTTACTGCTCACAATCGATGAATTTGGCTGCCTTTGGAAACCAACATGTCTGCTGAAACACACAACGACCACGACACCAATCTGATCTGGATTGATCTGGAAATGACCGGGTTAGACCCTGACGGCGATACCATTATCGAAATCGCCACCATTGTGACCGACAAAGATCTGAATATGATTGCAGAAGGCCCTTCGCTGGCAATTCACCAAGCAGACTCTGTGATGGATACCATGAATGAATGGTGTATTACACAGCATGGGCAATCTGGCCTTACTGCGCGCGTCAAAGCATCGGATATCACAATGCGTGACGCCGAGTTAGCCACGCTGGAATTCCTACGCGACCACGTCTCAGCCAACAGCTCGCCGATGTGTGGCAACAGCATTTGTCAGGACCGACGCTTTCTCTATCGTTACATGCCGGAGTTAGAGGATTTTTTCCACTACCGCAACCTCGATGTGAGCTCTTTGAAAGAACTTGCGCGNCGCTGGAAGCCTTCGGCATTGGAAGGATTCCGAAAACAAGGCTCGCATCTGGCGCTGGACGACATTCGTGATTCCATCGAAGAATTGAAACACTATCGCGAGACATTCATCCAGCTATAACGAGTAAACACCGAGCGGCGGCCACCAAAACCGCCGCCGCCTGACATCCGACCGCTGACAGCGATCTATCACAGAAAGCCTGTATTTGAATTACAAAACAGTTATAGTATCTGCTCTGTTTTAAAGCCTTTTGTGATATGGAGTGCTGTATCGTAAAAAATGACTGCAGACAGAATTAACGGGAACATCCCGTCAACGGGTACGCTAACGGCCAATTCGCAATTGTGAAAGCCAACTAAATAGGTACCCAGACGATAATAACAATAAGGTGCTTAAGCGCCGAATAGCAGACCATATTCCATGACTGACCAATCGATGAAACCCTTCACGGTTTTACTGATCGGCCAAGCCATTTCTTTGTTTGGCTCATCACTGACCGGTTTCGCCCTAGGTATCTGGGCATACGAACAAATCGGTTCAGTAACTGTGTACACCGTAATTGCACTGGCAAACATTGTGCCCGTTGTACTTTTGAGCCCATTGGCTGGTGCCGTTGCCGACCGCTATAACCGAAAAATGATCGTGATACTGTCACAAATCGCCGCGATCGCTATCACAGGTGCGCTTGCCTCACTCTATTGGTGGCAAGTGCTAGTGCCCTGGCACATCATCGCGCTAGTTACCCTGAATTCGGTATTTAATGCCTTTGTATTACCGACGATTTCCGCCACAATCCCGCTGATGGTATCCAAGAGTAATCTGACCAAGGCCAATGGCATGATCGCCCTGGCTTTTGGGTTGATTGAGCTCGCAACACCCGCAATTGCGGGTACGCTCTATGCCAACGGCGGCATGCAAACGTTGTTTTTGGTGGATTTGGCGACCTTTAGCGTTGGCATTGGTGCTGTCATTATCACCCGCATTCCTCAGCCACAAGCCAAAACTACAGCCGCATCGGCAACCGACACACAAGAGCTATCATTACTGGCCTCCATTGGTGAAGGCTACCGTTATTTGATGAAGGCACCGGCACTACTGGGCTTGGTAGGATTTTTCTCCAGTATCGCTGCGATGTTGATCGCCGCCGGCGTTATGGTTCAACCGATGCTACTTGGCTTCGCTAAACCGGATCAAATGGGGCAAATTATGTCATTCGCAGGCTCAGGCATTATCGCCGGTGCTGCCATTATGATTGCGCTAACCAATATTAACCGCCATATGCCAATTGTAATTGGCGTCAGCGGCCTTGTGGGTATTGGCTTGCTGCTATTACCCGCCACCACCACTCCTTGGATGATCGCCGCTGGTGGTTTTATTGTGATGGCTTGCTTCCCGGTGATCGACAGCAACAACCGTTCTATCTATCAACGCAAAGTAGACCCAGCTATCCTTGGGCGAGTCATCGGCTTGCGAAACTTTGTATTGGGTTTGGCTCAATGTTTCATGTTATTGATTATCGGGCCACTGGCAGACGGCGTGTTTGAACCCGCAATGGCCGCCGATGGCTGGCTAGCACCAACACTTGGCCCCTACTATGGTACGGGGCAAGGCCGAGGTATTGCAGTATTGATTTCACTGTTGGGTGCATTGATGCTTGTCAGCGTGGCGCTGACGTTATGCAGTCGACGTATGCGTCGACTCGACAGCGAGCTTGATGATGTTGAAATCACGGTAGAAGAGACAGAGCCCGAGCAACAGACAGCGATGGATGCTGTCGCCATGGCCAAATAACTCCAACTATTGACCTATCCGGAACCCGGAGGGAGCACGCATGACGCAACGCACCCGACAGCCCGAGAATATAATAAACGCCAGCCAGATTGCCTACCCGCTCTGGCAATGGCTATTGGTTGCCCTGGTCATTTTGGCAACAGCTGCCGGCAGCTATGCGTCATTTCCTGTTTCTGCTGAAACACCACCACAGCAGCGCTCGAATAGCGCACTGCCCGTCACTACCGTCACCAGCGACGGGCCGACCAACAATATACAGTGGCAGACACAAGGCCAATGGGTTGTGCCTGAACACGGCAACGCCTACGTCACTATTGCCTTTACCCAAAAACAGTTAGCGCTGCTGGCGGGTATTTCGTCGGCGCAACTGGATATCTCCCAATCGCTGAATACACAATCGAATTCAAAGCCGAACTCAGCGCCGCCGTCCCTCACCATCGCGCTAACCCCAGCATGGCCACCAACCGGAAATCGCCAATCACCGATATTGCACCTGCACCTTGCCGTGTCCGCTACCGATACAGACACCGGCACGACCTCTGCATTGGGCGATGCACACTCTCATGATATCAGCTCGGCGCTAGTCAGTGGTCAGTCAGTCACCGTGCAAATACAGGGCAAATTGCGTCAACCGCTAACACCCATCCCTTATGCCTATTTGCGTGCAAATAGCAGTGTCTGGCTGGTCGATAACAACAACTCGCTCATCATCAGACCCATTACGATTGCCTATGCCGATGGCAATGCTCTGTATCTGCGAGATGGCATTCATGCTGGCGATAAAATCATTGTGTCAGACCTTCCATTCGCCAGTGCCGGCTTATCTGTAGCCCCCACTGAGCGGCCAGTTACGCGTTAAACATGCATACACTGATCGCCTTTTTCGCACGCCGTGCAGTTGCAGCCAATGGGCTCATGCTGGTAATTGTTGTACTGGGCTGCTGGAGCCTTTGGCACGCACAACGAGAAATCTTGCCGCGCATGCTGCAAGATGGCTTCACTATTACAACCCGCGCATCATCCCCTTCGCTTGAACGGCATGAAAACGTCTGCCTAGCGCTAGAGCAAGTGCTCAGCAATAAAAACACCGCCATAGAAAGCCTCCACAGCCTCTATAGTGCACGCCAATGCACGCTGATCGCCCAATTGCCTTATGGCAGCCCGATGGAGCAAGCGATTGATAACGCTAAGCAACTGATGAATACCGTTAAATTGCCAGCGGATTTTAGCCCCGTCGATATTCAGCGCCACGAAAACAGCGTTATGATCAGTCGCATTAGTATCGGAGCCCAGACTCACCCCGAGATGCTGCACAACGCTGCGCGTCAGCTGAAAACACTGCTAAACGCCAAGGGCCTTGAAGATGTCAGGCTGCGCGATCGCTACCAGCCCGAAGTCGATATCCGGGTCGACCCGCAAGCACTCATTATCTATCAGCTGCCCTTTGCGCAGTTATCCGATCAGCTTGAACACGCCTTGGAGCCGCTGCGCGACTTGCCACCCACTGCATTAATGCAACAACTCGCTGCAACCCGCATTCAGCTGCCGGGCACACAGGGAGAGATTCCATTAGCTGATATTGCCCTACTGGAACGTACTGTTGCACCGCTCGATGGCCTCACCAAAGTCGACGACAATCCCGCCGCAACAGTAAGTGTCTATCAAGATAATTTTCACAGCATTGATACCATCGCCGCACGTGTCGACGAGGCCATCTTTGAGCTGCAACAACAGCTGCCTGATACCTATGACGTCAAATTGATTCAGGATAACTCACAAATTTTTTACAACCGTACAGGCATTCTTCAAGACAACGCCATTGCCGGGCTGATGCTGGTATTTCTGGTACTGTTTTTATTTATGCGCATACGGCTGGCATTTTGGGTAACCGTCGGTATTCCGGTCGCCTTCCTCGGTGCCTTTATTACGCTCTGGATGCTTGGCTATTCGATCAACATGGTATCCACGTTTGCTTTGTTGTTGGTACTCGGCATGGTGGTGGATGACGCCATTATCGTCGGCGAAAGTATCGATCGAGAACAACATTTAACCACCTCTGACGACGAGCTCTCTGCTGTGATCAAAGGCGCAGTAGATGTCTACCGGCCTGTGCTTTTCGCAACGCTAACCACCATTGTGAGCTTTGCTCCACTGGCATTTTTACCGGGCGCAGAAGGCCGTTTGATCGGCCAGATTCCTTGGGTGGTGATCGCGACATTGGCGTTTTCTCTGGTGGAATGCCTATTAATACTGCCCGCACATTTACGCCATCGATCCGCCAATACACGCTCACCGCGATTGTGCGATCGCCCGCATTGGTTGACTGAACGTCTGTTAAAACGATTTACATACGACATCTACCAACCCGTATTGGTAAAAGGCTTGGCCTGGCGTTACCTATTGATCACCTTGTTTTTTGCCACGTTGGTTTTGGTTTTCAGTCAGGTCGCCAGTGGTCGAATCACCGTACAGTGGTTATCCAATATTGAATCAGAAGTGGCCACAGCTACCGTTACTGTTGCCCCGCAAGACCGCTTGGCCTACCTACCCAAGCTAACCCAGCAATTGGAAAAATCAGCGCTTAAGCTGCAAGAAGAACTGAACACCGAAACCGGTCACCAGGAAGTTCGCCATGTGCGCGCGCATATCCCCATCGACAGCAACACCGGCTACGTTTACCTGACTCTGGCCTCCGGGCAAGATCGCCGCTATAGCGGTGCCTTAATCGATGAACGCTGGCAATCACAAACAGGCCTACTTAAGCACGCTGTTGACGTGCAATTTTCCAGCCGCTTTCAAACCAGCACCGATGGCTTCTGGCTTCAGTTATTCAGTACCGATAAACAGCAGCTACAGCAGGCCAGTGATGCGCTTTTACAACAATTAAGCTCACTAAAAGGCGTCAGCCAGGTACAAAGCAGCCTGCAAAACACCCAAGCCGACTGGCGATTGATTCTGCCATCCGCAGATGCCGCGGCTTCTCAGGAACTACTGGCATCGGCATCGACACCCCCAATAGCGGAAAACGAACTACTCATAAAAATGGGATATTGGTTAAAGGGGCAAACATTACGCCAATCAGGTGCAAATGACGATCACGATGCACTGGCAGTCACCTTAACCCTGGCAGATCACAGCCCAGCACAACTGCTGCAGCTGCCCGTTGATCAAGGCCGCCATGTATTGCCCTTTCATGCAATAGCCGACGTGCTACCTGCAGATAAAGCCGAGCAAGTAACCCGCAGCGACGGGCGCTACACTGGCTTGATCAGCGCCAAACTACAAACGCAAATACTCACAACCGACAGCCTCTATCACGATGTGTTTGATCAATGGCTACCCACTATACAGGCTGAATTCCCCGATGTTGAATGGCACATCGGCGGCCTCAAAGGCTCACAGCGCAAACTCAGTGAGCGCCTGATGAGCGGATTTGGTATCGCTCTCATGGTGATATTCCTGCTAACGGCATGGCTATTTCGCTCCTGGAGCCAACCTATATTGATTCTAACGGCCGTCCCTTTCGGCATGCTTGGCGCCATCGCTGGCCATGCGTTATTGGGTTACCCGCTCACAGTCTGGTCGATCGCAGGGATGCTGGCAGTCTCAGGTATTGTGGTGAATGACAACATGGTTTTGATCTACAGCATCAATGCTCGCCACCAATCCGGTGAACCAACCGTTGTTGCCGTGGTTAACGCCTGCACGGATCGGTTGCGACCCATTCTGCTAACCAGCATCACAACATTTGTGGGCCTGCTACCCATTATGTCTGAGCGCAGCTGGGACGCGCAGTTTCTGGTACCTATGGCCATCGCCACCGGGTTTGGCGTGCTGCTGGCAACCGCTGTAAGCTTGTTGCTAATACCTGCGGTGTATCTTGTAGTGGCTGATTTGAGTGGCCGACAAACAAATAACTGTGCAACAACGACCGACAGTCTGTCCTGACGTTTTTTTATCGCGTCGACAGCGCCGCCGTTCACAAATCACGTATACTGCTCGCCCTCTTGCCACACAAATCGATAAGAATCCCATGCCTCAGGCGCGTGCCAACCTCATTTATGTTCTTGCTGGCATCATCGCCCTTGGACCCTTGTCCGTCGATCTTTATCTACCTGCCATGCCCGCTATGGTGGGTTATTTCGATACCGACATTTCTCAAGTGCAGATGACGCTGTCCAGCTATCTGCTGGGCTTTGCCTTATTTCATCTGGTGTGTGGGCCATTATCTGACCGCTTCGGGCGTAAACCTGTGCTGCTCGGTGGGCTCGCTCTGTATGTGGTCATGAGTGGTTTGTGTGCAGTCGCCACCACCATAGACGAACTCATTGTTTACCGGTTTATTCAAGCGATGGGCGCGTGCTGTGCACCAACCCTCGGCCGCGCAATTGTGCGCGATGTGTACCCACCAGAAAAAGCCGTCAAAGCCTTGGCGTACGTATCCAGCTTGATGGCCATCGCACCCGTTATGGCACCGTCATTGGGCGGCATCTTGGTGTCTTTTGGCGATTGGCGCCTGACGTTCTGGTCGCTGGTCGGATTCGGCTTGCTGGCCATGGCGTTAACGTTATTTCTGGTTGATGAATCACTGCCACAGAAACAACCTCTGCACCCACGAATCATCGGGAAAAACTTTTTAACGCTCCTGAGCAGCCATCACTTTGTGGGGAATGTCCTGACCTCGTCATTTCTGTATGCCGGCGCCTTTGCGTTTCTGTCAGGTGCAAGCTTTGTATTGATCGAGTTCTTCAACGTGAAGCCCATCCACTTTGGTTTGTATTTCATGTTTATCGTCGCCGGTTATATTGGCGGCAACCTATTCACGGCGAAGATCGCCCATCGCTGGCCACCAGCACGCGCTTTCAAGCTCGGCATTGCAACATCTGTCATCCCTAGTTCATTGATGGTCGCGGCTAATTTGGCCGGTTATTTCCACCCAGTATTGGCCGTGGTACCCGTACTTTTTGTAACGCTGGCGATTGGATTAGTGTTGCCCCAGGCGATGGGTGAAGCGCTGAAACCGTTTGCACATATGGCAGCGACCGCATCGGCGATGATGGGGTTTATGCAGATGACCGTTGCCTCATTGGCAGGCTGGTTAGTGGGCGTATTTCTGGTAGATAATCCGCTGCCGATGGCAATTGTTATACTCGGAACCGGGATTTCAAGTGGGTTGTGTTATTTACTGTTTCTCAGAAAGGTTCATCAGCAGGAGAGCCAAGAGCCGGTATTCGTCGATTGATCTGACCACCGCGCTAGTGTTTGTTCAACAACTCGGTAGCAATGGCCAGTATCAACGGTGATGCAGAGTTAGTGGAATGGGAACAGGTAGTTCATCCACCCAGCCATGCGCAATAACACCTTACGCATCACTGATAAGTGCTCAAAGTGTTCACTGTAAATCGCGGCTTGCGCATAAGCACCGCCGGGCAGTTTGCCGGCATACTGTTCAAAGCGCTCATCCGTAATGCGGATAATCACCGGTACTCGATCTGGAATTGCCGTGGTGTTTTCACTCAACACATCACCCGATGGCTGCAACTGCCCTTGCGCCAATGCTGGCAATACATGCTCAACACGACCCGCAAATATTGCACCGGGAATCGCATCAAAAATCATCTCGGCGCTGTCGCCTTCATTCAGGCGCAACAAGCTATTCTGGCGGAACCACGCGATATACATAGGCGCTTCCTTATGCACAAAAACCATCACTGGGCGCAAAGGTAGCGGTGCTGCCATCATACCCGGGCGTAACGTCAGCTGTGTCACCAAGCCGTCTGTAGGGGCATGAACCACCGTGTGTTCCAATTCAAATTCAGCTTCTCTGTGCTGTGCTTTTAACGCATTAAGATTAGCTTCTGCAATTTCCAGGTTACGCTTGGCCTCTACCTTACGGCGCACCAACTCCTTTTCACGCGTGTAATCAAGCTCGGCTTGTTTAACCCGTGCATTCAGCTCAGACACCTTCGCTTCAAAGGGTGTTGGATCAATGCGGAACAACACATCGCCTTTTTTGACCGGCTTATTCGGCAAAACAGGGACGTCAATAACGTGCCCTCGCACCTGCGGCACAATCGGTGTTGTCGCATAATAGCTGCGGCTGATTTCCGAATAGGGGTGGTTGTAATTCATGGTCGCGATCAGCGCACCAATAATAACGATGCCGCCCAACACTGCGGTGGGCACCGTCCACTTATTGAGCGGAATACGGAATACTTTAAAAATCGTGATCGCAAACGCGGCGTACGTGAGTATTAACAATACATCCATTAGTCGTTCGCTCCCTCTGCCTGGCTATTGTTATCAGCGCTTGCAGGCGCATTTTTTTCATTGTGATCTGCGCTATCAATTGTGGCTTGCAAACCCGCAATTTGATTCTCTAACAAAGCAAGACGTTCTTCTGCCTGATGTTGAAATCCCCAACCGCGATCTTCACGATATATCGTCGCCCAGATCCACAAAAACGGCCATAAAACATGCAGCGTAAATAGACTGACCCAACCCGCTACATGAATAGCGTCTTGATGCGGATGATTGCGCTTGTGGGCAATCTCATAGGGGATATCGTGAACCACGATAATGCCGTAAAACAGCACCAGCCCCACAAAGACCAACAGGCCCAGGGCAAAATAATCTAACACCTTAAACGCTCCTATTTTCAGATTTACTGCCTACCAACGCACCGATAACAACGCGCAGACAGGCACGAGACTACTTTTTTATTTGGATTTACTGGTCAGGTTACTCAGAGGCTTGGCATAAACGACGCCCAGATCTTGCATAACCTTGTTGATTTGCAGGTTAATGCCCGCAATCTCTTGTTTGTATTCGTTCAGATCTGTTGTGCGAATCTGCGCAAATACCTGAACCTCGAAACCAAACTCGCCAATGGTTTCCAAGTTAACGCGGCGTATCTGATCATCAACCATTTCATGGGTTTCGAGAATATGACGCACTGCATCCATCGCCTGTGAGATTTTTTCTTCCGTGGTGACATGGTCTAAATACAACACCCGAGAGAAAGTAAACTTGTCACGCATTGAGAAGTTTTCGATCACGCCTGCACTGACTTGTGAATTGGGAATAAACACAACAGAACGATCTAACGTTCGGATTTTGGTGGCCCACAAGCCGATCTCCTCGACCATGCCCTTCGAACCTTGAACAAGACAAAAATCACCGACTTTGATCGGCGATGTCATAAATATCGTGACAGTACCGATTAGGTTTTCTAACGATTTCTGTGCTGCCAACGCGATGGCCAACCCACCAATACCTAGGCCCGCCACCATGGTCGTGACATCAATACCCATATTGTTAAACCAAACGAGTAACCCGCTGATCAAGACCAAAATTCGCGATACGCTGGCCAACGGCTTGAGTAAAACTGCCATGTCTTTTTGGCCTTTAAGCTCTAGCCGGGTTTGCCCATACTCCTGCATAAAGCCGATAACCATGATCAGAAACCAGGCATTCACGATAATATGGAAGGTATGTGTTTGTGCAAATGCCTGCGCTTCAAGGCTTAGATGAAACCCCTGCAACAGAATGCCGGTTAGATAGAGCACCAACATGAAACGCACCGGCCCCAGCGCAAAACGGCGAATTCGATCGCCGGTAGCAGGTCGATGCCGGCGAATAATACCCACCGCCAGCAAGCAAAACGGGGTAACAAAAACAAAGGTGATTGCCGCCGACATCAATGCCAGCATCCACAACCAGCTTTGAATTCCGAACACTTTAAAATGTGGAATATTGTCGTCTAACCACTCTTCGATACGGTTATAACCAAACAAACTGTAGAGTTCAGGTACTTGCGCGACAGTTTGGTTAGAAAACTTCCAGATAAATTGCCCATCACTACCCGGCACTCGTTGAAACAGGATGTCATAGTAGTAACTGCCATTGGCGATGGATCCAATTAAGTCCCGATAAGATGGCAAGCCATCATCGGCTTCCCCCTTATTGCTGTCGCTCAGTTTCGATACATCGACCCACAAACGCTGATCAAGTACCACCTGAAGCTTGCGGGCAAGTTCCTCGGCGGGTTCGGCTTTTACATCATCAGGTAAGTATCGAGTATCCAGAAAATTCGCCGCCTGTTCGTAGTTACCCTCCGCAGTCGCGCGCATAAACCCCAGCATGCTAGAGCGAGGGGTATCACGAAAGTGCTCGTCGACGTATCGGTGAACTTTACTCTGCGCATCTTCCAGCGCTTCAAGCTGATCCTGTTCGCTATCGATCAAATGTTTGACCGATACATCAGGCGTGTCAGCGACGACCAGAGCGCTCACCAGAAAACAGCAGACAGCACACAACTGCCTGAACCGGCTTGTCATTATTGATATATCCCCTATCTACATTTCGACATCTACGACGTTGAAATACGAATTTCGTGACATTTATTATCGGTTCGGCCGATCCGGTGACGTTGATACATACACGTATTCACAAGCACCTAACATCAATGTACACCGGCAGCCCTAGGTGGGCAACCTGGCATACTAACCCCCCGCCGAACCGCTCACTATGCAAAATCCGCAGGCAAAAAAAATCCGGCCATGGATATCGCCGGATTTTATTCAACGTGTCGTATCATTCAGCCCATACTCTATGGGCTGAATGCCGCGTTTCAGTCGTTCAGGATGCCATACGCAATGTCAGCATAGCTTGGGAACATACGTCCGTTGCCTTCTTCATCCTGGGTGTAGCGCAATACCTTCATGTACTCGATAACTGCACTGATCTTACGGTGCGCTGGATCTTGCGCGTCATTGGCGTAGTCTCCGCTATACATCAGCGGCCCCATGACGGCATACGTGTCATGACCACCGTTTGAATGACCCGGACGATTAGTTTCGTAGAGCTCTAAACACTGACCGGTGTAACCAACGTCATCATGGTTGAAGCGCATACCACCAACGCAGAACTCAACAGGACGATCTTCACCCTTACGGAACAGATCACGTAATGTCGGAACTGAGTTGTTGTGCAGGTACGGAGCGGTCCAAACAATACCGTTCAAATCATCAGCAAGGTAACCATCAGTTGCCGAGCGCGGAGAGCCCGCAGTAGAGCACTCTTCGATACCAAATTTTTCGCACGCGGCGCGTCCTTCACGGCCATTCACTTCCAGGAAGTTCTGGGTGTAAGACAGTGCTCGGTTTGGATCAACACCACCCAATGAATCCGGGGTATAAATCGTCAGATTCTCAGTTGCATGGCAACCCGCGCAGTATTGTTCATAAAGGTGTTTACCTTTTTTCGCTTTACGCCAATCAACGTCGTAACTTGTCTGGTACTGCGGCGATGGCAGATCACGGACAAACGCAGTCACGGTTTTTGCGTAATCAACAATGTAAGGACGCGCACGATCGTCATCACCCGGCTGCACAGTAGAGAAGTAAATGCCTGTGCTGATGTTACGGCTCAAGTTCGATTGCGACTCGCCACCCCACTGGGTCAGCTCTTTACGCCCAACATTCCAAACTGGTTGGAAAGCCGATGGCACTGGAATGGCATCTTCACCAAACAAAGCAGCAAACTCAACACCCTGATCAGTGGCGCCATAGTGCGGCATTTCCATGTAATTCACACCGTCACGCACTTCATAGAACGGCTCTAGTGATGTGTAACGTGAATCAACAAACATAATACCCTGACGCAGAGGCTCAACCAGGTATGGCAATGCGGCGGTAACGATCGCTCGCTCGCGGAATTCCTCTTCAATAGTGTCAAACCCGAAGAACCCCGGTGGCTGACTATTGATCAGGTTCACTAAATACTCGGCATTCCAGTTCGGGCTGTTCACCAAATCAACTAGCTTACGACGGTATACGTTAGGGCTAAACTGCATGTTCGGCGCGCCGATAATCCGTGTAATCGAGCCATCATCATTGAGAATCTTACCTTCATGACACGCGGCACAGTTTGTTGCGATTGATTGGAAAGGTGCAGAAACAGACTGGATTCGCCCAATACCGACCGGCAAAGGCTCTCCAGCAACTTGAGTAAGACCAATCGACGCAGTCAGATCTGGCCCGTAAATATCTGGGAAGCCTTGCGGCAGAATTTTGAACAATAGGTACGGAATCCCCTCATCCGTAATTGGCTGATGAGCAAATGCTTCCATCTCTTCAGCATTATCATCAATGTATGTTTGTTGCTCGAAGGGATCGTAGCATGCCGTCAGTGTCAACGCGGCAACACCCCCCAACAGGGTTTTTAATTTCATAGTGACTCCACAACTCATTATTATTCTTCCAGAGCGGCTGGATATCTAAGATATCTGTTTCAGAAGGCGAGAAGTAAGAAAGTGGATCGTCGCATCATTTGTAGGCACATCCCTTTCACTCACTAACACTTTACATTGCCGCCGAATGCGACTTATTTCACACTCTAACAACCATACTATATTGGTTTATATATCCAAACAATTACATCGATACACATTGTTTATTCGATTATGTTATAGAAGTAGCGATGTACAGACGATGCCTCAATAAGGATCGCAACTGACAAAAAATGTCAGGCGTACCGATTAGTAGAAAAGCCTTGAAATTGTGTTCGATCACACAAGATTGAGGAGGGAAATGCACCTAACTACATGACTCAACTGAAAAACCACAACGACACAGGTGACAATTTTGGTGCAGGTATCAGGCCGGCTATTTCGCCTGAACAAACAGTAAATATAACTAACCTTCAGAACGCTTCGTTAACATTGAAGTAAAACCCACCGCCATTTCGACCAAACCCGAGATCTAAACGCAGGTTAACCCGGTCTTTCAAGCGCAAGCGATAACCCACGCCAATGTTGGGCAGTACGTCGTCTGTTGTAAAATCTTCGATTTTGTCAGCCAACATTGCACCGCCGATCCAAGTCACCATGCCATGACGGCCAACGATGTGAACCCGGTACTCGAGTTGCGACAGTATCGTTTGCCGGTCTCGATAACGGCCACGTATATAAGATCGTAAGCCGGAGTTTCCACCAATCGTCGACATCTCATTCCAAGGGATCTCGCCGGCACTGAAATTCGCTTTGAATTGAAACGCAAACAATCCAGGCACTGGCGCCAGACTGATATATTCACGGTAATCTAACAGATAGCTCGTGAAGTCAGTATCACTGCCTAACCCGCGGTTAAAATAATTGGCGGAGACTTCAACCAATCGCCCCTTGTAGGGATTTAGAATCACATCCCGGCTGTCGTGAACAAACGTTGCGACGACACCTGAGCTCTGATTGTTTTCTGGAAACCCTCCATCGATCGTAGGTAACGGTATGGACGGCCGGATTCGGCGAGCGCGGGTATGATAAAAATTGATACCACCACCGAAATAGGTGTCCTCAACTACTCGAAATAATGCCTGCACATTCAGATCGATTTGCTGGCGAGTGTATGTACGCTTATTGGATGAATCGATACCTTGCTCATAACCGACACCGTAAAACTCTTCCGGCGCATCCGAAAAATCTGCCTTGATATAAAGCCGGTAGGCATCGTTAAGGAAAAAATTCTTGTTATCGATCGACACGCCAACCGACTTATTGGTTGTCAAAAATGCATTGATTTCTAATGTCGAAAGCTGCGTCTGTGTATCTTGCGGATCAAGACGATACAACCCAACCGATGACAACCCTAGGCCAAACTTTGCATCAGGGCTAAAAAACGGCCCCGGTAGAAACACAAAATTAACGCCCTTATTCGGGTCGAAGGAATCATCGGCGCCAATAGAATTTAGGATTTTGTCGAACCACCCCGTCTTGCTGTCATCCGGTTTCTTTGGCGTTACCGGCGCTGATACCGCTGTTGTTGAATCCTGCGCTTTTACTGCATCACTGCCAACATTCGCCGACAACACAGTTGGGGCTATCGCCAATACAAGTACCATGATACCCACACGTCGACAGCCGGATACCGATTCATTAAATAGCCCGTCGCATCCCATGCACATTCTTCCCTGCAGCCAACCTTGAACGTAACACCACCACCTCAGGTTGCCTACAAGACACGCATCCTCGCATCCATTAACACCCGACGTAGTGAATAACAAACAGCTGCTCCATTTTTAGCGCCGCTCACTACAATTTACTGTAGGCGAAGTTGCTCCTTCAAGGTGCTTTTTTCCCAGTCGTCATCCTTGCTCGCGTCACACATTTACAAAGCACACGTTGTTAAAGACGCATTACCCGCACACAGCACTTAATCGAAACGTTTTCAATCAGCCAACACCATCAGAGCGGCCAATGGTAGAAGTAACGTTTTTTACCATACAACATATGTACATAGTCATTAATAAAGATGCCACGTGCGGAAGAAATAAAACTATCGTTGGCAGTTTCTAAACGGCGCTCCTCAACCAAACTTGCATCGCCCTCAGTTTGAATACCGGCCAAACTAAACAAGTAGAGAAACTCTTGTGGCGTGCCATCATAGATAGAAACCGGCAACGCAAATCGTATGCTGTCCTCCTGATCACGAATGGCCGTCAACACTAACGGATTAAAACGGATGGGCGACCAGCCATTGTTGAAGACCTGCGTTTGTATTTCTTTCGGCGCGGTATAGTCACGAATGTCATACAAGCTAATCTTGAAGCCGCTAGAAAACTGATCTGTCGAACCAAACCCAATCAACCAATCCTCATCCACCGGGTATAGATAAGATGAAAATCCGGGAATTTCGAGCTCGCCGGCAACAAATGGTGATGCCGGATCTTTCAGGTCCAATACATACAGCGGGTCCGATCGCTCAAATGTCACTACATAGGCACGATCACCGGCAAATCGTATACCCTGAATACGCTCATTGGGTTTACCGATGCGTACCGGGTTTTGTGCATTAGGCAGTTGCGATACACGGCTAACACCGTTTGTACCGAGAGCAAAGATATCCAACTGATGGTCATCGGCTACCGAATGCACCACCCGCAGATGATCTTCATACTCGCTAAAGCGGTAAGCATCATCATGTACATATCCTTTGAGGTAGAACCGGCCTTTAAAACTCGGCACATCATCCATTCCAATCCGAACAACGGTCGTTTTTGGATTGGGCGCCTCACTGCTGGCGAGAGATGCACAATCCAGACACTCCAGCACACCGATCCGCTGCGAGTTTTCGCGAATTAGATACACGTTTTTTGCTGACACAAACACCGATGAGAAATTGTCCGCCTGGCAGTACGTTGAAAAAGCTGCTGGGTTTTCAACATCAATGACAGTAACTAAAGACAACCCCGCATTGTTGGCGTCTTTATCGACCAGAGTAATCTCACAATTTAACGGATCAATCATCGGCTGGGGTTGACCATTTAACGTGAATGTCGGCAACAATGTTTGAAGTGGTATCCCAGCCAGAATTTGCTGGTTTTTCTGATATGCCTGCTGGGATGTCGCATAAGATTCAAAGCCTTCAATCTGAGCGACTGGAGGTTGATAGCTACTGATAACAATCAACTGATTATCGATCAAGCGCACATCACGAATACGCGCATCCATGATAATCTGGTGTACCACCGGAATGCCTGTAGCGGGTGTCGCGACATCACGAAAATCAATGGACTGGCGGCCTAACGCCACCAACACTGAAGACTCCTTATGAAGCATCAATCCGATCGGGGTTGCCATTTGGCCTTCGCCGCCAAGGGAAATATCCTGAAGCGGTAATTGCTGCTCAGGGTGGTCTGCTGCAAACACTTGCAAGTGCTGCTTTAGCGTATAAGTGATATCGCGTTCATTACTCGGCAGATCAACAGCCTTTGGAAGATACTCAGGCCGCGTCAAATGGAAAATAAAGCGACCCTCAGTTTTTACCACGTCCATTTCCTGCACGCCGGCAACCTGATTATTCGTATCGGAATATAAAATATCACGCCGATCACCTGATGGGCGTCCGGCATCCCCCCCGCCATTCGGGAGCGATACTTCACCATCATCGTCACCACGAAAATCTGACCGGTTCATCATGCCATCTTTGAGATAGCCTTCCAGCTCTGAACCGTGCTGCCAACCCGTGCCACTAATACCATCATCGGGTTCAGCACAACCCACAAGAACACTGCACAAACATAACAGAGCCGACCAACTGAGTTTATTCATGATCATTCCTTGGAATCACTTTTATAGAGATACATACCAACACTCACACGTGCAGTAGCTTCATCAATATCATTGGGAGATTTACCGGCGTGCTGACTTAGCCATACATTCAGCTCTTTCAGCGACTCCGTTAGTTTTTTGTTCGACAGTTGTTCAAAGGCAGCATGTTGAGACACTGGTAAATATCGATAGCTGACCATGCGCTGAAAACGCGCATCCTCAGTGTCCACCTGCAGATTATGAGATAGCGTTGTGATCAAATCCGCTGCAGATTGCCCAGCTAACACCCATTGCTTGTCACTGCCAGGCGGTGGAAAGTACCCCTGCTGTATAAGTTGCAAGGTTTGCGTACTCGTTATTTCAATTACGCCCTGCCGCTCCAACTCGTTAGCCACCGCTCTGGGCGTCATATCACCGCTCGATTTTTTTACCAGCGTACTGAAATTTACGCCGTCGCCGTCAAATGCCAAAGCCGACGGCTCACCGTCAGACTGTAAATAATCCGGATCTGTCATCCATTGATTGATAACACGTTGTGCACGATTAACCGGTGGCGAACGATCGATTGCGTCATCAGCATCACCTGCACCCTGATCACGTATGCGTTTTACTTCTTTTCGATTGAGCCCGGTCACGGTTGCAATCCAGGAGGTCGTGGCCGGTTTATCCTGCGGACCGATCTCTTCTGCCGCCTCGATAAATGCAATTTTCAGCCACTCGCTCGCCTGCTGATAACTAACAGATGATCGTAGCAGCAATACAACAAGCGGCTTTAACAGTTTGCCTATGGCAGATTGGATAATTGATGATTTCATAATTGGGATATTATTCCCAAACAAAGATTGAGCGCAAGCGTTTGTCCATTAATCTTTTATGTCGTCATAACAATTGCACGTTTGTAACCGGCACAAAAAAACCCTGTGAGCAATATACTCACAGGGTTTTCGTATCAAACAAGTCGTCGGTAAAGCTTACTTACGTGAAGCGCGCTTACGTTCGTTTTCAGTCAGAAGCTTCTTACGAATACGGATGCTTTCTGGTGTTACTTCAACCAGCTCATCGTCCTCGATAAATTCTAACGCTTGCTCTAGGGTATGTGTCACTGGTGGAGACAACGTCAATGCTTCATCAGTACCGGATGCACGTACGTTAGTCAGCTGCTTACCTTTACAAGGGTTAACTGCCAAGTCGTTATCACGAGAGTGCAAACCAACGATTTGACCTTCGTAGATTTCAACCGCATGGCCCAGGAACAAACGACCACGGCTTTGCAGGTTGAACAAAGAGAACGCTGCCGTTTTGCCTTTAACCATAGAAACCATTACACCGTTTTGACGTGATACGACGTCACAGCCAGACGCTGGGCCGTAGTGGTCAAATACCGATGTCATGATGCCAGAACCGGAGGTTAGGGTCAGGAATTGACCACGGAAACCAATCAAACCGCGTGATGGCACCATGAATTCCATTTTTACACGACCTTTGCCGTCGGGCTCCATGTTGCTCATGATTGCTTTACGCAAACCGAGCTCTTCCATCACTTTACCTTGATGCTGTTCTTCGATATCAACCATCATCGACTCGAACGGCTCTTGCATCTGGCCATCCACTTCTTTTTGGATAACTTCAGGACGAGACACACCCAGCTCAAAACCTTCACGACGCATGCTTTCGATCAATACAGAAAGGTGTAATTCACCACGACCGGAAACGATAAACTTATCCGCAGAATCACCTGGCTCAACACGCAAGGCTACGTTGTGGATCAATTCTTGGTCCAAACGGTCTTTGATGTTACGAGACGTAACCATCTTGCCTTCTTGGCCAGCAAACGGTGAGTTGTTAACCATGAAGGTCATGCTCACGGTTGGCTCGTCTACGCTCAGCGCAGGCAATGCTTCAACATTCTCTGGGTCACACAACGTATCTGAAATACCTAATGGATCAACACCGGTAATACACACGATGTCGCCAGCGGTTGCCAGGTCAGTTTCAATACGCTCAAGGCCCAAGTAACCCATAACGGTCTGAACCTTGGTTTTGCGCTCTTTACCGTCTTTATCAACAACCACAACTTGTTGATTTGGCTTCAAGCTACCGCGCGTAATACGGCCAACACCGATAACACCAACGAAGCTGTTGTAATCCAATGCTGAAATTTGCATTTGGAACGGGCCATCAACGTCAACGGCTGGAGCCGGTACGTTCTCAACAATCATTTCGAACATTGGCGTCATATCTTCAGCCATGTTTTCTGGATCATCACCGGCAATACCGTTCAATGCTGACGCATAAATAACCGGGAAGTCTAATTGCTCTTCTGTGGCACCAAGGCGGTCGAACAGATCAAAAACTTGATCCATAACCCAATCAGGACGTGCGCCCGGGCGATCAACTTTATTGATAACAACGATCGGGCGTAGGCCCTGTTCGAAAGCTTTTTGTGTGACGAAGCGGGTTTGAGGCATTGGGCCATCAACGGCATCAACCAACAAACATACGGAGTCGACCATCGACATAACACGTTCAACTTCACCACCAAAGTCGGCGTGCCCGGGGGTGTCGACGATGTTGATAGCGTAGTCATTCCACTTGATCGCGGTGTTTTTAGCGAGGATGGTGATACCGCGCTCTTTTTCCTGATCGTTGGAGTCCATGATCCGCTCGGTACCCTGATCTTTACGATCCAAAGTGCCGGATTGCGACAGAAGTTGGTCAACCAGGGTAGTTTTACCGTGGTCAACGTGGGCGATGATGGCGATATTGCGACGTTTTTCGATCACGAAGAGTTACCTGTCAAAAGTTATTGGCAACTGCATCAGTTGCCATCAGGGCTCTGCGGACATGTCTGACTCGTTTTTCGAGGTTCTTTGACGCAGCAGCCGGGCTTAAATCGGCGCGTATTGTACCCGACAAACGTCTGATAAACACACAATCCCGCCAAATTTCATCCAGCACTGACGAACGTGCGCAATTTTTGGCCGACGGCACTGTCGTTCTTCAATCATCGAATGCCATCAAATCACATCCAGCTCACCTCGGTATTGGCCAACGACTGTTACCAATTCGCGCATCTCTCCGACCGAAATCGACAGCATTTTTTGAATTTATCGCCGCGACTTCTAGTCTCTTATCCATACCTTCCGGCCCACGGCGACAATACATGCCCCGACTGCCTGCCTGTTTTTTTATTCACCACACGACGAATCAACACGGAAAAAAGGACGTTACATGACTCTGCATAAAAAGCGCACCACCGATATTTTAAGTGATGATATTTTTAATAGCCCGCTGTCCGAAACCTCGCTGCCCAAGTTCGAGCTGCCGCAACACAGCCAAGGCGCTCGAGAAATTAGCCAAATGATCAAGGATGAGCTGCTGCTCGACGGCAATGCTCGGCAAAATTTGGCGACCTTCTGCTCTACATGGCTTGAGCCTGAAGTGCATGATTTGATGAATATCAGTGTCGACAAAAATATGATCGACAAGGATGAATATCCACAAACGGCCGAAATCGAATCTCGCTGTGTGCATATTCTCGCCAAGCTCTGGCACAGCCCCTCATCCGAAGTCACCATTGGTTGCTCTACCACGGGGTCATCTGAAGCCGCCATGCTTGGTGGTCTGGCCATGAAATGGCGTTGGCGCAAACACCGCGAAGCCGAGGGTAAAGATACCAGCAAACCCAATATGGTGTGCGGCCCAGTGCAAATCTGCTGGCACAAATTCGCTCGCTATTTTGATGTTGAATTACGTCAGATACCGCTGGACGGTGAAGAAGTCGGCATGAACCCGGATAAATTGAAAGATTACGTGGATGAAAACACCATCTGCGTGGTGCCTACACTGGGCGTCACCTATACCTGCGCTTATGAGCCCGTCGAGGCCGTTGCGAACGCGTTGGACACACTGCAACGGGATACCGGCTTGGACATCCCGATACACGTTGATGCCGCATCAGGCGGGTTTATTGCCCCCTTTGTACAACCTGAGCTTCGCTGGGATTTTCGCATTCCCCGTGTGAAGTCCATCAATACGTCCGGCCATAAATATGGTTTGGCACCGCTGGGCGTTGGCTGGATCGTTTGGCGTGAAGTCGACGACTTGCCTCAAGAGCTGGTTTTCGACGTCGACTATCTGGGCGGTAATATGCCCACCTTCGCGCTTAATTTCTCCCGCCCTGGGGGCCAAATTATTGCTCAGTACTACAATTTTATGCGCCTTGGCTTTGATGGTTACCGCGGCATCCAGCAAGCCTGTATGGATACCGCCCAATGGATTTCACAGCAAGTAGAAGCCATGGGGCCGTTTGATATTCTCTATGATGGTTCGGATGGCTTGCCGGGTGTCAGCTATACACTCAAGCCCGGCGACTGGGGCTTCAGCTTGTATGATCTTTCCGATCGTATTCGCATGCGTGGTTGGCAGATTGCATCCTACCCGCTGCCCGCACACCGTGATGGCACCGTTATCCAACGCATTATGATCCGCCACGGGGTTAGCCGCGACATGGCCGGCTTGCTCATTGCAGACCTGCAACGGGCGCTCGATCACTTCAAAGCGCACCCGGTTGCAGATTCATCCGGTGGCCATCCGGGTTTTAGCCATAACTAACATCTACTAAAAGATATCGTGTATTAGGTCGCCACATCAGCGAGAGCAGTTAGCTATTCTAGGCCAGTGCTCTCGTCGCCACGGCTAGTGCCTGGGCGACCTTTGCACTCCTGCCAATAACCGCGATTAATCAAAACCGACTAAACTGAGTAGAAATCAGGTCGGCAGCCATAGTAGAACACACCCGACTTGTCAGGCACCGACACTAATACAGGGACGTATTTATGCGCCACATTGCCTATCGGTTATCGATGAGTCTCCTGGTAATTACCAGCCTACTGGTAAGCCAAGGGGTCTACGCCAAACAACCACAACCCGCACGAAAGTTGCACGACGAATCCGGTGGTTACCGCTGGATACTCGATATCGATGCGGCATTTATCCGTGTCGATAAAAACCTATTTGGCAATGATCGGGCCGTCTATGGCGAGCATTCGGACTACTGGTATGAATCTGCACTGACCTTCGGCGGCAGTGCCCTGTGGGATTTCAACTTGGCCGGTAATATTTATGCAGATCTGGCCGGCCTCTACACCGGCAGTGCGCGCTATAACGCCGGTGGTGGTAACATCAACAATAAGTACATCAATCGATTGGATTTTTATCAGGCCGCGATTGGATGGCAATCGGGTGACTTATTCGACATCGGTCGCAATGCGCTGCGTATCAGTGTCGGTCAGCAAAAATTCACCTTGGGTACGGGCTTTTTGATCTGGAACGGTGGTACGAATGGTGGCAGCCGCGGTGATACTTGGATAGCCCCCAACCAAACCTGGCGCCTCACCGGCTTGGTTGATCTGGCGATCGGTGATGATTACCAGATCAATGTTTTCTATCTGTCGCCCAACGATTCCCCTGACACCCGCACACAACTCGGCGGGATTAATCTGGAGTTTACGCTGGATGAAAACGCCACATTCGGCGTTACCTACATTGATATTTTCGACTCTAACGATAAAACACGCGAAAACACGCGTACCTATGCGTTTCGCTACAGCAGCAAACCCTTGGGTGAAAACAGTCTGGCAATCAGTTCCGAGTACGCATTTCAGAATCGCCCTAACACCCAAGGTGATCAAAACGCTTGGTACATCGAACCCATTTGGCATTTTGGTGGCCCGGCGAATGTGCGTTTGAGTTATCGATTTGCCAGCTTTGAGGAAGGTTGGGACCCACTCTACTACGGCGGTTCTGACTGGGGCACCTGGTATCAGGGTGAATACCTCGGCGAATTTATTCTAACCAACGAAAATCTCGAATCCCACCAAGCTCGCCTAGTGTTTAACCCGGTCAGCGACTGGACCATCAATGTGATTTACTACTACTTTCTCGTTCATAACCTCAATCGAGGGCAATTCGCCAACGCCCAGAGCCGCATGACAGAACGCTCTCTGGCGCAGGAAGTGGATCTTATCGCGGAATACCATGTGACGGAGCAACTCAGCCTGACCTTTGAAGCGGTATTTGCCCTGCCAGAAGAAGGCGGCAAACAGTGGAGCGGCGGCGATGAGTTAACGACGCAAGGTCTTGCCTCGATCAGCTATTCCTTCTGACATATCCAACAAAAAAGCCGTGATCGGTAATGATCACGGCTTTTTTGTTTACGTCGCTGTTAACGTGGTGGTCGACGATGCGAACGACACTCCGACACCATTCAAACGGCTGTTACTTCACCCATCCGGCAGCTTCGACTAATCCATGAAAGATCACATTCTGCTCCATCACTCCAGTGAACAAAATCGCTCCCGGCCCGCGCGCAAAGATGGCCACATCTTCACCCGAATGCGTTTCGCTATCTAACGGCACCATCGCTTCCTGATTATAGGTCGGCGCTTGTGTATCTACTTTGCGCAAATCCGCACGGCCAGCATGGGTTTTGCGATTCGGATCTACCGCATCTTCAGCATGATCATGATCACCAAATCCGGGGCCATTCATATACGACAACGTGGTATATGGGCGTTTATCATTCGCTAACGCCGGCTTCTTCTCAGCTTCACCAAAGTCGTTATTTTTAACAACCTTACCCAGAATCGGGTTGCCTCGTGTCGGGTATCCGACAAAACCCAGGGTATGCCCGTGATCAGAGGTCACCACAATCAAGGTATCTTCAGGGTCGGTGTTTTTCACCAAGTACTCAACCGTATCCGCCAGTTCCAGCGTTTCCGCCAAGGCAAAGGCTGCAGAACCTGCATGATGCCCGTGATCAATACGACCACCTTCAACCATCAGGAAAAAACCGGCTTTGTCCTGCTGCAATTTATCCAGGGCAACTCGGGTCATATCCAACAGGCTCGGGTCAACTTTCTCATCGCGAATCAACGCGTATTCCATATGGCTATCATGAAACAGCCCCAATAACGGCGAGTCGTCTTTATCGGTTACTGCTTTTAGCAACTGCTCACGGTTTTGAACAAACTGACCTTGCGGATAACGTTTCTGCCATTGCTCTAACAGGTTCTGTTGATCCTGACGTCGGCCGCCCGATGATTCCGGCAAAAAGTGCCGCTTTCCGCCACCAAAGACAACGTCTATTTGTATCTCTTCGGTCGCATCAATCAGTTGCTGAGCAATATCACTGCAGCCATTTTCGCGAGCTTCATCGGATAACTCATCATCACTTTCCCAATCACGCTCCGGCACATTGGCATAGAGCGCAGCAGGTGTTGCGTGAGTAATACGGGTTGTCGTGACAATACCCGTGGCCTTGCCGTTGCTTTGGGCTAGATCCAGCAATGTTGCCAACTCTTCACCTTTGGAAGATCCGCAATCATTACGGCGCGCGCCGTCAGCGATCGATAGCATACCCGCCTTGGTTTTTACGCCGGTCGACATCGCCGTCATGGTACCTGCGGAGTCTGGCGTTTGCTGATTCGTGTTGTAGGTTTTTGATAAGCCGGTTACCGGGAATTTTTCAAAACTCAGTCGATGCTCTTCACCCAGTTTGCCTTCTTGCTGCCCTTGCAAGATGCGAGCAGCAGTAATGGTTGCTAGGCTCATGCCATCACCGACCACCAGAATCACATTTTTTGCGGGTTTAGTCGCACTCAGCCCTTGGGCCTTTTTGTCTGCAATGGATTGCTGGCCCGCCACAAACCAGGGGTCTTGCAATTGGCTATTGGGAATACCGGCCAAACAGGCGGCACTCGTCACTAGGCCGACGGCCAGTGAAAAAAACGATTTCACCGGCAGGCGATGTGATGGGATTGGCATGGGTTCACCTCAATAAGAATACAGTCCATCTACTTTTCGATACTGACTTGGCAAAGTGCCAGTCCAGCGTTTAAATGAGCGCCGAAAGTTATTACCGTCGGTAAATCGAAGCTTCTCGGCAACGCGCTCGTTACTCAGACCGTCAATATGCAAATATTTCAATGCAAGTAACGTACGGCCTTGATCACTGACCTGCTGGTAGGATGAATGGTGCTTTTTGAATTTACGCTTCAGTGTTGATTCGCTCATCGCAAAATAATCGGCACAACAACGAAGAGAATGTGTGTTGTGTTCAACCTCTCGTTGAACAAAACGCATGGCAACGTCAATAAACGACGGCGGCATCCCCAACTGACTGTGGCGATGCATACATTCACTCAAATGATGCTCATAAGCCAATCGGCTGCGTGATACCGGCGCATGTTTCATCGCCGCTTGCGGGATTTTAAGCACATGGAACGGAGAATCAAAGTGCAATTGTGTTCCCAGAAATTTGTAATGGTGTGAGACGTCCGCTGGCTCTTCACCCAACAGAAACACATCCCAATCGTCATCGTGCTGGGTAAACGGCACCAGCAAACGCGCAATACTGGCAAGCGCACTGTTCTGCAAAAATTGCTGTGTCGGTCCTTTTTGGCTGCCAATTCCACAACGATCAACACACACCAGATAATGGGCATCACCATCGTTGTATTCTTCGATTTTGATCAATGGGCATATATGGGTTTGAAACGCGATTAAGTGAGTGAGCGCTTCTGCCAAACTACTACTGTTAGCAATCAACTGCGCTAGCGGTATCGGTAAATGGTTTAAGCTCTGCGCGCCGAATTCGAACTCGATACCCCGCGTATTTACCCGGCTGGCCTGCACGTTTTTGACCAGTTGTAATACTTGCTGGGTAGAAAACTTAGCACCGGGCAATGCTAGATCCCGATAAAAAATACGTGTATGGGATAACAACTCACCCTCACGTAAGCCGTGATTCAGGCAGGTATCCAGCAAGCTTGCTAGAAACCCTTGCCCCGGCAGAATCTTATTGTCGTTTTCAAAATACCAAGGTGCGCTCATACAACCCAACTCCTCTACAACAGCACAGCTTTCAGCGATTGATTCATGAAGCAACGACCGTATCTGACACCATTACACGCGCCCTGTGTTTGTGTGTCAGTTGCTGGTTTGCGTCCTTTAAAATCTGTCGAACAGATCCATGCGCGTCCTGTGTATGGATGGTGGTACTAACCCAAATGCTATCCAGCATCTGTCGTTGGGTGCCTACTTTATAGCGGCATAGCGATAATGATTGTTGAATATCCTCACCGATCTGCAGGGCAATCTCGGTGCTGGCTTGCGGCAACAGCACGGCAAAGCGGTCACTGGCATAACGGCATACCAGATCCTGATCACGAATACTCATGGCCATCAGTGCGCCGGCATCACGTAATAAGCGGTTGGCTGCCGGCCGACCATGTTGATGCAAAAAGTCCTCGTAACCTTCGATATCGAGCAACAACAGCGAAACGTCCATCGGCTCTGGGTGTTTCAATAATTGGCCAAAACGCTCTTCAAAATACGGCGCGTCATACAGCTCGGTAATATGATCAAACGCCATATGCTCACGTAGATTTTTTTCGGTACGCAAGCGGCTGAGGTTGAAGCTCTCCTGCTCGCTTTTCCACTGTAAAAAACCGTAGGTCAGAATTAACATGCCGACGGTGGATGGCACAGATTCAGCAAACGTTAAAAAGCGTTTGTACTGGTCGATAACAAAAAACTCATCGAGTAGATCTTGCAGCGTGGCAAAGTAGATCAGCATTAAACCGGTAAATATCAGCGAGGTAACACGGCCGCTAGGGCGCACCCACAAGAACACCATAATCCAGGTGAGCAAGCACGCTGCGGTACCGCCCTCACCGATCACATCGACCAAACCTCGGGAGGTAAATACCTTCATATCAAATGCCAACGCATAAAAAATTGCACTGGCAATTGTTGCTATCAGCATGACGGCAAGCTTCTGTTTATGGAGACCGAGGTAGTGGTGCATTGGTGATCCTGTATTGATTTATCAACGGCTTATATCATGCCAGCGTGACAGATCCGTGAATGTATCCGAGCCAGTATATCTTGTCCGACGGACGTCGCCCTCAGTCAAAACAGCTCACCTAATGATCGTTTTTTAAGTCGTTTTAGAACAAAACGTGCCGGAGACAGGTAAATGCAGGCTGGCACGAAGTCATATCAGCTCACTGGCGAGCTTTTCGACACCATTTGCAGCAAAATCAGCGTATTAGCCGACTTTTATGTCACTTTACTGTCATCTTGAACCTCTAGGGTGTCGGCAGATTTTTTCTCAGGGGTAGTAGAAAATGAAACTCGCAAACCTATTCAAGATGACCTCCATGGCCTTGGCCGTGAGTCTGGCATCCCAAGCTGCCATTGCCGACGCATTGGTTACCGGTAAGGTGCAAGACACAAAAACCAAAACCAATATCCAGGGCGCTCGTGTCACCATCAAAGAGCTGAATCTGGAGACGACATCCGGCCTCGGCGGTGTATACAGTTTCCCGAATGTGAAAACCGGCTCGTACACCATTCATGTTGAATACCTGGGTTACCAAGGCGAAGACCAATCCATCACAGTCGCTGACGAAACCATCAACGCAATCTTTGATCTCAAGCCATTGGGCGGTCAAACCGAAGAAATGGTTGTTTACGGCCAAGCTGGTACACAAGCCTCTGCAATTAACCGTCAACGTAACGCCGATACAAACATCGCTGTTTGGGATGCTTCTAACCTCGACAAATACGCCGATCAAAATACCGCCGAAGCACTGCAGCGTCTATCCGGTGTCTCGATTGAGCGTGATCAGGGCGAAGGCCGTTTCGTGCGTATTCGTGGTCTAAACCCGGATCTGAACTCTGTACGCATTAACGGCATCAACCTGCCATCGGCTGATTCTGATTCACGCGCTGTGCCGCTGGATATCATTCCAAGCGATCTGCTCGAATCGGTTGAAGTCGTTAAGGTCGTCACCCCGGATATGGACGGCGACTCTGTCGGTGGTGCAATTAATGTGAAAAGTTTGTCGGCGTTTGATCGCGACGGTCTTTACATCCGCGCCCACGCTGAAGGTAGTTATAACGAATTGCGTGAGAAGGCTAGCCCGAAAGCCGGCTTTACTATCTCTGACGTGATTGGCGAAGAACAAAACTTCGGTGTGGCGTTTTCATCCAGCTGGTATAACCGCAAATTCGGTTCCGACAATGTTGAAACAGGCGGAGGCTGGGATACCGAAACTGGCCAACTTGAAGAAGCCGAACAGCGTCACTACGACGTTGAGCGTCGCCGCTGGGGCACCGGTTTAAACCTTGATTACCGTCCTACCGAAACTACTGAGCTGCACCTTCGTACACTTTACTCGTACTACAGTGATACCGAACAACGTCATGCCAACGTCTATGAATTCGCCAAAGGCACCGGCGAGTTTGAAGAGGACGACGGTGAGCTGGAAGAAATCATGCGTGGCATCAAACCCGGCGAAGCAGCTGACGAAACAGCAGTGGCGCGTGAGTTTAAAGATCGCAAAGAAACCCAAAGAATACTATCTGTTGCGTTGGGCGGTTCCAGCATCGTTGATGCCTGGACCATTGACTACACAGCCGGCTACTCAGAAGCACGTGAAGATGAAGCTTGGCACATCGACGGCTCTAAATTTGAATCTTCGGATGATTTTGAAAATGTCGGATTTACCCATAGCAAGCAACCCAACATTAGCGGGCCTGCGGCACTACACAATCCGGCCAACTTTGAACTCGACGAAATAGAACTCGCCAAGTACGAAGCGAAAGACCAACAAACCATCGGTCAAATCGATGCGGCCTATGATTTCGATATGGCGGGCTTCGGCAGTCAAATCAAGTTCGGTTCGAAATTGAGCGTACGCCACAAACAAGCTGATGAAGACGTCGCTGAAGCAGATATCGACGGCGATTACACGCTGGCAGATTTCGTAGGTGCTGAAAAAGACTACAGCCTTGGCAAATTCGGCCCGGGTTTCGATCAAGATAAATTCCGCAGTTTTGCGATGTCGCAAGCGCGCGAGATTCAAGCGCTAAAAAGCGCCGAATCCGACTACACCATCGACGAAAACATCACCGCAGCTTATACCATGTTCCGCACCGATATCGATAACTTACGCCTGATTGGCGGTGTTCGTTATGAATATACCGACTACGACATGCGCGGCAACGAAGTGATTGAAAACGACGATATCGAAGCGGTAAATCCTGCCCAATTTGATACCAACTACGGACACTGGTTGCCAGGCGTTCACGCCTTATACCGTGTGACTGACAATGTACAAATTCGAGGAGCCTATACCAAGACAATCGCTCGCCCCACTTTCGAACAAATGTCTCCTGCCACCATTCGTGACGGTGACGAAGTTGAAAAGGGTAATCCAAACCTGAAAGCGTTGGAGTCGAATAACATCGATCTGAGCGTTGATTTCTACCCGGGCGATATTGCTGTTATTTCTGCCGGAGTCTTCTACAAAGATTTGTCTAACTTCATCTATGAAAGCTTCGAGGAAGTCGGTGATAATGAGGTAAACACATGGCACAACGGCGACAGCGCTAACCTTTACGGTATCGAGCTGGCTTATTCTCAAGCTTTCGACTTCGGTTTGATTTTGGGTGCTAACGCGACCTTTATCGATAGTGACGCAACTGTTCGCCAAAATGGCGTCTCACGTAGTGTCCGTCTGCCAGGTCAATCCGAGCGTATCGCCAACATCAATATCGGCTATGAAATGCAGTGGATCTCTCTCAACCTGGCTGGTGTATATCAGTCTGGCGCACTGCTAGAGCTGGATCCTGAAGGCGAATCAGGTAATGACGTTTACGAAGATGAAACCTTCCGTATGGACTTTGTTGCAACCAGCAACGTTTGGGATGGTATCAGCGTGTACTTCAAAGCAACTAACCTGACCGATGAGCCTTACTACACCTACCAAGGCAGTCAGAAATATAACAACCAGTACGAAAAATACGGCCGTACTTATCAGCTGGGTGTGCAGTACACCACCTTCTGATACAGTCTGACACCCTCACTACGCAACACCGTCAGTTCGTAAGCGCTGGCGGTGTTTGTTTGACGTTAAAAGTGAACACACCATGAAAACATCTCTTTTACATTTCAGCGTGCTCGGCTTAGCTTTGGCAGTAACTGCCTGCAGCCACCAATCCGCTGAAAACACCGCAACACCCGCCGCGACCACCGGCATTACCCAACAAACACCGGTTTCGGTCGCAAAAACCAGCGATTTTCTGCCACTGGCAGATGGCACTATTATTGTTAGCTCAGAAACACAGGGGCTATTTGCCATCAATGGCGCCAACGAAGGCACAGACGACTTGTTAGATGGACAGTACGAAACACTTCGGAATATCGATGGTAAACACTTTGCCGCGCTGAACGCCAAAACCAACGCATTAGTGGTTTTTCAGCAAACCGAAGATCAGACGAAAGCGTTGACTCAAATCGATAACCTGACCTTCAAACTGGATGGCTTTTGTTTTTACCAAAGCACCCAAGACAGCAACCTGTATGCCTACCTGCTGGACGGAGACGGCCACGTTGCGCAATATCTATTAGGTGAACAGGGCAATATGCTGGCAAAACCGGTTGCCGTTAAAACCTTTTTTGTTGGCCCCGACAACAACAGTTGTGCGGCCAATCATCTGACAGGAAAGCTCTATCTCAATGAAGCCACCGCCGGTTTATGGCAATACCCGGCAGCCCCAGAAGCCAGCCTCGAACGCCAGTTAGTTGCAGCGGTTGAACCCCATGGCAGCCTGCCAGAAGATTTCTCTGAGCTGGTATGGCTGGATGAAGCCAACAATGTGCTGGCAGGTATCCGCGAAGATAGCACTGAGATTGCCATTCTGGATCTCAAAAATGGCACACACCAAACGGTGAATGTCGATAACGCAGACACCGAGCTGACACGCATTAAAGCGTTGAACGGTAAAGTGCAGGCATTCGATGCGAGCACCGACACCATCCTGACATTGGCGCTGAACACCCAAGCCCTGCAAAACATTCCTGTATCTGCCACTGCTAGCGTCTCTGCTGCTGTGCAAACCGAAGCAGTTGACGCTTTTGGCGATGCCGCTGATGACCCAGCCATTTGGCACAACAGCGCCGACCCTCAGGCGTCGTTAATACTCGGCACCAACAAAAAACTGGGGTTGATGGTTTATAACCTGGAAGGAAAAGAAGTACAGCGTGTTGAAAATGGCCACGTGAACAATGTCGACCTGCGATACAACTACAAGCTCAATGGCAAAACCGTTGATATCGCCGCCGCCAGTAACCGCAGTAACAATGCGGTTAGCCTGTATACCATTGACCCGCAATCTGGCGACGTCGCTGCACTGACCGATATCCCAACCGACTTGGAAGATATCTACGGCCTGTGCATGCAGGAAACCCATGGCGAATACTCAGTATGGGTCAACGACAAAGACGGCACCTACGCGCAATACATCCTCAAAGACGATGGCGCCGAAGCCGGCCGCCGCTTTACCTTACCATCACAACCGGAAGGCTGTGTCGCGGATGATAAAGCCAACGTTTTGTATGCTGGTGAAGAAGATGCCGGGGTATGGCGTATCGATCTTAACGATGCGGATAGCGAACCGGAAATGATCATGGGTGTTAGCGAGCAACTGGTTGGTGATGTCGAAGGTATTGCAATCGCACACGCACGCAACGATGACGAGCAGGATTTGCTGGTGATCTCAAGCCAAGGCGATCACAGCTATGTATTGGCCGAAATGACTCCACCGTATAAGATTGTTGGCAAATTTCAGGTCTCGTTAAACAGCAAAACCGGTATTGACGGTACTGCTGAAACCGATGGCATTGAAGTCTCAACCCGCAACTACGGTGGCGAGTTTGCCGGCGGCCTCATGGTTATTCAGGACGGTTACAACCTGATGCCGGTGAAACCACAAAACTTCAAATATGTGAGCTGGCAAGCCATTGTGGATGCAACATTGCCCACAAAAACGGCTGAAAGCGCCAAGTAACCTTCGAAAACACCCGGTAATCGCCTTCAGGCATTACCGGGTTTCTTCTCTGTGAGTGACCGTTCACTCCTGCAAATCAACCCCTTTGTTTTCACTTCTTTGCTGTATTTCAACGTACGCGTCCATCCATGGACAAGATTGCGCGCTTTATCAGCCCATCTAGCAATTAGCCGGCCAAACTTGGTCAATCTTACAACGGCGGTTTACAATACCTCGGATAAAATTTCTAAAAACCCGAATCCTCTCTGGTAGAACCATGACAGAATCAAAACAACACGTTGGCTGGAACAGCCGATGGACCTTTATTATGGCCGCGACAGGTTCCGCTGTCGGTCTTGGCAACGTTTGGAAATTTCCTTATGTGGCCGGCGAAAATGGCGGTGGCGCCTTTGTATTGATCTACCTGCTGTGTATCGCAGTAGTCGGCTTGCCTATCTTAATTGGCGAAATCATGCTTGGCCGTCATGGCGCCAGCAACCCATTTAGCGCCATGATCAAATCCGCACGCGAATCCGACGCCTCCAAACTCTGGGCCGGCACCGCCATTCTCGGCATTGTAGCAGGCCTGATTATCATGTCGTTTTACAGCTTGGTTGCTGGCTGGGTGCTGGATTACACCGTCGCTATGGCCAACGGTCAATTTACCGGCGCCGATGCTGCGGTAGTCGATAACTACTTCAACAATGTCTTATTGGCCGATCAAAAATTACAGCTGGCTTGGCACAGCGTATTCACACTGATCACCGTTGCAGTTCTTGCTGGGGGCGTCATCAAAGGGCTCGGTAACTCCATCAAAATCATGATGCCGTTGCTGTTTGTTCTCTTACTGGTGTCGTTTTTCTATAGCCTGAATCAAGGCGATTTTGCCCGCGGTGTGCATTTTATGTTTGATGCAGACTTCAGCAAAATTAACGCAGAAACCGTCCTCATCGCGATGGGGCAAGCCTTCTTCACGCTGAGTTTAGGTATGTCGGCCATGATGGCGTATGGCTCTTACATGCCTAAATCCGCATCCATTGCACGCACGGCTATCGTGATTTGTATACTGGATACCGGCATAGCCCTATTGGCAGGCTTGACTATCTTCCCGATCGTCTTTGCCCACGGCATCGAGCCATCACAAGGCCCTGGCCTGATGTTTTTGTCGATGCCACTGGCGTTTGGCAACATGCCCGGCGGTGGAATTTTTGGCACCCTGTTTTTTGTTCTCATCGCTATTGCGGCATGGAGCTCAGCGATTTCGCTGGTTGAGCCGGCCGTGGCTTGGTTATCAGAAAATACCCGCTTAAACCGCCCGATCAGTGCCGCGATGGTTGGCTCTATCGTTTGGGCCGGTGGTACTGCCTGCATCTATATTGACGGGATTTTTGATAAGTTTGAGTTTATTGCCAGCAACATTCTATTGCCGTTGGGTGGCCTACTGATTGCGATCTTCTGTGGTTGGGTCATGAAACGTAAAATTGCCAAACGTGAATTGGGCGATTTGAGCTTCAACCAGTTTAATCTGTGGTATGCCACAACGCGGGTTTTCACGCCACTGGGTGTGATTGCCGTATTGCTGTTCAGCACCGGAATTGTCAAATTCGACCACAATGAATCGCTGGATTTGATCGAGTCACCGGCCAATATTGAAGCGCCGGTCACAGAAGCTTCTGTGCCGCCCACGCTAGCAGCACCATCCGCGGCCACCTCGGCAGAAACAGAACCTGCCAGCCAGCCACAACCCACGCAGTAAACCCGCGCGGTATGTGCTTATTTGCAGCAGGTCGACTAACGTCGCGCCTGTTGCAAACACTCATAGGCTTGGCGCACACGCATAAACGCCTGCGCATCACCGCCGCGATCGGGGTGGTGGCGAGCTGCCAGCTGCCGATAACGCGTTCGAATCGTTGCCCAATCGGCATCCTCATCCAGTGACAATACAGCCAACGCATCTGCTTGCTGATCGCGTCCGGTAAACTGCTGCCAAACACCGCGCAATAATGCGTCGACATCGGCCTTTGTGGTGCCGTTGAAGTGCTGCCAATCCAGATAATAATCGCGCAAGCGATCGCTCTTGAGCGCTTGCCCGTCTGCCACGGATGCATCCGCCGATAAACTCTGCAACTCAATATGTAGGGTTTGAATCGCCAGGTAGTAGCCTTCAGACAACAAATTGTGTTGCAGCTGATACAGGGCATTCATCAGCAACCAATTCATTTGAAACAGGGCAACCTGCAAGTCAGCATCCAGCGTGGGGAGTGTATGTTGCGCTTTAATCGCAGCCATCAACTCATGAATCGCCAGCGGCTTATCCGCTGCCTGCAAGGCTGCCAGCACGGGCATAACCAGCGGGTTTTCACCCACATCAACCGTATTGCGAAAAGACGTTGTCGGCATTAGATAACCACGTCAAACAATTCCAATTTCGGTGGGCCCATATGGATATCTTTACTCGGGCCGCCACCGGCATTGGCATGTGCCTTACGGAATGCCTCAGAGTGAGTCCAGTCTTCAAACGCTTGGCGGCTTTCCCACACTGAATGCGAGGTAAACAGGGTGATTCCTTCGTCTGTTGCACCTTGCAGCAGGTTAAACGAAGTAAAACCTGGGACTTCATCCAAAAAAGTTTCGCGGCTTTTCCAGATATTGATAAAATCAGCTTCTTTGCCTTCAGCAATCTGAAAGCGATTCATGGCGATAAACATTAGACGGACCTCTTTAATCAGCGCAAACATCGGCGCAAAATACGTGGATAGCCCTCATGATAAAACAAAGCCGCCAGCAGCTCGAACAGCAATTCGCTGATATTGCTGCGGTGACGATTGAACAGGCCCCAAATACTGCTGACGATACCCAGCTGCTGCTGCGTATCAATCACCCAACCTGCAGGGCATTAATCAGCATTCAAGGCGCTCAGATTCTAAGCTTCGCTCCAACAGATGGTAGCGATTGGCTCTGGCTCAGCAAGCATGCTGATTTTACGCCAGGTGCAGCAATCCGCGGGGGTATTCCGGTGTGTTTACCCTGGTTTGGTGTGAATCGCCAAAGCCCGGATCTGCCCAAACACGGCGTTGCCCGCAACCAACCGTGGCAACTGGTCGATCTGACAGAAACACCCGAATGTATTTGCCTGATCTGGCGCCTAGATCATGTCGCAGATCACCTATTTGGCCACGACTTCCGCGCGGAGTTAACGATCGATATGGGCAAGCAGCTCTCCCTGTCGCTAACGATAAAACACTTGGGCAGCACAGCCGCGGCGTATAGTTTTGCCCTACACTCGTACCTGCGCGCCAATGCTTGTGATGCTGAGGTGTCCGGGCTCGACGGGAATACTTATCTGGATAACACACAAGGGTTAACACCACAGACCCAACACGGTGATATCGTATTCGATGGAGAAATCGACCGGGTCTATGCAAACACGCGCCAAGCGCAGATACTGCATACCGCATCCCCATGTGTGATCGAGGGAGACGGATGCCCTACCTGCATCGTCTGGAATCCAGGCAAACAATTAGGCCTAACCATGGCCGACGTACAAACAGGCTGGCAGGATTATGTGTGTGTTGAACGAGGCGCAGCATTTGACGATGAAGTCACCTTAGCGCCGCAAACAGCACTAACCGCCACCATGACACTAAAACAACTTTAGGCAGGAACCCCATGGCACTGGAAAAAATCATTCTGTTAAAACTGCAGCGCAGCGAATTTGCCGGCCCTGTCAATAAACAGCAACGTTCGGAATTGAATGCCGCAGACGGCCCAATATATTCACTGTTTGAAACCGCCAAACACCAGCTGAACAAAAGCGCCAGCAAGCGGTTTGGCTTTTTTGACGACAACGCCGAACACAAACAACTTATTGGCCTGCTCACCAACTGGCAGAGTGAAACACTCGACCTCCCAGCAATGGCAAACAAAGCCGCCGAGCAACTGCAAATACAACTGGAGCTGGCAGAAACGCCATTTACAGCAACCTTATTATTCGCTCAAGAAAGCCTGCTTGGGCAGAATTATTTCTACCTATTATGGTTACCAACCAGCGAAATTATTCAGGTTGGCGGCGAGCTCGAACCTTATGTTTCCGAATCTATCGAGCCGACCAAATTACAATTTGCATTACGCTTGCATATCGATGAATGGCAGAGTAGTGGCTCACCCAAATACCTAACTCAGCTACTCAACCGCGGCAGCAAAGACTTGGCAGAAGCGTTTGAGCGTTTCAGTAGTTTTACTGAAGGCTTGGATCTGAAACAACAAACCGCCGAGTTTATCGACATTATCGAAAGCTATAGCGCAGACATGCCTGAAGAAGACAGCAAACAATTCAAAACCCAGGTGCTCGATTACTGTGTCGATCAAGACAAAGTCGGCAATCCGGTTAAAGTCGACGAGCTGTCTGAAGCGATTGATCAAGAAGCGCCACAGAAGTTTGCCGAGTTTGTCGTTAAACATCAGGAGCAGCCCGAGAAAGAAATCTATACCGACCGCAGCTCATTGAAAAAATACATGCGTTTTTCCGGCCGTGATAACAGCCTCAGCATCAGCTTCAATGCTGAGCGATTCGGCTCAGACATCACTTACGAGCCCGCATCCGGCACACTGTCGATTAGCCAACTTCCCAAGAGTTTACGCACCCAACTCAGCGGCTACGCCGATAAAAAAGCCTAACCGCCTCGATGTAACTTGCCTAGTTCGCCGGCACTGCTGGCCGGCCTGGCAAGTTGACAAAAATCAGTAACGCGATGGCAATCGCTACCGCTAATAGATAAGGATACGATGGCGCCATCGCATACAGTACGCCGCCGATCATCGGCCCCAACATAAAACCCATGCCAGCAACGGCGCCAATCAAACCTGCCAGAGCACCTTGCTCGTGCGCTTCGACCTGCAACGATGCAGCTGCCGTAAACGACGGCCCACAAAAACCCATTCCTAGACCAAAACCGCCCATACCAAGAATCAGCATCCAATGGCTATCTGCCAATGCCAGACTAACAAAGCCGATCACCAGCGCAGGCATTCCCAAACGAATATAACTATTCGGCTGCCAGTTTAATCGTGGCAAGATAGTTAGCTGAGTAACCAACATCGCGCCTGAAGACACAATCATGGCTAACGAATACTCTTTGGCAGCAGTGATGCCATCAACAACCAACACATCCTGAAAATAAAACCCCAGTGTTTGCTGAACCATGCCGAGACAACCATAGGCAGCCAAGGCCATTAACGTGTATCGACGAAAACGTGCATCGAACATCCCTAGTGGTTTACCGGCCTGAGCAGGTCGCGCCAACGGGGCATGGTGCGGCAGCAAGCGCCAAACCAGTAATCCGGCAACAAGGGTAAATCCGGCTTGCAATATAAACGGCACTAAATAACCCCAATGTATAAACCACGCCAGCGCCGGCCCAATCATAACGCCGAGCTGCATCGCCGCCGATAACCGACTGATGCTTTGTGTGCGCAGCTCAACTGAACTGTTATCGACCATATAAGCCGTTGCCGCCGGAAACGAAGCCGACATCAACGCCGCATGCAAAATCCGTGTTAATAACAGAACACCATAAAGACCCAGACCTGATACCACACCTGCTAAGCCCAACCATGCAGCGCCACTGAATAACAGCGCCCCGACGGTATAGCCAAGCAAGCCAATAACAACGATGGGCTTGCGGCCGACTTTATCGCTGTAACGCCCCCACCACGGGCTAATTAACGCAAATGTCAGTGCCGTGATTGCACTCAATGCAGTAATCGCAAGTTCTCTGGGCGCCCAGCTACCTATCAACGGCAACTGAAACACCAGTTGATCCAGCGACAACGCACGGCCCAGCATAGGCATAACGGCAAAAATAACCGTCTGCCCCATACCTACCGTTAACATGGCAAGAAGGAGTACCGATTGAGGCTGCATAATAATTCTCAGGATAATGGCAAGCCGCCCATTAAGCCTTGCTGATCAAAAATTGCAAGGCCAGACGCATTTTCGTGAAACCGATGTAACGACGACCAACCGACACACAACAAGCAGCGCCAAGAAAAAAGAGAAGGACGATATCGATGAAAAGGCGGGTCGGCACAAACTGCCCGACCCGCAGTAAATGCTATACCAACGCCTGTGTTCACAAACCATTCTATGCGCGGGGTAAGCGTGACGAATCGTTTCAGGCATTAAGACAGCACTTATCGCAATACCAAGATATTGCAAGATCGTCATTCTAGAGAAGGTCTGTGACATTTTATTGACAGCAAGATGTCATGTATGAGCTTTTATAACTGGGGGTATCTGCAAAATTCGGTGCAGCGTCACAAACACATTAACTACATCTAATCACAGGTCCATTCAACGACCTATTCAAAGACTCATTCAACTGCCCACCCCGAATACCTATGTAACGTAAAAACAGCGATGAAAAATCGCACTAACTCAATGTTTGCATCAATCGATGGGCATCGAAGTATTCCCATACCTGAAAAATACCCGATTCGTCGACCTGGAACAGTATCTGATAATCATTTTGATAGGTTTGGCCGCTTGGCGTGAGTGCCGTCATACCAAAATGCATATGCACTAAATCTGCCTCAGCCATCATCGAGCGACATTCCACCTCAATAGTGTCAGGCAGATAAAAACGCCGAATGTTTTTCGTCAGCATCCACGTGACACCGTCAATACCTTCAAAACAATTTCCGCCGTACATTGCCATCGAAGCCGGTAAATGCCAGCGAATATGCAGTGACAAATGCATCTCCAAAGCAACATTAGCGCCCTGATTATCGCGCGCGTTTTGGCTTTCCATGTTACCGATTCTCCGTTGTCACTATGTCGTCAGCTTACGCTGCCGTGACAAGTGTAAACATCGACCGTTTGTACGGTGGTCGGAATCAACTTCATAAAGATAAATTTGGACTAATCTGACACATACTTTACAAGGATTTTGCCATGCTTGATTGGAATGAATACATCAAACTAACCCTGGGTTTACTGGCTATCTCCAGCCCATTTATCGCTGCTGCAGTTTATCTTGGCCTATCAAAGACGCTTAACAAAACCAATCGTTTGAAGGTCATTGTCGCCACCGCCATTACCTTTAGCGCTATTCTTTTGACATTTACTTTCATGGGCGAAGAATTACTGGCCTTCTTTGGTATTTCGATCACTGCATTTCAGGTTGCTGGCGGTATTTTGGTGTTCATTACCGCATTACAGATGATGACAGCAGCGCCCGAAGAGCATCATGATGACGAATCAATCAACAACGAGAACAAAAGCCCCATTGCACTTGCCGTTGTGCCACTAACCATTCCCATGTTGATCGGCCCTGGCGCTATCAGTACGGTGATAATTTATACACACGCCCATCCATCTCTAATGCACGATCTCATGATGAGTGCCGTCATTATTACCGTATCATTGATAGTTCTGCTGGTATTATGGACAGCCGACCGCCTCTCACACGTTATCAACGATACCGCCACCCTATTAATCAACCGCATCATGGGCCTACTTTTAGCCGCACTGGGAGTGGAGTTTATCTTTGCCGGCATTGTTGGCCACTTTGCCGAGTGGTTACCTGCCGCATGAGTGCCGGCTAGTTAACCATTTCGGATGTCACTGAAAACACCACACTTGTGCAGCTCTCGCTCGCCCAATCATCCACACATGCTCCGCACATCCCCGTCACACCGATAACGCTTGAACATCCTCCCGATTAAACACTGCGCCATGCCGTATGCGATGGCATCTGATAGAATACGGCTCCAGCGTTGGATGCGACATCCATGCACTTCACTGCCCAGCAAACAGAATAGCGGAACGCAAAATGAGCCTGTTAGACACACTCAACAATCAGCCTGAAACCGTACAATTTGCCGATGTCATCGCCCACATCGAGAGCAACTACAACTACACTCCCACTCGCTTCACCAATGCAGATGCTGTAAATGATGCGGGCACCAACGAAGGTTCTTGCAAAATTTTCGCCTTCGCACAGCTAAATAACCTGCCAGAAGCACAAACACTAATGCTGTTTGGTGATTTTTACCGCAAAGATGTGCTGGAAAACCCCGAAGGCACAGACCACGCTAATATCCGCAATTTCATCCAACACGGCTGGGCTGGCATCAACTTTGATGGCACCGCACTGTCGGCCAAATAATCGGGCTCTACCTGATGACTGAATCAAATACCTCGGCTAATACCAGCCAAACCATGTCGACCTCGCGGCTCGCTAAGGCGTTAAAAGCCGATACCAAAGATGTATTTCGGCTGCTGAAAGAACACGGATGGATCGAACGTGAAGGTGATCAATGGCAACTGACAGCCAAGGGGGAATTCCATGGCGGTCAGTACCAACAGAGTGATAAGTTTGGCCGCTATATTGTCTGGCCAGCGACTACTGTCGACCAACCCGCACTGGCGTCACTAGACACCTCGCCACTGAGTGCCAGCCGCTTGGCAGCCCAGTTTAACACTGAGCCTGCGGTCATTAATCGGTTACTGGTTGACTTAGGCTGGCTACAGCGAGATCAACGCGGCTGGATTCCCACCGACCTTGGCAAACAACTCGGTGGCGAAGCTAAAAATGTCAAACAGGGATTTTTTGCACTGTGGCCCGCTAACTTGATTCAGCGAGACGAGCTCAAAAATGCCTTGGATAACCTAAATGGCAATGCACTGCCTACTTGCCTGGATGGCCATCAAGCAAACAATGCTGGCGAGCAGTGCATCGACAATTGGCTATATCTGCACCAAATTACTCATGCTTGCCACAAACCGCTGCCCGGCAGCAATCTGACAAGCAGTTTTTATCTGCCGACACGGCAGGTTTGGATCGATTACTGGGATCCCCATGACAGCTCCCAATCTCTCAGTGCCCGTCTCGACAAACAGGCATTGTTTCAAAAGCATCAATTGAAGTTGGTCGACTTGACCACCGACGCACTTGATAATCTGGATCAGAATCTTGCCCAACCGCTCTTGCAATTTGGCGTGCAAAAACTCTGAACCACTGTGAACACTGGGCTGAAGCGACTTTCAAAACGCACCGTTTTGTATTATGCTTCACGCCTGTTTTTTAACCGATCCGGTGAAAAACCGATCTTTAAGGGAGCTCCCTATGTTTAAGGTCAACGAATATTTTGATGGCAATGTTGCCTCTATCGCCCTGCAGACAGAAACCCTGCCTGCCACCGTGGGTGTTATGGCACCTGGCGAATATGAATTTGGCACCAGCCAGAATGAAGTCATGACTGTCGTCTCTGGCGCACTGACGGTTTTATTGCCCGGCACCAGTGACTGGCAGACCATCGATGCAGGTGGTCAGTTTGAAATTGCCGCTAACCAGACGTTTCAGGTCAAGGTTACCGTTGATACTGCTTACTTCTGCACCTACGAGTAACCAGCAATGAAAACCACCCTTTTTTACGTCCACGACCCCATGTGCAGCTGGTGCTGGGCCTATCGTCCGGTACTCGGTCAAATCCGTGCCGCGCTAAAAGGCCAGCTGACAGTCGTCGATATATTGGGTGGCTTGGCGCCAGATACTGATGAGCCTATGCCTGAAGAACAGCAGCAGGCAATTCAGGGTTACTGGCGCCAAATTCAACAACAAGTAGGCAGCGAATTTAACTTCGACTTTTGGCGCTTAAATACGCCCAGGCGTTCTACATATCCGGCCTGTCGCGCCGTTATTGCAGCGACACAGCAAGGCGCTGGTGATGCCATGAATCTGGCGATCCAAACCGCTTATTACCTGCGTGCCATGAATCCATCCGATGACGAAATACTGGCCACACTGGCCGATGAATTGGGATTGGATTTCGACCGTTTTGTGAATGATTTGAATGCACCTGCCACGCAAGAGCGTCTGGCAGCGCAAATTCAGCAAGCCCGCCAAATGGGCGCTGATAGTTTTCCATCCTGGGTGCTTGTGCACCAGGGACGATCCCATGTGATATCGATTGATTACTCAAGTGCACAGAATACCCTCGCACGCATTGTCGACATCCTCAAATCTTCCTCAACTGATCATAATAACGACAGGTAATTTCATGATTGAATGGCTGCTTTCACCGGAAACCTACAATATGGTGCTATCCGGTGCATTTGTTTACGTTGCACTGATTATCATTGGCGGCATGGTGATGCCGGCACCTTACGGGCGCTTTGCGTCAGATTCATTTGGTTTTAATTTTTCGCCCAAGTGGGGCTGGTTTCTGATGGAACTACCCGCCACACTGAGTTTTGTCTTTTTCTATTTTCAGGGCGAACACCGACTCGAAACCGTACCCATGATTTTCCTCGGGGTGTGGTTGCTACACTACGGCAATCGTGGCTTTGTGTTCCCACTGCTGATGCGTGTCGCCAAAGGCGCAACGGGCAGTTTTAGCCTGATGGTCGTAGGCGCAGGTTGGTTAGTCACTAGCTTGCACGGCTATCTCAACGCGGTTTGGATTTCGCAGCTAAGCACGCAACTGACAGACGCGTGGCTCACCGACCCACGCTTTATTATCGGCATGATCATTTATCTAACTGGGTTCACGTTGAATGTGCACTCCGATGCGATCATCCGCAACCTGCGTTCCAAAGAAGAAGTTGAGCGTGGTGATAAAGTTTACCGTATCCCGCAAGGTGGCTTGTTCCGCTTCGTTACCAACCCAAGCTATTTGACTGAACTGATGTCATTCACCGGCTTTGCCATTGCCACTTGGTCACTGGGTGCTGTGTTTGTGCTATTAGTCAGCGCGGCGAATTTGATCCCTCGCGCGTTTCAGATTCACAAATGGTACAAAGAAAAATTTGGCGACGAATACCCACAAAACCGCAAAGTGCTGATCCCGTTTATCATCTGATATTCCGGGCTATCGCTCCGCTGCATCTCGTTCTGCGAGATTTACGCCAGAAACGGGTAGCCACGTCAGGTTGCCCAATTACTGCACCAATCCGCATCACCTTTGTCATCAATCAAGTTTTCCGGGATATAAAATCTGCTAGGCTATCTAAGTGGTTGTCTGCGTTCGATGTTTGTTGTTAGATAGAAGAACACGCCACGTTTGAAGCAGGCACGTAGCAGCGAGGCGCTATTCGATTTTCAGCTCCTGCACAGCACTATTCGCTTTCCCGATAAAAGAGATGAAAGAGGTCAACATGTCTGAAATCCATCGCAAAGTCGTTCCGTACGAATACAACTACCTCTGTGATCAATGCAACGGTGGCATGATGCAATCAACCGGGCAAACCATTGAAGGCATGCATGAGCACAAGTGTGTCATTTGCAGCCACAAATCTGCGTTGAAAAAACAGTACCCCCATGTAGAGTATTTCGGTGAGGGCGAGACCCCAGCCGACTAAACAGCCGCCGTTAGGCTGTCGGCCAACGTGCTTGGCAGCTCATTTATTTGCACTCGATCGGTGCATTTCGCACCATAAGTGTGCAAATAATCATCCCCTTCTATGCCCGTCCATCCGCCCAGCCTCCGGGCAGCCTCTTTGATGGGCATTATTATTGACCCAACCACCACCACTCATCCATTGCCGTCTTGCTAAGTCATTAAAAAACGTCAATTTTTGACCAGCGGTCAACCGAAATATCAACAATACAAAGATGTGGCACCCTTTATGCTCTATATAAAATGACCAAACCGGCGACAGCAACGCCTACATGGCAGCAGTACCGGTTCGCGTCTTTGAGTCAGCTCATATGAGGGTTGGATGGTGAACTACCCCCTTGATTCACCACCGCCCTTCATTCGCTGATCCGCCCTGGCAAATGCAATACGAGGAAACCATTATGCCATATGCGACCAAAGCGACATCTGCCTATGCTATTGATACCGTCGGCTGCTGCGACAGCAGTGCATTCATCGAAGGTACCGTTAAACGTTCATGCTTAAGGCACCAACAACAGCTGGCTCAAAAGCGTCATGTGGTAAAACGTTACCCGAATATGAAATAACCCACACAGAATTACGTCGATTGGCAGTGGCGCTGACTCGGAAACCCGAGCAGGCAATACACCACCAATCACATGAAATGCAAATGGACTGCAGAACATCTTAACCGCAAGGATACCGGCTAGGATTCTCTAGAGAGCGGATGGCACTTTAGGGAATCCTGGAAGCAGTGCGCAGCACTGCAAGAAGACGCCAAAACCAGTGTATGCTGACTTTGGCAACCCCAACTCTCGACCGAGCCAAATAGCCATCGCTTATGACCCGCTGAAGCTCACCTTCAGCGGGTTTTTTTCGCGTGCTTTAACAGGTAAAGCAAATAGCTGCTAATAAAGGCCACAAACGCCTTCATCACGGGATAATCAGATACGTACCATCAATGTATCGCATTTAGCATGATGCAATACACCAGATGCTGTCGAGCCCAACAATAACTTAAGGCCACTCTTGCCGTGACTGCCTAGAACAATTACATCAGCGTTCCAGTCTTCAGCATCATCAACAACACTATCAACCGTTTGTCCAACCAACACATCACAATCGTCTTCCGCCACTTGATCGCCGGCCAGCTCACGTAATTTTTCTTTGGCACGCTGTCGAGATTCTTCTTCCAGTTTCACCACATCAATCAGCGGTGGCACCAGCCCCAAGCCATTGGCGTATAAAGCATCTGTGAGTGGTGTGATCACTGTAATCAGGCGGACTTGAGATTGCGGCCCCTTTAAACGCATCGCCTTGGCGATAATGTCGCTGGCGTCGTGTTCGATATCCACTGCAATCAGTAGTTTTTGATATTGCTCCATAGTATCTCCGTTTGTCTTTGAGCTGATAATCTGAGTTGCTTACTGTATTGCATGTTAGCAAAGCAACCCCTGACAAACATCAAGACATCCGCTTATCCAATAGATTCATTGCACAATATGATCAAGGAGTGACACAGACTCATCTTTGACGCTATAGTGGCATCCTCTATGGAAAGCACAATAATAAGCGCTAAGGGAATGAAAACCACGATGCATCGGATGCTGTTACGGCAAACTCTACTGCTGATTTTGTTCATTAGTGGTGTCGTTTTAGCATCACCTACGGATGAGATACAACGCATCACTCTGGATAAAGGCAAGGTTATTTCGCTCTATCCTTATCTGCAATACACCATTCCCCTATCAGACATTCAAGTCACTGATATAGCTAACCCAACTGAACCCTACGTGTTTCGCACGTTACAAAATCAAACCCTGCCCGCGCTCGGCAAAGCCGTTTGGTTTCGCGTTCAGATCACCAACCCCTACAACGAAAAACTGCAAACGGTTTTAAATTTCGAAGAGCTGCTGTTTGACGAATTAAGTGTTTTCTACCGATCTACGAACGCAGCACCACGCACCACCTTTACCGAATTTCAAACAGGTTTAAATCACAACTACGACAGCCGGCCCATCGATTATCGTTTTTTTGCCATGCCTATCAGCATCGCCGCTAACGACACCATCGACCTGTATATTTCAGCAATGGCGACTCATATGCCGATGATGTCGCCAACTCTCTCTACAGCAGAAGCATTCATCAGTACCAGCACCGTCAGTCGTCTGATGGGGTTATTGACGGTTGGCGTGATCATCGGCATCTGTCTGTTGCTAGCCGTCTTTATGCCTCTTGTATTAGCCAGCAAAGAGGCATATAGCTTTATTTTGTACATGATAATCACGTCATCCGTGATCATTTCTGTCGGTGGGTTTATGGCACCAATGATGCCCAACAACCCGGAGATGCATAAGTTTCTTTTAGTCGGTTTACTGGCTGCAGCCAGTATGTCCAACCTGCTGATGGTCAACGTTTTCTTCGAGGTTTATAAAAGCAACCGGCGCCTGAATTTGGTGTATTTGCTGTTCATGGTAATTTTTGCCGCCCAAATCTTGCTGTATCCACTGTTAGGCGGCTACGAAAACCTCATTTTGGTCGCAGTTGCCAGCACGATGGCCATGTACGTCTTGTTGTTTTATACCAGCGTCATCGGTGTACGCATTCATCAAAAGACAGCTTGGTTATTTTTACTGGGCATCTCGGTGTTTTTTGCCACTACGATATACGCATCACTGGGCGCCAGAGGGCTAGTCCCATACAACCCGTGGATTCGCCACACCTTCAGTATTGGTATTATTTTTCAGGCTTTGATTTACTGTCTGGCGACGGGCCTTAAAGTCCATCAAGATCGGCGTGAACGTTTGGAGCTGGCCCGTGAAGTCGACATCGCCCGCGCAGAAAACCGGGGTAAAAGTGAATTTTTGGCCACCATGAGTCATGAAATCCGCACACCGGTTAACGGTGTTTTAGGCATGGCACAGATGATGAAAACCACCGAATTGAATCAGGAGCAAGGCCATTATACGGATGTTATTCTAAGCTCCGGGCGAACACTATTGGCCGTTATCAACGATATTTTGGATTTTTCCAAAATTGAAGCCAATAAAATGCATTTGGAGCAAAGCCGGTTTTCTCTGAAAGACATTATTCATCAAGTAGAGGCCATGTTCAGCCCCCAAGCCGTCTCCAAAGGTATTGAATTTAACGTCAATATGCAGATTGATATGCATGAACACTTTCTCGGCGACCCAACTCGTATACAACAGGTCCTTAACAACCTGCTGAGTAATGCCTTTAAATTTACTCAAGACGGCAGGGTAACACTGGATGTTCGAGTAACGCCTACAGACCACGCAAACACTGGGCAACTGGCAATCGGCGTCAGAGATACCGGCATCGGCATCGACAAATCCAAACAAGCTAAGCTCTTCACAGCCTTCACCCAGGCCGACCATTCAACAACTCGCCACTACGGCGGCACTGGTCTTGGCCTTGCCATCAGTAAACGTTTGGTAGAAATGATGAATGGCCGCATCGGTGTGAACAGCACCCCCGGAAAGGGCTCGAACTTTTGGTTTTCGATCCCACTGGCACTCACAGATACGCCGCACCAGCCGACACAAAACGCTATAGACGCATACGCCAGCGAAAATACACAACTCAAACAGCATTTACACGACCTGAATACACACGTATTAATTGCAGAGGACAACCCGGTTAACCAACAAGTTGTTGCCGCGATGCTGAACAATTTAGGGATTAGTTTCGACATTGCCGAAGACGGAGAAGAAGCACTGGCTTTCTATCGCCAGTCTCCGGAAGCCTACCAGTGCATACTGATGGATTGCGAGATGCCAGGCAAAGACGGCTATCTCACCACACGGGCAATTCGTGATTTACAAAATGAGGCGGGATACCCACGCATTCCGATTATCGCCTTAACTGCTCACGTTATGCGTGATGCGGTTGAACGCTGCTATGCCTGCGGGATGGACAAAGTTATCACCAAACCCATTCAGATCAAAAAGCTCGAACGTACCCTCGCCATATTTCTAACACCTGCCGACGCACAAATCTAACCGAGGCGCTAAATCTCTCGTCAAACGCCCGTGCTGATTCGCATCAACCCTTGTGTTTATGGCTTATTCGCTTGCGTGCCCCAAATCTGTTCAAGGCGTTGATCTCGACCACAGTTCCAACGATAGAATTTATACCGTACTGGGTTCTTCAGATAGTACTCTTGATGGTAAGACTCTGCTGGGTAGAAAACCTGCGCAGGCTGGATGTCCGTTGCAATCGCTTGATCATGGAAACGTTGATTGAGCTTCGCTAATGATTGTTTGGCAGCTTTCTCCTGCGTTGAATTCAGGTAAAAGATCGCACTGCGGTAACTAGGGCCTTTGTCACAAAACTGGCCACGATTATCGAAGGGGTCAACCGTGTGCCAAAACAACGACAACAACGTTTGATAGCTCACTTGCTCAGGATCAAAAATAACTTCAATCGCCTCGTAGTGACCTGTCGACTCGGAGACAACCTGCGAGTAAGTCGGGTTTTTGACATGTCCGCCAGTGTAGCCAGAAACCACCTTTTCAACGCCTGGCAGTTTTTCGAAGTCGGCTTCCATGCACCAAAAACAACCGCCTGCAAAAATCGCAGTATCGGCGCGCGCCCAATGACTGGAAATGCCGGCGAGCAATAAAAATACGGTAAAGGCGATACGCAGGGTATTCCCACCGAGGGCTGGAGAAAGGTTTTCAAGGCGCAGCATACGCGAATCCTCTGACATGACGTTAGGTGAATATCACCGTCGTTAATGCTCTCTCGCGCTTTTTATAGATTTGTGTGTGTACTTGAATGCACACACCCAATGACGAATGAATTGCATACCATCTAATCCGATATGGAATTCATCCCAACGCAAGACCACTAACGGTAAAATAGTCACTATAGCGGTCGCTTGTCACAGAAGTATCCTGAAATACTGCCACTTCTGCACGAACTATGGCGTTTCCAGAACGAAGCTGAAACGTGTGCCTTTGTTCAGTTCGCTTTCTACCGCCACTTCGCTGCCGTGTAACTCAACAATTCTACGCGTAATTGCCAAACCCAAACCGCTGTTTCTGGCTTTGCCTTTGACGCTGTTGCTGGCTCGATAATGCGGATCGAAAATATGTGGCAAGTCGTCTGGAGGAATACCACACCCAGTGTCAGCAACAATCACCCTCAGATGTTTGGCATCCACAGGCTCGAATTCAACACGCACCATACCGCCGCAATCACAGTGCCTAACCGCATTATTAAGCAAATTGGTCAGTACTCGTTCAATTTTTTCGATATCTGCCAGCACCATCAATGATGGATCTTTTGGCGATACCTCTAACTGGATAACACAATCCGGGTCGATGTGCAGATGATGAAACACATCCTGTGCCAGCTCAGCAATGGCGACCGGCTCTTTGTGGATAGCAACGCTGTCGCCCTCCAAGTGCGCCAACTCAAACAGCTGATCGATTAAGCGATTAATCTGTTCGGCATTTTTCAGCGCGGTTCCGATCATGCGTGTACTTTCTTCTTCGCTCAGCTGCGGCCTGCGCATTAACCAAGTTTCAAGATACCCTTGCAATGATGCCAACGGCGTTCGCAAGTCATGCGAGACGTATGAAATCAACTCGCGACGTAATTNATCCGTATCTTTGACCTTACGATATTGATGCTTCAGCTCTGAAGCCATCTCACGAAACGCGACGCCTAAACGCGTAATTTCGTCGCTGGATGCCTTATGCCAGTCATGCAAATCAAGACCGTCACTACTAAAACCCTGACGCTGAAAATTTCTGATGTCCGTCGTTAAACGATGTAGAGGGCGCGTCAGACGACCAAACAGCAGTAGCATAACAATCAAACCAAATGTCAGTACTGCAACAAATCCCCAAAAGCTCAGTTGCACGATATGGCTCTTTTGCATCAGCTCAACGATATTGTCGTAAATTTCACCGCCAATAATGATATAGAGATAACCGACCAATCGATCGCCATCAACGATAGGCGCCGCTGAGAAGATTTTTTTGCCAGCAGGCGAGCGCGGATCGTCACCTAAAATCGGTAGCGGGCTCACATCAAAACTATGATCTAAATGATCAATCAGGCCATCGGGATTCGAACGAATATTCGGGTGATGGCTATATGCCAATAATTCTTTAACGGATTGCAGATTCACCCGTTCACGCTTCACTTTACCGGGCGCAGCAGAATAGGTCGTGACCTTGCCTGCCGGGTCAAGAATATAAAATTCAAAACTGGGGCCGAGAATCATCATATTGTGAAACGCTTGTTTCAGCGCGTGCTGATCAATCTGGCCGTTTTTCAGTAGTGCATCATCTGCGGTGACATGCTGCGCCAAATCTAGGTGCAGTTTTTGCTGCACTTCTTGCTGGTAGGTATGAGTCAGCCGCTCTGCCAACCCTAATAACAACACACCAATAAGTATAAAACTGGCAACGATAGACATTGCCAGTTTGCAGTAGAAGCTGTGAATAAATTTAATCATCGGTAAACTTGTACCCTACGCCCCAAACCGTCAATACATAGCGCGGTTTGGCCGGATCTGTTTCGACCTTGTTTCGTAAACGGTTAATGTGCGAATTTACGGTATGTTCATAACCACTATGCTGATAACCCCACACGGCGTCGAGTAATTTTGCTCGACTGAACACAATACCCGGCTGGCTGGCCAAATAGTGCAGTAAATCAAACTCCGTACTGGTCAATTCAATCTGTTGTCCGCCAATCCAACATTGACGCTTGCCGATATGCACTTCCATATCACCAAATGCCAACGTATCAGTAGTTTGCGCTTCAGTCTTTCCAAGCATTTGTGCACGTCGCAATTGAGCTTTCACTCGGGCCTGTAGTTCGCGCACACTAAATGGCTTAGTGAGATAGTCATCGGCGCCCATTTCCAATCCAACCACACGGTCAGCTTCAGAGCCGCGCGCTGTCAACATAATAATGGGGGTCAAAATATCGGCCGAGCGTAGCTGTCGACAGACTTCGATACCATCCATTGATGGCAGCATCACATCCAAGATCACCAGATCATAATTACCTGACTGCGCAGCAGCCAGACCACCAGCACCATCGTCAATATGATCAACGTCATGCTGACTGTCTGTCAGGTTCATTTTGATCAAATCACCGATCTCGTGATCATCTTCCACTACCAGAATGCGTTTTTTCATGATGCTTGCTCTTGTCTTATTCCCTAATCAGGCCCGACAACCCCGTCGGGCCTTGTCGGACTTATTGTACGCGTGTGACGATAATCCGCGATACCGGATTATCGAAGCGGTGTATCTCGCCCAATACAGAAGTTGGCAGCCCGTCTTCCGTATTTGTATTTCCGACCACACCCGGGTGAAAACGTACCGGCACTTGTGAATTATCGGCGCGTAATTCTTTCTCAGCCGCAAATCCGGTGCCACCTGCAGCAGGCCCAGGTATAGAAGCAGCGGTCTCGGTGTTGGCTTCTGTTCCCGAATCCCATGCGGGTGCATTAAACGTGCGCGATTGGCCGACAGCCATACCACCAACATTTGCAGCATTGATACCTGTAAAGGCATCGTTGGTGTTCACCAACATGGTAACCACAGTCAGGCGTGCGTTTTCAATGTCATTGGTGGTAAAACTCACAGATACCGGTGTCGCCAAGGTCGTTAACGGCGGTACACCCGGCCCGGACACACTGGCCAAATGTGCTTCTGCAGCTCTTGCTTCAGCCAACAGGTCAGCATTGTCGCCAGCTTCAGCCAGTACCTCAAGCCCTTCAGTCGCTACCGTTCCATCAACAAATGCGCGATAGGCATTATCATGGGCAATAATCGCCAACGGCGACAACGGCTGTGCAGCTGTCAGGTTAACAACCTTCACCTCAAAACGGGCATTCACACTTCGAGCGGCGTCATCGCCACCATCATTATCATCATCTGAGCACGCCGCCAGCATAGCGACTGCCGCCAAAGCTCCGGTTAAACGTATTAATTTCATAACCGGCTCCTTAACGTTGTTCTTGCGAATCAGTGACAACAACCTTAAGTCGCGCGACCGGGTTCAACCAACGATGAACGGTTGAGTTCAAATCGCTAATGCCACCGTTAATGTCTGCATCACCCAAAACATTACGGTGAATATGAACCGTACCTTCGTTGGCAGTTTCATTGTTAGCAATCTGATCTTCTGTTAACGCAACACCGGTACCGTTACTGCCGACCAAACCTGCCACTGGCGGTGGCACTGCCATGCCTGGCAAAGCATATGCGCCAAAACCATCACGCCCAGCAGGCACTAGCTCATCATTCGCTTCTGTGCCCGCATCGTACGCATTGATATTAATAAAGTAGGTACCCGGCTCTTCAGGAATACGCCATGTATCAATGCCCAAGAAAGCATCATTTGTCGGCACCAGCATAGAAACCATAGAAAGGTAGTTTTGACCTTCAGGCACAGTCATGGTGCCGTAAGGAGCAACATTGCCGGGCATCAGCAAGCTATTAAACACACGCAGTGTGTTTTCATCCGCGACGTTACCAGAGCCTGAATAGACCTGACTGACATCCGCACCTCCAGTACCATTTAACGCGGGAACGAAACCGTCACCTAGTTCAGCTAAACCCGGACGCGGATCAGCATTGTACGGATCCAACTGACCTGCCTCTGCCATCCATGCCAACGCATTGGAAGGCGCAGTACCACCTGTAAAGAGATCAACATCCGCGGTATGCAACACCACCAGACGTGGTGTAAATGCCATGCCATTGGTTAAATTAGTCAGTTCCAGTTGAATATCACGAGCAACTGCAGTTTGAGCCAAAGAAGCGCCAAGAGCGACACCAATAGCAAGTTTTTTCAGGTGCATTGTTATTTTCCTTTATCTGAGACGTTATGGTTTTTTCAGACTACGAAAAACTTTCAACAACGTTTTCACCGAATGCTCACAAGAGTGTCACACCGCATCACAATTGTCTGACAGGTAAAAAATAAGTCACAAAAAAGGCGAGTGACGTTTAAAAAACATCACTCGCCGCAGGAAATAACACTGCAATAGCAGTATTAAACGAGATACGAACAGATTTATTTAATACAAAAAACTCACGTTAGATCGTACCGCGTAGGCGTAACCCTTTGCGTCCGGTCACTTGTAGTTTACGGCCTTTTAGCAACAACAGACCTTCAGCCTCAAAACGCTTAAGCAATCGGCTCACCGTTTCGTTAGTGATGCCCAAAAAGCTGGCCATATCCATGCGGCTGATGCTAATCCATGGGGTACCTTCGCCGTGAATAGCCTGCAAGCGCAGATCCATGCTGATCAAAAACGCTGCTAAACGCGCCTCCGCTCGGGTTTTATTCATCAACGCCAAGTGTTCTTGTGCGTAGTGAATTTCACGGGCCATCATGGCGATCACATCACGCTGATGCGACGTTTCGCGAGGCAACGCCACTTCCATCGACTCCAATACACTCAACTCAATAGCGGTTGCATTGATGCGATGTTCGCCCGCCATAAAGCCGTCGAAGCCGACCACGTCGCCAGAGACATAAAAGCCAGCAATCTGCTCGATACCATCAGCATTAATACGAGAGGTTTTAATCAGGCCTTCCTTGACGCGATATACCTTCGAAAAGGTATCTCCAATGCGAAACAGCGTTTGTTTGGCCGCAAAAACTGCCGGAGTGCCACTGCTGGCCTCCGGCGTCGATGCAGCCACAAATGTCTGATGAGTTTCAGTCGTTTCGGGGATAGTTTGCATGGCAATAGTCCTGACAACTTATTAGTTGAAAAAGTACAGTTCGAGGCATCCTTCAGCGCCGGCTCGCACCAGCGGGCTACAATAAAGCAAATTGCGGAACGCCTATATTGGCAGCGGAAAGATCACTGCCAATCAAATATTATTGGTCTGAAAAAATCACGGGAGGTTATGACGCCGACGCTAATGCCAACTGAACAACACCCATAACAGAAACAAAAAACAGGCCGGTAAAAATAACGCCAACGGCAACAAATTGAAGCGGTCGTCCGCGACTGAAATCACGGATTCGATTTTTGCGGGATTGGACACCAACCAAACCGGCAAACGCACTACCAATCAGCTCAAAGGTAGATAGCGACTTATCGCCGTTGCATGCGGGCTCCGACACGGGTTCTGATAGGTAAGACATGGTGTTCCTCTTGGTCAGATGTGACAATCTTCGAATTTTACGTAGACCACACCTTGGTATTGCAAGGACAATACCAACACCTGAATAATTCTGTAAGGTACTGATTTAAAAGAATTAAAGTGGAGTATTGAAAATCAAATAAATGATACAGATCAGGATAAAACGATATATCGCGACATCGCGCGACATAGGGGCACGGAATATCGTGCTTATTATACTTCCATAACAGGTGATCGAGCCAATCTAGCGGTAAACGCCCAGTTTTTTCATCCGCGATCGCAACGTACTCGGCGCCAAGTCAAGCATAGCGGCCGCCCCCTGCTTACCGGCAACAACACCATGACAGCGGGTTAGCACCGATTCAATATGTGCTCTTTCAGCTTCTGCCATCGTTAGCACGGTCGCACTTCCAACAGAGGCCGCTGGCGTCGGCGCAATATCTGCAGAAATTGCCAAGTTCGGGGCTCTAAGCTTTCGACTGTTTTCCAGAATCACACCCCGCTCGATCACATTTTGTAGCTCACGGACGTTCCCCGGCCAACTGTACGCAACAAGTTTAGCCATCGCATCATCAGCCAACTCCTGAATGTGTTTACCGTGTTTACGTGAAAACCGCGCAACAAAGTTCTGAGCCAGCAACGGAATATCCGCTGTGCGATAGCGCAGCGCCGGTACCTTGATCGGAAATACACTCAACCGATAATAGAGGTCATCCCGAAACAATCGGTCACTAACCATTTGCTCGATGTTTCGATTGGTTGCGGCAATCACTCGCACATCGACCGAGCGCGTATGGCTAGACCCAACACGTTCAAATTCACCTTCTTGCAGTACCCGCAGTAACTTCACCTGCAGATCTAGCGGCAACTCGCCGACCTCATCCAGAAACAGTGTGCCACCATCGGCAAGCTCGAACCGACCCACACGTTTTTGTGCGGCCCCCGTGAAAGCGCCTTTTTCATGACCGAACAACTCACTCTCAACCAAGCTCGGCGCCAGTGCCCCACAATTGATCTTCACCAATGGTTTTTCGTTGCGACGGCTACCGTGATGAATTGCCCGGGCAATCATTTCTTTACCCGTACCGCTCTCACCACGAATAAACACCGTGGCTTCAGTCATCGCCACATGATGCACCTGCTCCAACACGGTAACGAGTGCGGAGCTTTGCCCAAGAATACCTGATTGCGCATGTGAGGCCTGGATCTCTTCTTTGAGGTAGGTGTTTTCTTGCTGCAAGCGTTCTTTCAGTTGCTGAACTTGCGCCAGCGCGTCTTCTAACGCACTTTCACGCTCAAGCCGCTCAGTAACATCATTAAAGACAATTACCGTACCGATAATGCGTGCCTGGTGACGAATCGGCGTCGCTACATACTCAACCGGAAAACAAGTGCCATCCTTACGCCAAAAAACCTCGCCTTTAACATGACGCACTTCGCCATCGCTCGTCGTGGCATAAACCGGGCAATGTGAAGCAGGGTAGTGACTACCGTCCGCTTTGGTATGATGATGAAAACCATGAATCAACTTACCCGCCAACTCGTCAGCATCCCAGCCGGTCAATTTCTCGGCCGCAGCATTCACAAAGGTGGCATTACCATCTACATCAACACCATAAACACCTTCTTCCATCGACTGCAGAATCAGCTCATATTGCCGTGTGATGTTGTCGGTGTTGTTGTCGTTGCTCATAAGCCTCTCATGTTACTTCTGGGTGATTGACCATCGTGCTTGCAGCTGCCAGATATTCGGCGCGAGTAAGTACCTGCCAACTACCAATTGCTGATCGCAAAACCGAGTCCGAAGGTATTGTTCAAGTGATTGTAATCCAACAAAGTTTCGCCGTAACCGTAAAACCACTTGGCATACCAGCTAACGTTGTTCGACAACGGATAACTCCAGGTCAGATCAATGGCCCCACGGTTATCCGAAGACAAATTATTACGCACCATGGCCGTTAATATGTGCTTCTCAAAACGATACTCCGTTAACCACTCGAAGTGCCCCATGTAATCACCGATATCCGGGTTATCATCTCCCCTCGGGTCATCGGCATCGTTTTTAGAGCGCTCAGGCAATCGGTACCAAGGTTTAAAGCTGAAGGTCCAATCATCCAGCGTGGTCGTCCAATTCAGATAAACACGATTCCAGCTGCGCGATAACGGTAACGAACGGCCATTGGATTGATGCACAAAACCAAAATCGAGGTTGTTTTGCTCCCAATCGCCAAAGGCAATATTGAGCGGCAAGCGGTAGAAAATTTCAGGCTCATGATTAGTATCGCGAAATGGCGATGATAACCCCTTATTGTACGCCTGCCAGAATGACCGGTTGGTGTAGGCAACATAAAGGTGGGGCTGCCCTGCGGTGCGATCGGTTAACAGCAATTTCAAACTGAATTGGAACTGCACTTCAACGTGATTAATCGACTTATCACCCAGATCGACCCCCAAATCATTGGGATTTCGGTTATAGCTGATCGGCAACAAGTAATTCGGCTTGTGAGTCGATAACGAGAACGGCGTTGTTTGCACTTGGCTGCCTAATGCGATCGGCTCAACACCCGCCGCCCCATTTTTAACCTCGCGCCCCGTTTTAGCCTCTTCACATTCACAAACTTCTGTGTTTTCAGCTGCTTGCACAACCGAAAACCCAAGATTACACAACACCAGTATTACCCCAATCTTGATGGTGGTAGTCACTTCATTACCTCTCTGCCCACTAATAGTGCAATTACGCACGTAAACACTCTCAAAGTTTGGGCAAATATTATTCACCCCTTTATTTTGCACGAATACAGGGCATAATTTAGAGTCAAACCCTGTTCTGGATCAATGCACGTTGCGAGCAACCAGACAAAATCCTAGAATGCTCACTTTGTGCGCAGGTGCACCAAGATAACCTTGTACTTGCGCTTCATAAAAACACATCAGGCACGACGAGATACATTCCATGAAAATGATCACAGCCATTATTAAACCATTTAAATTGGATGATGTGCGCGAAGCACTCAGCGAGTTTGGTTTATCCGGAATGACGGTTGAGGAAGTGAAAGGCTTCGGTCGTCAAAAAGGCCATACTGAATTGTACCGCGGTGCAGAGTATGTGGTTGATTTTCTGCCGAAGGTAAAAATCCAGATCGCTGTAAACGACGATCAGGTAGATGGCGTTATCGACGCGATCGTAGCATCTGCCAACACCGGCAAAATCGGTGACGGTAAAGTGTTTGTCTCTCCGCTTGAACAGGTAGTGCGCATTCGTACCGGCGAGACCGGCGGCGACGCCCTCTAACACACAGGCTTCTCCATGAACAAAATAAAATTACTGGCTGCACTCGCTGCGGCCATGAGCCCCTCTGTGCTTCACGCCAGTGAAATTAACGGCGCAGATACTGCCTGGATCATGACATCGACCGCTTTGGTGTTGTTCATGACCATTCCCGGATTATCCATGTTTTATGCTGGCCTGGTGCGTTCCAAGAACGTTCTGTCGGTATTCATGCAGTGTTTCGCACTGACTTGTTTGATGTCACTGTTATGGTTCGGCGTTGGCTACACCATGGCATTTGGTAGCCCAGGCGTTGAACAAGGCAAATGGTTGGGTGATTTTGGCAACATCTTCTTTGCTGCGATGACCATCGACAGTGTTAACGGCACCATTCCGTCAACCTTGTTTGCGACCTTCCAAATGACCTTCGCCATCATTACCCCGGCGCTGATTGTGGGTGGTTTTGCCGAGCGAATGAAGTTCTCTGCCATGTTGATCTTCTCTAGCATTTGGTTGCTCGTTGTTTATGCACCCGTCTGTCACTGGGTATGGGGCGGCGGCTGGTTGGGTCAAATGGGCCTACAAGATTTCGCGGGCGGTACCGTTGTACATATTACCGCTGCGGTCGCTGCGATCGTTGCTGCGATGGTAATGGGTAATCGTAAAGGTTACGGCACCACGCCGATGACACCACACAACCTGACAATGACTGTCACCGGCGCAGGTATGTTGTGGGTAGGTTGGTTTGGCTTTAACGGTGGCTCTGCTGTTGCCGCTGATGGTTCTGCATCCATGGCCATGCTAGTGACTCATCTTTCTGCCGCTGCGGGCGCACTTGCTTGGATGGCGATGGAATGGATCCGCCACGGCAAACCATCGGCACTGGGTATCGTCACCGGTATGGTTGCCGGTCTTGGCACCATCACACCGGCATCGGGCTCCGTTGGCCCTGCTGCGGCAGTGGTTATTGGCTTAAGTGCTGGCGTTGTGTGTTACTTCGCAACCAACTTTATCAAAAACAAGCTGAAGATCGATGACTCATTGGATGTTTTCCCGGTTCACGGTGTTGGTGGTATCTTAGGGACTTTCTTTGCCGGTATTTTTGCCTCAACCGAACTGGGTATCTTCTCAGGTAACGGTTTCTCAGACGGCATCACCAGCATGGGCGGCCAAGTTTCCGTTCAAGTGATCGGCATTGTTGCAACCTTTGCTTACACCGCGGTGGTCAGCTGGGGTCTTCTGAAACTGGTTGATGCGATGGTTGGCTTACGTGTCGACTCCGATGAAGAGACCGAAGGTCTGGATATCGTACTGCACGATGAGCGCGGCTACGACCTGTAATACGATCTTGGCAGGGGCAACGCCTCTGCCATCTCTGATATAGCACGCAACCCTGCTATAGCGCCCGGCGACGGGCGCACCCACTCTCTCTTCTCTACATTAATTCTCCCGCTCACCGAACAACTTCTCTTCACACATTCCCAAGACTGGCAATCGGTGTTCATTGCGTTACAATGCCGCGCGAAAGCACTGACTTTCTCCATTCATTTATTTATTTATTAGGAAAAGCACATGTCTCTAGTTAAAAAAACTGCTGAGTACAAAATCGTCAAGCGTAAAGACGACCGTTACGCGGTTACCACATTAGCGGGTAACCCAATCAACGGTGAAGAAAAAGCCAAAATTTTGGCAGCTGAAGAGCTGATCAAGCTGACTGCTCCTCGCCCAGCGGAAGAAGAAGCGCCAGCAGAAGATGAAGCTGCTGCTGAGTAATTGTCTACCCGACACGACTCATACAAAAAAGGCAGGTTAACCCTGCCTTTTTTGTGCCTGTAGATTGTGCAACAACCCGCCAACAACAGACATAAAAACATTATTGTAATACGTTGTATTTTTTCGGCTCACGCCAATCTGCGACAATGAACCTAACGATAGAACAGCGATGCATTGATTATTATGCGTGACTTCAAAAATCGACTCGCTTAAAACTCATTGTTTATCTGGAGCAAAACATCTATGAAGCCTTTCCTTATTCTGCTGGGTGTATTCATGATCAGCGCCTGCGGTAGCGGTGGATCATCGAGCAATAGCAGCGACGAAAAACCGGCGAATCCTGAACCTGAAGCCAAAGAAATGCAGTGGGATAAGAGCAGCTGGAACGACACTAACTGGCAGTAGGTCGCCCAACAGCATGCACATACGCGTCGCCGTTAAACTCAAACCGAATGTTTCTGAAAAGTGAATATTTAATGTCTTTAGTACGTATTACCGCTCTCTCAGCTCTGCTCATGGCACATGCCAGCATGGCAGACGTTCCACACACTTTTACGCCTAACACACCGGCAAAGGCTTCAGAAGTGAATGCCAACTTCAGCGCATTGGATGCGACCTCTACCGAGAACGCTGACAACATTGAGGCCTTAACAGAATCCGTCAATGCACTAAAAAACACCGGCTGCTCAACAGGTAAACTTATCGACCATGGTTACGACTATACGTGGCAACCGAAAGATGCAGCCCCTGGATTTAAACCTCTTGCTAACGACGATTCTGTCGTCATCTATAAGTTGCCATTCAAAGAACTAGAAACTGGCAAAATTTACCACATTACTTTTCCCTCGAGTTACGACCCGGGCTATAACGCAGATGCTCGTATTACACTCTATCGCACAAGTACATCATGTTTTGGAGAGTTTACAATCTCCGGTTTCGACGCCAGTGTTCGTGATGTTGAAAAGTGGCGTATTTCAGCACACCGAAGTGGCACCGCTCTGGTAAATGTAGAAAATTACTCCCACCCTGCACCTCGGGACGTCGCCATAAAAATCAATAAAACCTTACTTGTGATTTCAGGTATCGGAACAATAGACAAGGAGCAAACACTCAAACACGTCGACTACGATCCAGACACTGATTTTGATTTAACCGATAATATTGATCTCACCGACGTTACGCCCAGCACAAACTACGAACAGCAACTTGATAACCTGATCGATTACATCAAAATTGTTGAAGCCGACTCGGAGTAATCTTCGTACAGAAGGTTCAGAGATCGGCAAAAGAGAAAGGCAGGCTAAATTCCTGCTTTTTGTGCCTGCTCGATTTAGCCGCTAAGATGACTTCCGGTGATCAAGCTCAAGTGTTAACGGTCGATCAATTGTCACTCCCGCCTCGTCAATACGGCAACCATAAGCCAAGACTTCCACCCCTGCAGCCACTGCGGCATGGAGTTTTTCAGCATAACGAGCATCGATGTGCGCAGCAGGTGCTACGGCGTTAATGCCGCTGTGCATCACACAAAACAGCAAAACGGCCCGATGGCCTTCGGCCACACAATGCATGAGCTCATCTAAATGTTTTTGCCCACGTACGCTGACGGCGTCCGGAAAATACCCCATGCCGCTATCCAGCAGAGTGACGGATTTCACTTCGACATAACAATCAGGCAGCTCGGGGCCGCTCAGCAGAAAATCAATGCGGCTGTTTTGTTCCCCGTATTTCACTTCTGCACGCGTATTCGGGTATTGCGCCAGTTCTGCAATCAACGATTCCGTCAGTGCTTCCTGCACCACTTGATTCGCGCGCTGGGTATTTACAACGATGGCGTGCCCTGCATCGCTAATGGCCACTTCCCACGTTCCCGGGTATTTGCGTTTGGGGTTATCCGACAACGAGTACCACACATCGAAGCCAGGTTCCGCACAACCAGTCATCGCCCCCGTGTTGGGGCAATGCAACGTGAATTGTTCACCGTCGGTAGTTTCAACATCAGCCAAAAAACGTTTGTAGCGTTTTAACAACTGGGCTTTGTTTAAGGAGGTGGGAAATTGCATAGTTATTCACAGTTACGGTGTTAACCGCTTGGCAGAAAGCTGCGCAAAACGGACTTACTCGACACTTTTTACTACTTACTTCAACATTCGTCGATTGAGGAGGATAAACGCGGAACTTCAGAAGACCAGTGGCGTCTTATTACATGACTGCTACATCACTTAAGGAAATTGTCACATGAATCACCTTTGGCCCGTTGCTTTGATTTTGCTGACCACTGCTGTTATCGCAGTATCACCAAATGTTCGAGGTCGCAAAGCCTACGCTTACGTGAAAGATACTGAATCACCACGTAAGTCTTGATCCTCGTCCAACCGAATTTATTGTTCTTTTTATCGTTCTTATAGTTACTTAGTTATTTTTCGGGGCAGCCAAATGGCTGCCCTTTTTTCGTCTTCTCGTTCGGTTGTGCTACCGATTTTTTACCACATTAAATCATCAGGAATCTGAAAATCAGCATATGGATCTTCTTCGTCTTCTTGATCGATGGATTTATCATTAAGCATCACAATCGCCTCGGCCATGCGCTGGGCAATTTTTTCTGCGACGGCGCGCGGCACCAGCACATAATGTCGATCATTTTCGGATGGCAATGCGACGATTGCTAACTGACCGATACTTAACTGATTCTGCAACTTAGGCGTCACAAACAGTTTCTTGATGGATTTTCCGTCAACAAAATTATATCCCACATCCCCTTTACCACTGTCGATCTTGTTCATCGTCATCAGCTGCTTGACCTGTGCAGCAATGGCTTTGGTTTCGGCCTGCTCTTGCCGCTGGCGATTCAACTCACGATCGCGTTCGGCCTTTTCATCCAAGGCTTTTTGGGCCGCTATCTTGTTTTCATCCATTGGCGCTTCTTTGGATTTATGCGCCACACGCTTTTCTTTGCGTTTGGTTTTTTTCGCCTGCTTGGCCTTCTTCTCATCAACGAGGCCAGCTTTTAATAATTGATCTTGCAACGATGCCATGGTCATTTCACCCGAACTAATTCTCTGTGCGCATTATCGCAGATTGCCGCACAATCACCAGCACAGGCATTGCTGAGCAGACGCGCTCACCGTAAACTGACCCAAAAACACTGATCACCGTCTATGCTATCGCCACTAAAAGCCGCTTTATTTCTACTACTTACACTTACCGGCATCGGTCTGGCTTGGTATGCGTCTGAGCAGTCCCTGTTGCTACCGCAACAAGCGCGCAGTAGTGCTGAAACACCGCGTACCACCAACAAGTTTGTCGATGCAAAAATCACCGCGACAGCTCATGTTGTTGATGCTTCCCAGTTATCAACAACCGCACCTTCAGCGCCACCTTCGGCCCCGACTAGCCCAAGCGCCACCAACAACGCCGAGCACACAGAAGCCACACCAACCGCGTGGTGTCGACCGACATCTCGCCTTGGTAAATTAGAGAGTGCCAAAAAACAAACCGTATACACCTGGGTTGATGCCGATGGCCGCAAACACTTCAGTGATCAAGCTCCCAGCCGCCAAAACGCCGCAAAAGGCGGCACCGACACCCAAACCCTAGAGCTGGAAAAACAACAAGAGCGTTTCGCCCTGACACTGCATCAACATGGCGATGACATGCCGGCATTCTTCCAAAGTAATCTGCGCGCCCGCATCCATAAAGCCTATGATGTGCTGGCGGATTTTATTGATCCAGAACAGCTGCAAAAAGTTGTGGTCAATCTGCATTTATTCGATCAGCGCAGTCAGTATCAAACTTTTATGAATAAACACACACAGGGATTGTCGCCAGCCAGTGTCGGCTTCCACAATAGTCGAGATAACATCGCTGCGGCCTTGAATTTATCAGACAAACAACTGGTCACCACCAGTTTGCATGAAGCCGTGCATGTGATGAACGCAGGCATGTTTGGCTACTTGCCGCGCTGGTTAAATGAAGGAATTGCAGAATATCTCGAAGATATGGAAGTCAGTGGCCAAAGTGTGCGAGTACCCGCTCCACATGCGCATAAAATGCGGTATCTGCAGCACTCCCCTATCGGTATCGCGCAATTGATTCAAAGTACCGGCCACGATTGGCGCTCACAGCAGATGCAGGCTTATTATGCACACAGTCAGGCGCTGGTGTTCTATCTGCAATCGAGCCCAGAGGGTCGCGGCTGGTTATCGACTTACCTGAACCAACAAGCACGTAATCCGTGCCAAACCATCGACATCGCGCTACATGTTGAAAAGCATTACAGCGGCGGTGTTGCGGCAATGCAGCAGGGGTTCACCCAATGGGCACAAAGTCAGCCACCTGCGCATCAGTACTAAACCGTTCATGCGCCAACACACATTCTGAATCCTTGTTGCATTCAGTCGAGAGTTAACGGCACCGCGAAAATTCATCTAACGACATCGATATATGGTTATCAGATATATGGCAATCAATTGCATGTACGAATGCCTATCGTGCCCATCACTGTCAAACATCTGACATGCCGTAAATAGCGCTTTATAATAAACTCATCGAAAGGTAAATCGACGGTGCTAAAATGCCTCTAACGACGCGGCCTTTCAAGTAACATAATGGATGAGGTGAACAATGCTGGTGATCGTCGATTTTTGTCTGGTTCCGCTTGGCGTCGGTGTCTCGTTATCGCCGTATATTGCCCGTTGCCAGACGATTTTTGAAAATGCCGGCTTGGCTTACACAATGCATGCCTACGGCACAAACATCGAAGGGGAATGGCAGGCCGTATTTGCAGCCATTGAAGAGTGCCACCGCATGATTCACGAGATGGGCGCGCCGCGAATTACGTCAACCATCAAACTCGGCACGCGCAGTGATAAAACCCAACATATGCAGGATAAAATCAACAGTGTGGAGCGCATTCTGAGCCATGACGACTAACACCAGCCCGGTAATGCATGCCCGCAAGAAAATGCGTAAAACCGGCGTCCATCTGGAATACAGTAAACAATACCGAGTAAAACTGATTCTACTGAAGCCGATTGTAGATTGGTATGTACCCTGCGACTTTGCGGGGTGGGACGATAATTTTCTACAAGCCCATCGTCAATTTCACAACATGTCGCAGAAATTTTCACTGTTGAAAAACGCCCGCATGATGAGCTTGATTGGTGAAGTGGGTGGACACCGTGTTGATCTGGGAAAACGCTGGCGCAAGGCCGATAAACAACCCTTTGTTTTATGTTTGAAAGAGCTCTTGCCCGGTAAACCAGTAGAAGGCGAATTGAAAGTTTGCCTCAATGACGCCTCTGGCTTTTTCTGGAATAACCGGGGTAGCTATCAGCTGGAAATTGAAACCCTGTAGTTATTTTCACCGTAGACTTATCCACAGCGACATCCATAATCGCCCACAAAAAAGCCCTGCAAATTGCAGGGCTTTTTTGTTAACCACCTATGCCTTTATCGGCTGAACATACATTCAGCCGAATCGGCGGTTTATTAAGCAATAGCATCATCCGCGACAAAATACTTCGGATCTTCAACGACATTAGCTTCTACCAAGTCGCCGGCTTTAGACAATAAACGCTTACAATCACCACTCAAGTGAATCAAATGCAAGGTTTTACCCGCTTGCTGATAACGCTCTGCTAAGCCATCAATCACAGTAATACCGGAATGATCAGCAACACGTGAATGAGCAAAATCAATCACCACATCATCTAAGTCATCTGCCGGTGTAAATTGCTCGACAAACTCCGAGGTTGAGGCAAAAAACAGTGGGCCATGCACTTCATAATACGTCGAATTTTCACGCCCTTCACGACGAATAACCGAGATGTGTTTGGCATGTTCCCATGCAAACGCCAACGCTGACACGATCACACCAACAACAACCGCAAAGGCCAAGTCGGTTGCCACAGTAACACCAGAAACCAGAATGATCACCAAGGCATCCATACGCGGCACCTTGTTCATAATGCGGAAGCTGGACCACTCAAACGTACCGATAACCACGATAAACATGACGCCAACCAGAGCAGCAACCGGAATCTGTTCGATCAATGAGGAGGCAAACAGAATAAACGCCAACAAGCTCAATGCTGCGGTAATACCTGATAAACGGCCACGGCCGCCGGAGTTCACATTGATCATGCTTTGGCCAATCATCGCACAGCCACCCATGCCGCCAAAGAAGCCTGTTACAACGTTAGCAACGCCCTGGCCCACACATTCTTTATTGCCACGACCACGTGTTTCAGTCACTTCGTCAATCAAACGCAGCGTCAACAAAGATTCAATCAAACCAATGGCCGCTAAAACTAGCGAGTATGGGAAGATAATTTGCAGGGTTTCAAAATTCAACGGTACGGTAGGAATATGGAAACTCGGGAAACCACCGGCGATAGAAGCCACATCACCCACTGTACGTGTGTCGATGTTTAAACCAACAACCAGCAAGCTGACAAACACGATCGCGACCAATGAAGACGGTATCGCCGTGGTCAGTTTTGGCAGGTAGTGAATAATACCCATGGTTAAAGCAACCAGCCCCAGCATCACATACAGCTGACTACCTTGCATCCAGGCAACGTCAACAATAGAACCTTCAAACGAGGTACCCTGTAGCCAACCCGTGCCGCCTTCAATACCAAACTGCCCGAGCTGCGCGAGGAAAATAACAATCGCCAGGCCGTTTACAAAACCCAGCATGACCGGGTGCGGCACCATCCGAATAAACTTACCCAGACGCAACACACCCGCCAGCACCTGCATAATGCCCATCAGCACAACAGCTGCAAATAGATATTCAACACCGTGATCCGCGACCAGCGCGACCATCACGACGGCCAAGGCGCCGGTAGCACCGGAGATCATGCCTGGGCGCCCACCAATGCAGGAAGTGATCAACCCCACCATAAACGCCGCATACAAACCCACCAGTGGCTCAACGCCTGCAACAAAGGCAAATGCCACAGCTTCAGGCACCAAGGCCAAAGCCACGGTTAACCCGGATAATACGTCGTTTTTGATACCGGCTCGGCCGACACCCTGAAGATCGATCATGATGACCCCTTGGCAGACTCTGCATACGATAAAGGCTGAAAGCCGATAGTTCGTGCTGCAAATTCGATTAACGAACCTCTGATTCCATAACGCGTGTGACTCTGCAGAGCTAAACCTATCAAAAAGCGCATGCTAGACACATAAGTTCGCTTTTTTACGGGTTTATTCCGATCAGATCGTCACGTGTAATATGACGCAGAAGTGCTGGATATTGGTGACTTGAAAAAGGCGCGAAGTGTACAGGCCAAGGCAGGCAAAGGCAAGATAACTGTTTATTTTTCAACCAGATTTCAGGTGGCCGGTCGCATGAGTCGCTGGAGCCACACGCCGGCTATTTTTGACAAGGCTAAGAAGGGAAATGACGAACCTAATGGCCTTGCGAAACGGCATCACTCGTTACATTAACGGCACGATCACCCTCGGGCTTGAGCTTACCGTTGGCTAAAAAGTACAGCAGCTCCTGACGATTATCTTCATCCAGCCATGCTTGATTGTGGCCACCAGCAAAGCTCAATAGCGATTTCGGCGCTTGGGCTGCTGCAAACAAGGTCTCTGCATGGGAGTATTCCACCAGTTTATCGTCATGGCCGTGCACAATCAGCAGGGGTACCGGGGCGATGTCGGCGATCACATCGACAGGGTTGAATTTGATCGGCAACAACCAACTGGCCGGCAGTTGCACCGGCCAGGTCAACCAATTGCGCGACATCACTTGCTGCACAATCAACGGGTAAGTACTAAACCCAGAATCCAAAACCACCGCTTGTGTTGCCGCTTTTACATCGGGCGTAGTGGCAACCACAAACCCTGACATCGCCGCGCCCAAACTCTGGCCATAAACAAAGTGCGGAGTATCAGGATATTGTGCGTACAACCAACGCAAGCTAGTACGAATATCTTTGAGCGAATTTGCCAGATCCACCTCGCCTTCGGAATGCCCAAAACCGCGATAATCGATCATAAACACGTCATAACCTTCATCCGTCAGCCATCCGGCTTGAATCACGTGGTATGAAAGGTTATTGGAATTGCCATGAAAATACGCAACGACACCTTTACGTTCGGCCGTGCGTGCTGGGAACAACCAGGCATCGAGTTCGGTACCATCAAACGCAAATAACGTCAGATCGTCATAGAAGTAGCCCTTTTCTTCGGGCTTGTAGAAGGTTTTATCCGATGGATAAAACATCACCTGGGTACAACCGGCTAACCATACGCAGGTAAGCACCAACAAGGATCGCAGTATATTCACTCGGGTCATGGAACAAACACGGTCTGTTATTTTCCATCAGCTTAGCCGATATGTAGGTCGAACCACCAGCCAATCGAGCGCCATTGTTGCTCACTGACAAGACAAAACCGACCCATTATCGTGTCAATAACCCCTGATTCGCGCCGGCCGAGTGGCCAGAGGGCAAACCCGCCCACCGAATTGATCCATCAAAACTGATAGCGTAAACCCAATGAGAAGGCATTGCCGTCAGCAAACTCGACTTCACCAAACGCCATGAGCCCATCAACAAAGGTATAACGCGCACCACCACTGATGCCGATATTGGTATCCCCGGCGGTTTGCAGGTCGGCGTTACCATACACTTCAGCTTGCGGGGCGACTTGGTAACGCACACCACCACCGAGACGCACACCAATATCGGTGTCACTCCTGTTATTCAGCGCCGTGTACAAGGTCTGAATCTGCGCGCGTACCACTAGATCCAAACCTGGCACATCTTTCGGCACAATTTGCTGATGATATTCGGTACCAATACGCCAATCTGAATATTTCACATCATTCTCTGACGAATACACAACACCGCCGCTAACGGCCCAGTTGTCGGCGACATCATGTGAGGCTTTCAAGTTAAAGCCGTTGCCGCGATTTTCCGTAGTTGTAAAACCGCCTTCAACATAGTTGTAGCTGAATACACTGGGTTTTGCAGTCGCAAAAAAGTCGCCATCCGCACAAGCGATGGAACACGAACCCAATAAAAGAGAAGCAATTAAAAGTTTTTTCACATCAGTTCCATTTTGTTTCACTTCGTTATTCGCCGGTATTGTAAACACACAACAAAGGCCGTCAATGAACAGGTTCTCAAACCGAAAAGACGATGATCGTGATGTTCGCGCCAGCTAAATATAAGTGCTTCAGCAGGCAGACTGAGACCTAACACAACACACTTAAATCCCGTATTGTCGATTTATACATAACCTCATTACACAAGATACCACCGCCAATTGGAGGAAAATTCACAAATTTACAGCAGTGTATTTCTTTGTAAGACAACAAACATAGTTTGTGTGTTATCTTGCGCGCCGTTTATTGGACCCGCATATTTTATGCCTCTCTCAGAAGCGGAGCTTTATGAAAAACCTAACCTGCATATTCCTATTTTTCTCGTGCCTTTTCCCTGCCATGCTGCACGCCGGCGAAACAGACAACCATTGGGAACGTCGTTCATACAACGGATACCAAGCACTGTATCGTTGGGATGTTGGACACAAACACCAAATGGCAATTATTAAAACCAGTGAAAATACCGTGAATATTGCCGTGTTTGTTGGTTCCAATGATTTTTACNAATACACACGACCGGAATACCGTTGGGAAAAAACCTTTATCAAACCGATAGAAAGTTACATGTCGATTCAAGACAAAGGCTTTTCAATGATTGATAACGATGGCGCTAAAACTCGCTATTGGCTAGAACGCATCAAACACGACAATTATGTGATGTTTAAATTCAGAACAGCACACAAACAAGAAGAGTTTGCGATGTTTGAACTCGAAGGTGCCGAGGCAGCAATTCAGCAATTACTGGATCAAAAAACTGTCAAGACAGCAGAATACCGTTACGGGAAACGTGTAAAGACTCAAACACACTAACCGAAAAAGTGTATTTTCAGTCGTTCAGAATAGAAAAAGGGCCAATAGTTAATGAAACTATTGGCCCTTTTTTCAAGCATCGTGTTTTAACAAAATAAACAGCGTGCGGAGTATCGATAAACTCACGTAATAAAAATACCGTGCACTACAACAACATTAACGTTTCTTCTGCTTAGCATCCGCAAACGCTGCAGCAAATGCGTTATTGGTTTGCGATGTTTGTTTACTGCCGTAGCCGCCCGGCTTGGGTTTGTTACCACCACGACGCTCATTTTTGTTACCGCCAGCGCCACGCGATGCTTCCTGACCGGGTTCATCATCCAATCGCATCGACATACCAATACGCTTGCGCTGTACATCAACTTCCATCACTTTCACTTTGACGATATCACCGGCTTTCACCACATCACGCGGGNCTTTGACAAACTCATGAGACAACGCCGAAATATGCACTAATCCATCCTGATGCACACCCACGTCCACAAACGCACCAAATGCCGTTACATTTGTGACGGTGCCTTCAAGAATCATCCCCGGTTTAAGATCAGAGATTTTTTCAACGCCGTCTTTGAAATCCGCTGTTTTAAACTCAGGCCGAGGATCGCGACCGGGTTTATCAAGCTCTGAAATAATATCCGTCACCGTCGGAATACCAAACTGCTCAGAGGTATAGTCAGCCGCTTTGAGGCTTTTCAAAAAGCTAGGGTCGCCCATCAATGAACGGATTTCACGACCGTTTTTATCCGCAATCAGCTGTACAACCGAGTATGATTCCGGGTGCACGGCAGAGCGATCTAACGTATTCGTACCATCCATAATGCGCAAAAATCCCGCCGCTTGTTCGAAGGTTTTATCACCAAAGCGAGCGACTTTTTTGAGTTCATTACGGGCTTTGAAAACACCGTTCTGGTCACGAAAATCCACAATATTCTGTGCCAATCGGGCGTTTAAACCCGAGACGCGGCTAAGCAAGGCAACAGACGCCATGTTAACGTCAACACCAACGGCGTTAACACAATCTTCTACCACTGCATCAAGACCACGAGCCAACTGTGTTTGGCTCACATCATGCTGATACTGGCCAACACCAATAGCTTTTGGTTCGATCTTCACCAATTCGGCTAACGGATCTTGTAATCGGCGAGCAATCGATACCGCACCACGAATGGTGACATCTAAATCAGGAAATTCCTTTGCCGCAAACTCAGAGGCCGAATACACCGACGCGCCAGCTTCTGAGACAACGATCTTTTTCAGCCCTAATTTGGGGAATTGTTTGATGATATCGCCAACAAATCGATCAGTTTCACGCGAGGCGGTGCCATTACCAATGGCGACAAGCTCAGCGTTGTACTTCTCGGCCAGCTGAATCACCTTAGCCGCAGCTTCCGCGATTTTGTTCTGCGGTTGATGTGGGTAAATCGTCGCGTAATCCAGCAGTTTACCGGTGTTATCAACAACCGCGACCTTGGTACCGGTACGTAAGCCTGGATCCAAACCGATGGTTGTTTTTGGGCCTGCCGGTGCTGCCAGCAACAAATCTTTGAGGTTGTCTGCAAAGACATGAATCGCAGCGTCTTCAGCACGATCACGCAAATCGCCGAGTAAATCGGTTTCTAGGTGAGAGTGCAGCTTAACGCGCCATGTCCAACGCACCACTTCACGTAACCAGGTATCGGCACTGCGCCCTTCGTCTTTGATACCAACGTGCTTGGCCACCATCAACTCGCAGGGGTGCACAACCGGCTTTTCTTCACCATGGTCAAGATCGACTTTGACCGACAGAATTCCCTCATTGCGCCCTCGAAACACCGCCAACGCCCGGTGGGATGGCACCTTCACGAAAATTTCAGAATACTCGAAATAGTCGCGGAATTTCTCGCCGTCCTGTTCCTTACCGTCAACCAGCTGGCTGATCACACAACCCTCGTCTCGAAGAAACTGACGCAATTTCGCCAGCAAGGTAGCGTCTTCAGCAAAACGTTCCATCAAAATATATTTGGCACCATCCAGCGCAGCTTTGATATCAGCAATGCCTTTGTCGGCATCGACATAGGTAGTGGCCAGCGTGTCTGGAACTTGTGTCGGGTCAGCAAACAACGCATCGGCTAATGGCTCTAACCCAGCTTCAATCGCGATCTGACCTTTGGTACGCCGCTTTTTCTTGTAGGGCAGATACAGGTCTTCCAACGTATTTTTGGTTTCGGCATTGTTGATCGCCGAGGTCAGCGCAGGCGTGAGCTTGCCTTGCTCGTCAATACTGGCAAGGATCGTTTGTTTGCGATCCTGCAATTCACGTAGGTAACGCAAACGATCTTCGAGGGTTCGTAGCTGTGTGTCATCCAGCCCTCCGGTGACTTCTTTCCGATAACGAGAGATAAAAGGCACCGTAGAACCTTCATCAAGCAGGTTAACAGCAGCAGCGACCTGATTGGCGCCCACGTTTAATTCATTAGCAATGACGGCGTGAATATTGTTCATGATGGAGATCTTCGTAATGGTCCGATAGCCCGAAAAGCGGCGTTCGACATTAAATAAGGGAATCGGGATGGATGCAACCGCCCTTGATCAGTTTTACCACGCAGGTATAAAAAAATGGAGAATAAACGGTACCGCCAAGAGACTATTCGTAGCTCGCACGCAATGGCATCAACGCAACGGCGCCTTCAATCTCACCTGTGCCACTTCTAGCATAACGAGCACTTCACAGGGGGAGTATTTCTCTAGTAATGCGGCCGTACGGTAGTTACTCCATTCAGCAATCGGATCAAATTGGGTTTGATTACGAAAATTCAGTTCCTTGATGCCTACCAAGCATTCACCCTGCATTTTTGCCGCTTCAAGAGCACGTTCACTCAGAGCTGCGGACGCAAATCGTTTTGAAATCATCTGATAATCGTAATCGCCTGCCATCGCAGTCGATGTTAATAGCAGAAATAGGCTGACTAAACCTGTTTGTATAAGGGGGTTACCTGATAGGTTCATTGGCATATTTTCGTTCGTATTTGTGAGTTATTTTTTACCCGCATTTGGCTCATCTATCGTATCGATATCAACAAGATTCCACGCCATGCCCGGGTTACGGTAAAGGCGTTTACCCAACTTAGGATAATCCGCCACATCATGATCCAATCGCTCGCCAACAACAATACAGGTTAACGGTTTATCGCTGTTGTTAACTAACGAGTGTGCTTCGCCACCCGCAGGAAACCCCAGAAAATCGCCCGGTCCAATATCAAATACATCTTCACCAATGCGCGCGATACCCGAGCCCTCTAGCACAAACACACACTCGTCTTCATGGTAGTGCTTGTGGTGTTCTGTTGATTCAGCGCCTGGCGGCACGGTAATCATGTGAAAGCCGAAACCCGTAATACCGGTTTTATCACCCAAAGATTTATTAATACGCCGCGCACTAACATTGAGATAATGGGTTTTCTCTGTACCTGCAAATTCTTCGATAGCAGCACGACTGATTATATTTGATGTCATCGGGGCTCCAGAAAAGTGCGATGGCTTAATCATAAGCAGCTCACACTAACATTTAGGTCATGGCCGATCCAGATTCTCGGAAATAACCAATTCAGGCAAGGACGTGATCTTAACGCTGAGTATCAATCACCCAGCTAGATCGCCGTCACCATTGATAATCGAACCGTCGCTCCGGAGATTCACACTTCTTAATCATCATACGATTGCCGCTATTTTTCGTATGCTCTATTATCGTGCGGGCAATAATTCAGGGTGATCTACATTATGCGCAATCTACTATCCGCTATTGGTATTCTGATATTCGGCCTGATGCTGGCTGTTGTCATCGGTACATCAAAGCCGGCACCAGAAAAGGNCGTCGAACAGCCCCCGGAGGCCTTACCAGTACAGGCATTTATTGCTGAAGGTACAGCGCAACCAGTGGTCGTTACAACCCACGGCATTGTCGAAGCCGAACATCGTATCGATCTGGTGTCTGAGGTCGCTGGCGTTGTTACCCGCATTGATCGTGATTTCATCAAGGGCGGAACGATCACAAAAGGCAAGGTACTGCTAGAAGTAGAGCCCACCAATTACCAAGCCGCGCTGGCGCAGACAAAAACTAACCTGGCCCAGGCATTGGAAGAAGAAGCCAGCGAGCGAGCCCAAGCAGAGCAAGCCAAACGTGAGTGGCGCGATCTTGGTTCCAAGGCGGCCAATGATCTGTTTCTGCGTAAACCGCAACTGGCTCGCGCCGAAGCCAAAACAGCTGCCGCCCGTGCCACGCTGCGCCAAGCCGAACGTAACTTGGCGCAAACCCGCCTAACACTTAATTTCGATGCCGCGATGATCAGCACGGATGCCCATGTCGGCCAATACCTCGCCCCGGGGTCAAAAGTTGCCAGTCTATACGCCAAAGACGACCTGATGTTGGAGCTTCCACTGACACAGGCACAACTGGAAGTCTTGAATATCGAGTGGCCCATCAGTGATAGCGCCGTTAGCCCCACTATTAATCTAAGCGCCAGTATCGGCGGCAAAGTAAAATCTCTCAACAATGAGGTTCGCCATAGCGGCTCAATCATCGACGATAAGAATCAGCTCGCTACCTTGATTATTGATATTAGCGATAAAGCCGCATTGCCGGGTCTTTACGTCAACGCCAGCATCACCGGCGCGCCCCGCAACGATGTTATTGCCATTAACGAAGGGGCGTTTCACGACAAACGTTTTGTACTGATCGCCGATGCCGACAACCGCATACAGTTTCGCGCCGCACGTCAGTTAGGCCGAGATGGCGATAAGGTGCTTCTGGCAGCGGATATCCAGCCCGGCGATGTCATTATCAGTGACCGAATCCCGCTGGCAACGCCGGGGATGCAAGTCGCTCCCAACATTCAGCCAGCAAAGTGAGGGCTGAATAATGAATCGTTTAATCGGATGGTTTGCCGAAAACCCGGTTGCTGCCAACCTGCTGATGATCGCCATCATGATCGGCGGTGCGTTGAGCATTCCACAAATTGATAAAGAGTTTTTCCCGAAAGCGTCGCTGAACGTGGTGCTGATTACAGCGCCCTACCCGGGTGCAGCTCCCATTAACGTTGAGCAACAGGTTTGTGTGCGTCTGGAGCAGGCGATCGAAGACCTGAATGGTATCGATAAAATTAAGAGCGTTGCTCGCCAGAATGTTTGTAGTGTAGAAGTTGAAGCCGAGGACGATTACGACGTTCAAACCTTGCTAAATGATGTAAAAGTGCGTGTTGATGCGATCGACACACTGCCAGACGATGCCGACCGCCCACAGGTTTCGCAGATTATTCCCACTCACGACATGATGAGCATTGCCCTCGAAGGCGATGTGCCCGAGCAGGTGCTGAAACGTTACGGCGAAACCTTACGACGTGAAATGGAGCAATTGCCGCATGTATCCCGTGTCGATATTAATGGTGTTCGCGACTATGAAATCAGTATCGAACTTACCAGCGATACCCTAACGAAATACCAACTGACGCTGTCGGAAGTCCAACAGGCGATTCAAGAATCGTCGCTAGATTTACCCACAGGCACCATCAAATCACCACAAGGGGATATTACCCTGCAGGCGCGCAACCAAGCGTACTACGCCGACGATTTCGCTCGCATTATTGTGCGTAAAACCGCCTCAGGCGCGACCCTGCGGTTAGGGGATATCGCCACCATTCGAGATGGTTTTACTGAAGATCCGATCATTGCCCGATTTAACGGTAAGCCCTCGCTGTTTTTGCAGGTTAAGGTCACCAGTAATCCCGACGTGCTGAAAACCAACCAAGCCGTTATGGCGTATTTGGATGAACGCAACCGTACATTGCCCGAAGCACTGGAACTGGAAGTTTGGCACGACTTCTCGATTAGCTTTAAAGACCGTATTCGCACACTGGTCAACAACGGCGTCGGCGGTTTGATTCTGGTATTTATTGTTCTGATGCTGTTTTTGCGCCCGCTTCTCGCCTTATGGGTGTCGATCGGTATTGGTATCGCCTTTCTCGGCGCGTTGTGGCTGATGCCGCTGTTCGGCGCCAGCCTGAATATGATTTCTCTGTTTGCGTTCCTGTTGATACTCGGAATCGTTGTCGATGACGCCATTATCGTGGGTGAATCGATTTATTCAGAGCAACAAAAACATGGCAATGGTGTGCAATCGGCAAAAGCTGGCGCCAGTATGGTCAGCAAACCGATCGTTTTTGCCGTCGCATCCACCATGTTAGTGTTTGTGCCCATGCTGTTTCTGCCGGGCAAAAGTGCCGAGGCAGCAACCATGATTCCGATTGTGGTTTTGCTGAGTTTGGCGTTTTCGTTGATTGAAAGTCTTTTTGTATTGCCATCACATCTGGCTGAAATGCCACCGGAAGGCCATTTCAAAAACCCGGTCAGCCGCGGTATCGACAAACTCCGGAAATTCTTTTCCAACGCGTTGGATGTATTTATCCACCGTTATTACGATCCAGTGATTACCCGCGCACTGAAACATACCGGGCCAACCATTGCTATTTTTGTCGCCGGTTTTGCGATTATTGTCTCTGTGTTTGTTGGCGGCTGGATGCAAGTTGGTTTCTTTCCGAATGTTACAACCGATTATATTCAGGTGACGATTGATATCCCTGATGGCGAGCCTTTGTCATTCCAAAACGACGTTGCAACACGCGTGGAATCAGCATCCAAAGCCATGCAGCAGGAGATTCTATTCGACGGTACGGATGTCTCCTACGTGAAGAACTTCAGCGTTTGGCTCTCTGGAAACGAGATTCGCGGCGCCATTGGTCTTAATCGAGAGTACACCAATACCTTATCATCACCNGAATTGATCGAGATTTGGCGCGAAAAAATCGGCGCAATCCCGCAGGCTGAAGACATCAATTTCTTTTATCAAATCGATTCTAAAGGCAAACCCTTGCAGTATATTTTGAGCGGCAAGGATAACGCTGAACTGACACTTGCTAGTCAAATGTTGCAAGAGCATCTAGCCGGCTTCCCCGGCGTGTTTGAAATCACCGACTCACTGCAAACGCCACGGTCTGAGATTGAATTAGGGCTCAAACCATCCAGTGAATTTACCGCGTGGGATATGCAATTATTAGCTACGCAATTGCGCCAGGCATTCTACGGCGCGGAAGTACAACGCGTGCCCCGTGACGGCGAAGATATTAAAGTGATGCTGCGTTTAATCGAAGACGAACGTACACATGTTGATAGCATTGCCTCCCTCCCGGTGCAAGATCGTGAAGGCAATACTATTCGCCTAGATGCCATCAGCAACATCACTTACACCCCGGCGCTGCAAGATATTGAACGTATTGATGGGCAACGAACAGTCACCGTCTCGGCGGAATTACTCAAAGGCACTACAGACTCAACCGAAATCACGAACGACATTCTCGAAGACTTTGTTCCACTGTTAGCTAAAAAACACCCAACTGTTAAATTCCAGCTTGAGGGGGATGAAGAAGAGCGCCGCGAGTTTATGAGCGCCTGGGGCATTCTGTTTGTTCAGGCCATCATTGCTATCTATGCCATGATGGCGATCGCGTTTCGTTCTTACTGGCAGCCGATCATCATTCTCACTGCCATCCCGTTTGGCGCCATGGGGGCCATTCTTGGTCACTTGATCATGGGCATGGAGATCAGTATCTTCTCCTTCTTGGGTGTGATGGCTTGTGCTGGAGTTGTGGTGAACGATAACTTGGTACTGATCGACCGCATCAACTACCTACGTGATAACGGCATGACCAAACTCAATGCGATCCATAGTGCCGGTATTGATCGCTTCCGGCCTATTATATTGACATCAGCCACCACGTTTATTGGATTGATTCCGATCATGTCAGAAACCAGCCTGCAGGCTCAGTTTCTCATCCCTATGGTGGTGTCACTGGCTTACGGTGTTCTGTTTGCCACCACGGTCACCTTGATTTTGGTACCCGCTTTGTACCTGTTTGGAGAGCAGTTTAATGATGGTGTCAGCCATTTGGCCTACAAACTACGATTGCGACGTAGGCCTTAATCGTCAGCAGTAGCATTTGTCTGTGTATGTGGCGCGTCATCCCAAGGCAGGTTCATGCCTTGGGTCTCTATGCTGCCACCTACCGGTGGCAAAACCACCGGTTTAAGTACTCCCGCGTCAATGCTGTAAAACAAGACGTCGCCGCTATACAAATTAGCGTCAAAATCCAGCTGCAGACGTTGCGGATACCCGTCGCTATTCAAGCTCATAATCCGAATGCGGAAACCCGGCAACGTTATTTCTTCACCAACCGCCAACGGCGACTCCGCGATTAAACGAAACGAAGATTCGTGACCAATCACAAAACCAATATCACGACTGACTTCCAACCGGTAAGGGGACATTACATCCACGAGCAAACGGCCATCATCACTGGCTAACTGCAAACTGGCATCCGGTATGGCTTTACCGTGCAGGCGACGAATCCCTAACAGCGTCGATGATTGGCCTAACGGCATCTGCAGAACCACCAGGGTCTTCCCCTCTAACGCTTGTTCACCATTGAATTCTAGGGCGTGTGATTCAAGCCTTTGGGTTTCGAACCACATAAATAAGGAGCCAAGCCCCAGATGGATGGGTGAAAAAACCAAGTGCATGACTGCCAGTATTGCCGCCGTATTGCGCAACCAACGCTGGCCGAACAGCTGCACAGCGGAGCGATTCACCCAACATTGCCAAATTAGCCAGCCAAGGAATACATCAACACCGACAGTCATAAATAACGTCAAGCGATCTTGTGGCAATGCCGAACACACAGGCACAATACTCAACAACCCGCTCCACAACCAAAACGCGACGGTTTTATCACGGCGCGTTGCTATCCAGCCTAAGCCAATAATCAATGGCAACAAGAGCCACGCCAATGTGTTGATGAGAAAGCTAACGCCACTGAAGCTCTCACCGCCCGCCCACGAAATACCCGCCGGCGCCGTTACGAATCCCGATGCGATATACACCGGCAATCGCTCTAATGCGGTTTGCAAAAAACCGATTGGGTGCGTGAATGGACTGACGTAAAAGCTTAGTGATGTATCCGCGCCGAACCCCAGCGCACGGTGCAACAATAAGTAGGCAACCACGATAACCGCATAGCCTAATAGGGCAACAAAACCGCGCGCTCGCCCTTTGGCATCCAGCAACATCGCCCAGGTAAATAAATAAGCCCCTACCGACAGCGCAATTTCACCGGCTAACATCGCAATCGCCAAGCTCAGATGCGCAAGCGCAGCAAAACGCCAGTCACTAGATTGACGCCAACGAATATGCCAGCCTAAGCACGCAAACGCGAACACAGCAGCCATCAAGGCATTACGATTGGCAATCCAGGTAATGGTGGCAACATGCTGACCATCCAACAGAAAAATCGCAAAGATCAGCAACAATAATTCGCGCGGCGGCTTTAAGGTTTGTCGGACCAGCAAACTCACCACCCAAGCCAATAATAAGAACCACAAGATACTGTGAAGGTGGGCCATCAGCGGATTCAGGCCAAATAACCGATAATCCAGCCAATGACTAGCCTCCGCCAATGGGCGCCAAAACCGAAAATAGAACGCATCTGTCGTCCACCAAGGCAACACGCCCAGAGCAATCATTTGCTCTCGATTGGCAGGGTCGGCATCAATAAACGAAAACAACCCAAATAGACTGCCGTCACCACCACGCTCAAGCAATTGATCGTTGCTGAGCAACAACAGGTGAAAAAAATCATCCGAATGATAGGGTGCCAGAACCGTAGGCAACAACAAGACTCCAAACACCAATAACAGGCGCGGATAGCTCAGGCGGGCGACTAACTGTGAAAATCGACGGGCAGACATGGACATTTCTTATTGTTTTGATGCATCAGATCATAATCTGCATAGGCGTTTCAAGCATCAGTTTGTTATCACCGGTAAGGCGACAAAACCTGCTGACGAATTCACAAGCAGGCATTTGCAGGATACTATCAAAGGTAAGGCCGCACATTGCGGTAAAGGATATCTGTTAATCTGACTCACCCGTTGCCCGCCATCATCGATCCGATGGCTGGCCGATCAGCCCAAAAGAGGTAATTTCATGACACAGCCGATTGCAATCATCACCGGCGGAGGCACAGGCATGGGGCGAGCGCTGGCACATAAACTTGCCAGTGCAGGCCATCAAGTATGGATTTGTGGTCGCAGATCCGAACCCCTAGCGGAAACTGCCAAACAATACCCCGACAACATCCACACGGTTGCAACGGATATTTCTACCGAAGATGGTCGCCGCGAGTTAATGGATTCACTGCCAATCAATTGCCATATCGATGCACTGATTCATCACGCCGCAACCCTCGAACCAACGGGATACATTCGCGACTTGCAACTGACTGATTGGCAACAGGCGTTTGCCATCAACGTCGAAGCGCCGTTGTTCTTAACTCAGCTACTGCTGCATAAAATGACGTCCGGCACACGCGTAGTGCACTTTACATCGGCTCTGGCACACTCCCCAATGCCTGGCCGTGCTTGTTACGGCGCAACAAAAGCCACACTCGAGTCTATTTGCCGCAGCCTTAACCGTGAGCACGGGGATTCTGGCATCGGTTTCGCCTGCATCAAGCCGGGCATTGTCGATACCGAGGCTTTGCGCGAACAAATCTCCAAAGCTTATCAGTCTCAGGCACACCGAATTGACGAGTTCTTACAAGAAACCCTCGGCAAGACACTGTTGCAACCCGAATACGTAGTGAAGTTTGTCTATTGGTTACTCACCGGCTGCGACCATCGCCGCTTTGCGACGGAAACCTGGGATATTCGTGACGAACAACATCTACATGAGTGGCAGTTAGGGTAACCCCCCGACAAATCATACCCCGTATTTTTTAAGGGCAAAAAAAAAGGCTGCCAATGGCAGCCTTTTTTGAAACCGTATTAACAATCAATTACTTGATCTTGGCTTCTTTGTATTCAACATGCTTACGAACCACTGGATCGTACTTTTTGAACACCATCTTGTCAGGAGTGTTCTTTTTGTTCTTATCAGTGGTATAGAAGTGACCTGTACCGGCTGAAGAAACGAGTTTGATCTTATCGCGCATAGTTAGTGCTCCCTTAGGTCAGCTTTAAATAAAATAATTTAGACTTTTTCGCCGCGTGCACGCATATCAGTCAGTACCTGTTCGATACCCACTTTATCGATAATACGCATACCTTTAGCAGAAACGCGCAATTTTACGAAACGCTTCTCAGACTCAACCCAAAAACGGTGAGAGTGAAGGTTCGGCATAAAACGACGCTTGGTGCGGTTTTTTGCGTGCGATACATTGTTACCAGTTACCGGACGCTTACCTGTTACTTGACATACTTTTGACATTGTCTCAACTCGACCANTATCAATGGGCGCAAAAGCCCGAAACTGTGTTAAACAACGCACGCTGGATACCGAACAACGAGTGCTGCGTTAATTGAGCGCGACTTTATACCAAAATGCCGCCCTTATAGCAAACCAAACCGATATAAATCGTTGGTTTTTTAACCGATACGGCGCAAAGTCGGCCTTATTGGTTACAACAATCCATTCTCCGCAAACGAATACACCGAGCCACGGCCGACTACGAAGTGATCCAATACACGAATATCCAGCATTTTCAGCGCCTCAACCAGCAAAGCCGTTATGGATTTATCCGCCTGGCTCGGTTCTGAGACTCCGGACGGATGATTATGTGCCACAATCACCGCCGCCGCATTATGAAACAATGCACGCTTCGCTAGTTCTCGCGGGTACACTGCTGATTGATCAATCGTTCCCAAAAACAACTCCTCGTATTCCAGCACTTGATGCTGGCTATTGAGAAAGATACAGCTGAAGACTTCCCGTTGCAGGGCGCTCATACGCACATAGACAAAATCACGGGCGCTGGCTGCTGATGTGATTTCCGGCTGTTGTTTCAGCTCTTCCCAAAAATACCGGCGTGACATTTCCAACACTGCCTGCAGCTGGATGTATTTGACCTTGCCTAGACCTTTAGCCCGACAAAAATCGGTTTGCGACGCACTGAACAAAGCCTGCAGACTGCCATAATCAGCTAATAGCTGACGCGCCATATCCAGCGCAGATAACCCAGGCACGCCGGTGCGCAGAAATATCGCCAATAATTCAGCATCCGATAAGGCACTAGCGCCTCGATTGAGTAGTTTTTCACGCGGCTGCTCTGAGGCAGGCCAGTGTTGCATAGACATCGAATCACTCCTTTGATTTCGATCCTTCGGGAAGATTTATAACGCTCCGTCACAGCTAAATTTGTTAGTGCTTACACACCGCAAACCCTCACTACAAAAAGCCTTTTAAATCAAAGGTCAGCAGTTTATTATCAGATCGTCGGTGACGCAATAACCGCTATTCAATGCGCTACCCTAAGAACCGAACGTAGGAGCCACATGACCCAACAGAACGAACAACCTCTGCTGAATAAATTGGCAAGCCGCCGTATTCTTCTCGGTATCTCGGGTGGTATTGCTGCCTATAAGTCTGCTGAATTGGTAAGACGTCTGCAAGATGCAGGTGCAGATGTTCGAGTTGCAATGACGCGGGCGGCACAAGAATTCATCACCCCACTGACACTGCAGGCTTTGTCCGGGCACCCAGTCCATACTAGCCTTCTCGACCCAGAAGCCGAAGCCGCGATGGGGCATATTGAGCTGGCGCGCTGGGCAGATCTCATCTGTATCGCACCGGCCACAGCGGATGTCATTGCGCGTATCCACGCGGGCATGGCCGACGACTTGTTGACCACCCTATGTCTCGCCAGCAAGGCACCTAAAGTGTTGGCACCGGCCATGAATCAAGCCATGTGGTCAGACACTCATACCCAACAGAATGTCAACGCCCTCGCGCAAGCCGGCTATCACATTGCCGGGCCCGCGGCAGGCTCTCAAGCCTGTGGGGATGTCGGCTTCGGACGCATGTTGGAACCTGAACAAATTCGCGATGCAATTGCAGATCAATTCGGCGACACATCATTGACCGGCAAACACGTCGTTATTACAGCCGGTCCGACGCGCGAAGCCTTTGACCCTGTTCGATTTATTTCTAACCATAGTTCCGGCAAGATGGGCTTTGAACTGGCCCGTGCAGCTAGCCACTGTGGTGCACGGGTAACGTTAATCGCGGGCCCCGTCAACCTGCCAACACCTGATCGTGTCGAACGGTGTAACGTTATTAGTGCCAACGATATGCATAAGGCCAGCCTTGCTTTAGCGCCTTCAGCCGACATATTTATCGGCTGTGCCGCTGTTGCTGATTATCGGCCAGCGCACATTGAAACACAGAAAATCAAAAAATCAGGCGATACTCTATCTATTGAACTGGTGAAAAACCCGGACATCGTCGCGGATGTTGCCCGACAAATACCCAAACCGTTTTGTGTCGGCTTTGCCGCAGAAACCACCGAATTAAAGAAACATGCCACGGGTAAACTAACACGCAAAGGGTTGGATTTAATTATCGCTAACGACGTTTCCAATCAAGCCATTGGCTTCAACAGCGACGACAACGCAGTGACGGTTTATTCCCATAGCGATACAACAGAATTCAGCCAGTGCAGCAAAGCACAGCTAGCGAATCAATTAATCGAGCTGATTGCTACACACTTAGACTGACATTTAGCCGACAAACGCCACTGTCGTCGATGAACTTTCAAGCCCCGCATTAAAGGCAGCGCATGAATAAGAAAAAAAATAAAGCCACTAAAAATACCAGAGCGACAAAAAAGGCCGGCAAGAAGATCAGTCCGGTGATTATCGCCATAATCGCGGCCGCGATCATATTTGCTTGTGCAGGCGGCGGTATTGCCTTTTTGCAAGCGACAACCGAATCCAGCAGCCTTGCCCAACAACGTGATCATCAACGAGATCTGGTCGGCCAAGCTGCCGAGCAGGTGGTGATACAACGCTTTGAGGAAATTCATAGCCAGGTAAATTCGATTGCGAATGACAACCCGCGACTGCTAAGTAGCCTCAACGAATTTATGGCAGCCTTCAAAAAACAACAAGCCGAGGCGTTGAAACAATCCCGGATCGCCAAGTTGCAACCCGACGCACCGATAGCCGATACGCCAACAGAAGCTCCGTCGGTTGATGCAAATGACCCAAAAAATATCCTCATCGATGCCGATCAACAACTGCAGCGTGAATTCCCGGGTACAGTCACTGCTCGTTTGCTGCCGTGGACATACGCTGGCAGCGCTGGGCTAAAAAATCAGGCGCTAAAACTGCGTAACAATATGGAAATCCATCTATTTGCCAATGCCGGCGATGAAAAACACGAAGCCCCGCGTATCTACAAAGTGGATGACCAGTGGGTTTTCAGCATGGCGTATCCGGTTAAAAAAGGTGAGGACGTGAAAGGTGTGATTCTGCTTACGTATCCGGCAAGCCAGTTACAGCAAATACTCAACAAAATGTTCTTAACAGAACACGCCAGTTTAACACTGGAGTTGCAACCCAAGAACCAGCGCATCTTTAAGCTAGGCACTGCGAATGCCAACAACGTCGTAACGTTCGAAACTCCGCTTCATAATACGTCATTAAAGATCAGCAGCCGCGCCCCTAACCCGACCGGCGTCGCCTCGAATTATCAAGCCGTCTACGGGCTGATCATCGCCATTGCGGTTGTTGCAGCCATTGCCTGTCTGGCGGTTTACTTTCTGGTTATCGCGAGAGTTCGCAAAGACGCTGCCGCTTTAGAACAGTTTCTAATCCGGCTTGAAGGGCTGCATCAGGGGGAGACGCCGGAAATGACCATCGCACCGCTCCAAATTGTCGCTAATCAGGCGGATAAATTACGCGGTAAGGTCGGTAAAAATACATTAACAGCCAGCACCGACGGCAATATGGAAACCGACTTCAGTAACGCCAAATCCAAAGGCAATAATCAGTCTGTCGCCTTTTCCGATGTCGCCGACATGGCCATGGTTGAAGAGCAAGCAGACGAACCAGAGCCACCGACCTACCTGCATTTATTCCGCGATTATGATATTCGCGGCAATGCTGAAGAGATTACCGACGAACTGGCTATCTGGATCGGTCAAGCCCTTGGCACTGAAGCACTGGAACGTGGCTTAAAAACACTCGCGGTTGCTGGTGATTGCCGTCTCTCAACGGCGCGTTTAAAAGCCGCACTGATACAAGGCGTCACAGCCACAGGGTGTGATGTGGTTGATGTCGGCCAAGTACCGAGCCCGGTGTTGTATTTTGCAACCCATCATCTCAATACCCAAGCCGGCATCATGGTCACCGGTAGCCATAATCCGAAGGATCACAATGGCTTCAAGATGCTGATGGGCGGCCAAAGCCTGCATGGAGAAGAAATTCAGCAGCTGGCATCAAGAATTCAAAAGCAGGATTTCAAAAAAGGACAGGGGCAAACCTCGTCCACTGATCTAACCCATGCCTATATCGATGAGATATGTACTGACGTCATTGCTGCAAATCCTATGAAGATTGTGGTGGATGGCAGTAACGGCGCGGGCGGTGAAATTGCCTGCTCTATTCTTGAACAACTCGATTGTGAAGTCGTACCACTGTACTGCGAAATGGATGGTAGCTTCCCGAATCATGATCCCGATCCGTGTAACCCAGACAACCTGCAAGACTTGATTCAAACCGTCAAAGATAACAACGCCGATATGGGTATCGCGCTGGATGGTGACGCCGACCGCATGGTTGCAGTAACACAAGACGGCACCATCGTAGACGGCGATCAGTTGATGATGATTTTTGCCGCCGACGTGGTATCACGAAACCCTGCCAGCACCGTGGTTTATGACATCAAATGCTCACGCCATCTCAACAAAGTGATTACTGAGAACGGCGGCCGGCCGGTGTTATGGAAAACTGGCCACTCCAATATCAAAGCCAAAATGCAAGAAACCGGCGCGCTACTTGGTGGCGAATTTACCGGGCATTTCTGTTTCAAAGAACGCTGGTACGGATTTGATGATGGCATTTACTCAGCTATGCGCCTGATCGAATTATTAACCATGGATGACCGCAGCCTTGATGAACGGATCGGCATGCTGCCAACCACCATCAGTACACCAGAAATGGTATTGGACATCAGTAGTGATGCGGAAAAATTCCGTATTATGGAACAACTCAGCCAGACGCTGGCTCAAACCGACGGGAACCTTATCGATATTGACGGGGTTCGCATCGAATATAATGACGGCTGGGGGCTTGTTCGCGCATCCAACACTGGCGCACGCCTGACTGCTCGCTTCGAAGGTGATTCCCAAGAAGCATTGGAACGTATCAAACATACGTTTAGCCAAGCATTGGCCGCGGTTGATTCTGATCTCGCCATCCCCTGATCTAACTCTTTTATGTTACGTAGGAAATACGCAATTACATGTTAAGCAAAACCAGCGCGGCGCAAACGGCCGAGGTGCTTTCTGAAGCACTGCCGTACATCCAGCAATTTGTTGGCAAAACTATTGTGGTCAAGTATGGCGGTAACGCCATGACCGACGAAGCACTAAAAAGCAGCTTTGCCAAAAACGTCGTCTTGATGAAAACCGTTGGTATCAACCCAATTGTTGTTCACGGCGGTGGCCCGCAAATCGGTGACCTGCTTGAAAAACTCAACATTGAAAGCCGCTTTGTGAATGGCATGCGCGTCACGGATAGCGAGACGATGGATGTTGTCGAAATGGTTCTCGGTGGCATGGTAAACAAAGACATCGTCAGCCTGTTGAACCAGCATGGCGCCAAAGCCGTGGGGATCAGCGGTAAAGATGGCGGCTTAATCAAAGCCCGTAAGCACATCATGACACAAATGACCGAAGAGACTAAAGTGCCTGAGATCATTGATATCGGCCACGTTGGCGAAGTCGAATCCATTAATACTGATCTTCTGTACCTGCTCACCCAAAGTGACTTTATCCCTGTTATCGCGCCTATTGGTGTCGATGATGCCGGTCACTCCTATAATATCAATGCAGACCTCGTTGCGGGCAAAATGGCAGAGGTATTATGTGCAGAAAAACTCTTACTTCTCACCAATGTCGCAGGTCTAATGGATAAAGAAGGCACCGTCCTTACAGGGTTGACGACCGCTGAGGTTGACGGGTTGATCGAGGATGGAACTATCTATGGCGGTATGCTGCCGAAAATTACCTGTGCTCTAGATGCAGTAAAGAGCGGTGTTAAACGCTCACATATTATTGATGGGCGTGTTCCGAATGCACTATTGTTAGAAATCTTCACCAACGAAGGTGTCGGCACGCTTATCACCAATGAAGGTCTTTGAGCCGAGATCTCAGGGCACTGTCAACGGCAGTGCCGATGCAAAATAACAAGGTTTTAGAGGCATGACAAAAACAAAACAGCGTGGTGAACGCCGTCAGCAAATTCTGGAAGCATTGGCGAAGATGCTGGAAGAAAGCCCGGGGGAACGCATCACGACAGCCAAGTTGGCCTCGGCAGTGGGGGTTTCAGAAGCGGCTCTATATCGCCATTTTCCGTCAAAAACCAAGATGTTCGAAGGTCTGATTGAATTCATCGAAGAAACCATATTCAGCCGCATAACCACCATTACCGATGGCAACATGCCTGCTGTGAATCAGTGCGAAAAGATTCTCGCTCTGTTGCTGGTATTTGTTGAACGTAACCCTGGGATATCACGACTATTGACCGGTGATGCACTAGCCGGAGAAACTGAGCGGTTGCGCCATCGCATTGCTCAGTTTTATGATCGTTTGGAAACCCAGCTCAAACAAATCATTCGTGAAGCTGAAATACGTGAAGGTATTCGTCCGCAATTACCTGTCGCCAGTGCAGCGAATCTGATGCTGGCAACAGCAGAAGGTCGGATCAGTCAATTCGTCCGCAGTGAGTTCAAACGTTCACCCACACAAGACTGGAGCGAACAGTGGGCTGTTTTGACACAAGGTTTTTTCCGCAAAACCATGTCCGTTAGCCCCTAAGCAGCGATTGGCGAGACTGCCAACCATCAAACGAGCGATTGGCGAGACTGCCAACCATCAAACGAATGTCAAAAGGCCTCATATATGAGGCCTTTTTTGTTCTTGGCAAAACCTCATCGAACAAAATTAACGGTATCACCCACGTTCAGAAAACAGACATTACCGCTGGTAAATTTAGTATGTAATTTCTAATTCTAATAATTAGAGTATCTTGTTATAACGCTAATAAATAAGGAACCCTATGATATCTGAACTCGATTCAACACCAGCACCCATGGGGGAATTGACACTGCAAACCGTGGCAATGCCCAAAGACACTAACGCATCAGGCGATATTTTTGGTGGTTGGTTGGTTTCACAAATGGATATTGCCGGTGCTATCGCAGCCTCACGCATTGCCAACGGCCGTGTTGCAACGGTTGCCATCGACAATATGAGTTTCATGATTCCGGTAAAAGTTGGTAGTGTTGTTAGCTGTTATACCTATGTTGAAAATGTTGGCACCAGCTCTGTGCAGATACAAATTGAAGTGTGGATGGCTCTGCCAAACGACGGCGAACCTCAGAAAGTTACCGAAGGCCTGTTTGTTTTTGTCGCGTTAGATAGCCAGGGAAAAACACGTTCAATTGATGGCTGAGTTTTCAGCCATTTATCCTGTTATTCTCGTTGTTCACCACAGCTATTTACCCCTTAGCCAGCGTTCTTTCGTCGCTCATGGCTTCGTTCAGCGATCCAATTTCCCTGCCCCCCTACCATCACGGCCTTACTGTAGGCACCTCAGCATCACGATGCCAAGCTTTCTCACGTGCATCGGAATAAGCACTTTCAGAAATTCGATTATAATCTCGGGCGGCTTCAGCAAAGCGGCTGTAACTGGCATAGATTTTTTGCGCCATTGGATCACTAGCAACCAACTCTGCAACAACATCGTCACTAATATGTTTCAAACGCCTTAACACATCATCGGGTAAGCGACGCAATTCAACACCATGCTCATCGATCAGCTGCTTCAAGGCAACATTATTACGCGCGGTGAACTCATCCAGCATATCTTGATTAACCGCGCGCGCAGCGGTTTGCACAATCGCTTTCAAGTCATCGGGCAATGCTTCGTAGGCGTCTTTGTTAACGATCAATTCCATCGTCGAGCCAGGCTCATGCCAACCGGGGTAGTAGTAATACTTAGCGACCTCATGAAATCCCATTGCCAAATCGTTATAAGGACCAACCCATTCTGTAGCATCAATGACACCAGTTTTTAGCGATGTATAAAGATCACCGCCGGCAATGTTGACCGCCGTACCACCGGCGCGACTGAATACTTCGCCTGCCAAGCCAGGGATGCGCATCTTCAGCCCTTTGAGGTCATCGATACCGTTGATTTCCCGATTGAACCAGCCCGCCATTTGTACGCCAGAGTTTCCGCCGGCCATCGGCACAAGATTGAAGGGCGCATAAAGCTCACGCCAGAGTTCAATGCCGCCGCCATAATGCAACCAGCTGTTCATTTCTTGGGCCGTCATACCAAAAGGGATTGTGGTAAAAAAGACCGTCGCCGGTGACTTTCCTTTCCAGTAATAAGCGCCCGTATGTCCGGCCTCAACACTGCCGCTGGCAACCGCATCAAACACACCTAACGGCGGAACAATTTCTTTGGCGCCAAAAACTTTAACCACCAGTCGCCCATCGCTCATCGCGCGTACTTTCTCGGCAAATAGTTCCGGTGCCGTACCTAAGCCGGGAAAACCCTTCGGCCACGAAGTCGTCATTTTCCATTCAATCACGGCTTGACGTGCTGCGGGCGCATCGCCATCAACATACTGTTGTGCGTGATCACCATCGCGCTGCACTACAAGAAGAACGCACAAAGTAACAACCAGCGCCAATAATCCAAGGATAATTAACGGCTGTACTTTCAATCGATTTGCGGGGGAATTCATGCTTTAAACAGGCTCCAGCCGGGCATATTCTAGCACCAGCCATTTACTACCAACATCGTGAAAATTCACTTGTACACGCGCACTTGCACCCTGGCCTTCAAACTGAACAACAATGCCTTCACCAAACTTAGGGTGGCTTACTGTCTGCCCTAGCTGCACACCGGCATCGCCCATAGCCTCAGGCAGAGGCTTGGCATAGCTGCGCGTTACCGGTCGTGAAACCACCGATTGCATGCGCACTTCACGAATTAGCTCAGCGGGAAATTCACGGATAAATCGCGACGGCGCATTGACGCTTTCCTGCCCATGCAAACGACGGGTTTCGGCATGGCTGATAGTTAATTTCTGCATCGCTCGAGTAACCCCGACATAACACAGACGACGCTCTTCCTCGAGACGACCGGGCTCTTCAATACTCATTTTATGGGGGAAGAGGTTTTCTTCGACGCCAACCAGATAAACGCTCTGGAACTCCAGACCTTTGGCGCTGTGCAGCGTCATCATCTGTACGCTGTCTTCAAATTCGTCGGCTTGCCCTTGGCCCGCATCCAACGCAGCTTCATCAAGGAACTGTTGCAACGGCGACACAGCCTCGTCTTCATCATCCCCAAACTCACGGGCGGCACTCACCAGCTCTTGCAAGTTTTCAATTCTGGCTTGGCCCTTTTCGCCTTTCTCTTTTTCATACATGGGCACCAAACCGGAGCGATCAATGACTAACTCCATCGCCTCATCCAAGGTCGACTGAGAAATGGATTCATCCATGCCATCAATCAACTCAAGGAACGTTGCTAGGGCGTTCAATGCGCGTGCACTCATGAGCTTATGCTCAATTAGCGCCTCGGCGGCTTGCCATAGACTACAGCCATGATCACGGGCATATTCCCGTAACGTTTCAAGCGTTTTGTTACCAATGCCGCGCGGTGGGGTATTCACCACCCGCTCGAAACCTGGGTCATCATATCGATTCAGCAACAGGCGCAAGTATGCCAACGCATGTTTGATTTCGAGGCGGTCATAAAATCGCTGGCCGCCGTATATACGGTAGGGAACCCCTGCACGCAGCAAGGCTTCTTCCAACACCCGTGACTGGGCGTTAGAGCGGTATAAAATGGCGACGTCCGACTTATTCCAATCGGTTTTTCCTATCTGATGTTCAATGTCTTCAACAACATAACGCGCTTCATCTTGTTCATTGAAGCCGGCATACAGTGTGATGGGGTCGCCGTCCTCGCCATCCGTCCACAGCTCTTTCCCCAAACGCCCTTGGTTGTTAGCGATAATGGCATTGGCCGCACGTAGAATGGTTGCGGTAGAGCGATAGTTCTGTTCCAGACGAATCACCTTCAGCGGATGAAAGTCGTCAGTGACACTCTGGATATTTTCGATTTTGGCGCCACGCCAGCCATAAATGGACTGGTCGTCATCACCCACTGCCATGAGGTTGGCTTTATCGCCACAAAGCACGCGTAACCAAGCATACTGAACCGTGTTGGTGTCTTGAAATTCGTCCACTAACACATGCTGAAAACGTTTCTGATAATGCGCCAGTAATTGCGGTTGATTGAGCCAAAGCTCATGGGAACGCAGCAATAATTCAGCAAAATCAACCATGCCGCCTTGCTGGCAAATATCTTCATAGGCCGAGTACACCTGTAACATGGTGCGCTGGTATAAATCGCCATAATCATCAATGTGAGATGCGCGACGACCTTCATCTTTCTGCCCATTGATATAGCCCTGAGCCTGACGTGGCGGCCAGCGACTGTCATCCAGCTCCAAGTCTTTCATGATGCGTTTAATCAAACGCAGCTGGTCATCACTGTCGAGTATCTGGAAATTTTGCGGCAACCCGGCTTCGACCCAGTGAGCCTTGAGTAAGCGGTGAGCTAAGCCGTGAAAGGTGCCTATCCATAAACCTTGAGTGGGGATCTTGAGCATGTGCTCGATACGCCCACGCATCTCCTTGGCGGCCTTATTGGTAAAGGTTACCGCCATGATGGCATGCGGGGAGATGTTCTCCACTTGCATCAGCCACGCGATACGGTGCACCAGCACGCGGGTTTTTCCGCTGCCAGCACCGGCCAACACCAACATATTGCCCACCGGAGCGGCAACCGCATCACGCTGAGCTTCATTTAACTGATCGAGAATATCTGAAACGTCCATGGCAGGCATTCTAGCATGGATATCCATACAGGAACTACGAAGATTAGATCATGAATGCCAGGACTAACCCCTTTCGCCGTGGCCGGGCTATCGCTGGCAGGTTATCATGTCGGTATTCGAACCATTACGCCGCACAAAATCATGTCGATCATTCAAACCATTCAGCAGGCCCGCCAACGACTGCGTAAGTCCGAGCTCAAGGTGTGTGAGTACATACTCAAACATCAGGAAGAGATCATCCACATGCGTATCGTTGATTTAGCCAGCGCGGCTGAAGTCAGCGAACCAACGGTTGTGCGCTTTTGTCGTGCCATCAATTGCAGTGGGTTTCAGGATTTCAAATTGCGACTTGCTCAGCACTTGGCGACCCGTCAGGAGTTTGAGCCATTCAAAATCGCCGATACCGATTCAGTCGGTGATTTATCCATGAAGGTGTTTGATGCCACTCTAGCAACACTGGAACAAGTTCGTGATGCGATCAGCCCGGCAACGATCGAGGCGGCCATCAATGCACTCAGTAGAGCCAAACGGGTTGAATTTTACGGCTTCGGCGCATCAGCGGCGGTTGCGGCCGATGCGCAGCACAAGTTTTTCCGGCTTAAAATCAGCTCGGCGGTGTATTCGGACCCGCATATTCAATTGATGTCAGCTATGTCGCTAACCGACGACGATGTGGTAGTCGCCATCTCACAATCAGGCCAAACAGACGCACTCATCGACGCGATGCGTATTGCCAACGAGTACGGGGCGACAACCATCGCCTTGGCACCGGGCAATTCATTGGTGGCTAAAGAAGCCAATATTGCGATCGCAATCGATGCCGAAGAAGAGGTAGAAATCTACACACCGCTATCATCGCGTATTGCTCATCTGGTGGTCATCGATTTATTAGCCGTTGGGGTAGCCCAGCGGATCGGCCCGACTATCTCTCAGCATCTACAGGCTGTTCACAAGGGATTAAAAACGCTGCGCCAAGGCGAGTAACACGCACTTAATCGCCGACACAATGCATCGTTTTATTGCAGCCAGAATACCGTTGCCGAAACCGCGCCAATCACTAAAGCCAACGTAATCAATCGATTTTGACGCCGTATAGAGGTGACCAGCTGCTGTATTTGCAGATCTTCCTGCGGCAATCGAGGTGCCGGTGGCGTACTTAAGTGCTCATAAACAAGATCCGGAATTTCTGGCAAATGTTCGAGCCAACCGGGTAAATGCCGACCGATTTGTTTGGCCATGTTGCGCGGTGAATAACGTTCTCGCATCCACTCTTCCAGAAACGGCAACGCCGTGTTCCATAAATCCAATTGCGGATACAACTGACGGCCCAAGCCTTCGATGTTAAGTAAGGTTTTCTGCAGTAATACCAGTGACGGCTGAACTTCCATTTCGAAACGGCGTGCCGTTTGGAACAAATACATCAGCAACTCGCCGAAGGAAATCTCTGCCAGGGGTTTTTCAAATACCGGCTCACACACGCTGCGGATAGCCGCTTCAAAATCATTAACCCGCGTATGTGCTGGCACCCAGCCACACTGAACATGCAGCTCGGCAACTTGATGGTAATCACGCTTGAAGATAGCCAATAAATTGCGCGCCAGATAATACTGATCAAACTCGCTAAGGCTGCCGATGATGGCACAATCGATGGCGATATACTGAGGGTCGTCTGGCTGCTCGCGCGATACAAAAATATTGCCCGGATGCATATCTGCATGGAAAAAACTGTCGCGAAATACCTGTGTGAAAAAGATCTCAACACCACGCTCAGCCAACTTGCGCATGTTAGTGCCTTGTTCACGCAACGCCTCAACATCCGTTACCGGAATACCGTGAATACGCTCCATCACCATCACTTGAGTATCACAGTAATCCCAATAAACCTCAGGCACATACAATAACGGAGAGCCGTCAAAATTTCGACGCAGCTGAGAGGTATTAGCAGCTTCTCGCTTTAGATCTAACTCATCAACAATGGTGTGCTGATAATCTTGAACTACTTCGATGGGACGCAGACGTTTACCTTCAGGATGAAAACGCTCAACTGCTCGGGCAATCAGGCGTAACAAGCCAATATCTTTGCGAATCACCGGCAAAATATTCGGCCTAACAACTTTAACAACCACATCTTCGCCACTGAGCAGTGTGGCCGCATGCACCTGCGCAATCGAGGCTGATGCCATGGGAGTTTTATCAAAACTGGCAAACATCTCATCCACTGACTTTTTCAATGCCGTTTCAATGATCGTGCAAGCCACATCACTGTCGAATGGAGCAACGTTATCCTGCAACAATGCCAGCTCTTCAGCCAGGTCATCGGGTAACAGGTCTTTGCGGGTCGATAATAGCTGGCCAAATTTAACAAAAATTGGCCCCAGCGATTCTAACGCCAGACGCAACCGTCGTGCGCGGTTATCCGTTGGCTCCGGTAAAACTGCACTGAAAAAAAATAATAATCGCAACCAAAAGGGCAGCAGGCTGAGATCGATAAAGGTATCTAAGCGATAGCGAAAAAACGTACGAAGTATGTGGAACAGGCGTCTCACGTGGGATCCTTAGTGGGGGTAGATACGACCGTTTACCCCATTATAGAAGCAATGCCGGTATCAAAAATTCTCAGGGGTCTGGCGCTTCAGCACACGCGCGTGCAGGCGCTGAAGCCGTGCTTGCAGTCGCTCAACCCGCTCATCAAGCACGTGTATCTCATCAATGAAGGCATCCATTTCAGCTTGAGTCGGTGCTAGGCGTCCTTCTTCAAGAACAAACTCCTGCACATGCCGCAAAAATACTGGCTGTGTGCTCTTCAGCCACTGTAATGTCTCACGGCTGAATTTTCCCAAAGCATGGGCGGGTAGGTCTCCGATCACTCGGGCCAAATGGTATTCCCAATCCAACTCAACATGCGCAAGAATATCCTGCAGATCAATTAACAGGCTACTTTCGCCTTGCAAACGTAAGTCGGCGTTAATCATCTCGGCAGCCTTGTCTTCGGCCGTTAACAAACGAATGAACGCCGACATATCGCCACTCAAGTGTGCGGTCGTTGTCGGTGCATCCCCTTCACCCACCAGCATCAGCTGGATGGATTGACCTTCAACAGCCACACACAGATCAATATCAGGGTCGGTACACTGCAACCGGATGCTTTTGCCAGCCAGTGATTCAAGTCGCTGACGTGCCATAGGATCAAGCTCCAATGCACGATTTACAACACTCTCCAGTGCTGTCAGTCGCCCCTGATTAATCAGCGCCATCAGGTTTTTAACCCTTTGTGCAAAGCTACAATACCGCCAGTCATATTATGGTATTCGACCTGGTCAAAGCCGGCGTCCAGCATCATTTGTTTGAGCGTTTCCTGATCGGGGTGCATACGAATCGATTCTGCCAGATACCGGTATGACTCCGCATCATTGGCGACCAACTCCCCCATTTTCGGCAAAATTCGGAACGAATACGTATCGTACGCACGTTCCAAAAGCGTGTTTTGCGGTTTGGAAAACTCCAACACCAATAAACGACCACCCGGTTTCAGGATGCGGTACATGGACTCCAACGCTTTATCTTTTTCGGTGACATTACGCAAACCAAAGGCGATGGTAATGCAATCGAAGTAGTTGTCCGGAAATGGCAGACTTTCGGCATTAGCCTGCACATAATTGATGTTTCCGGCAATGCCTCGATCGGTAAGTTTGTCACGACCTACACCCAGCATGGAGGCATTGATATCCGACAGAATGACCTGCCCATCCTTGCCCACTATTTTCGAAAATTTACCCGCTAGATCGCCGGTTCCACCTGCAATATCGAGAATTTTTTGCCCGCGGCGCGCACAACTCGCTTCAATGGTGAATTGTTTCCACAAACGGTGAACACCACCGGACATCAGATCGTTCATGATGTCGTATTTTGCTGCTACAGAATGGAAAACATCAGCAACTTTGCCGGCTTTCTCGTCTTTTGCAACGGTCTGATAACCAAAATGCGTGGAGTCTTTTTCGCTCATATTTCGCTCAAAACCAAAGGTCTGAAAATAAACGGTTCCATTTTAGCGGGAATAGCCGCTTGCGTCACCGATAACCATTCAAGGCATAAAAAAGCCGGAGCTTTACTCCGGCTTAATTCCAATCGGTAGCAAGCCGATCAATTCATCAATTAACCGGCAGGCTTATCGATATCGTCCGTACCGGCCGCACCGGAATCCATCCGCGCTTGTAGCTTTTCTCGCATGGTCTGAATAATAACGAAGAAGCTAGGCGTTAAGAAGGTGCCCACAATCAACGCTGCAATCATGCCGGAAGCTACCGTTACACCCAGCGATACCTGCGCACTGGCGCCAGCACCCGAGGCAAATACCAATGGCATGATACCGAGAATAAACGAAAGCGCCGTCATGTTGATGGCCCGGAAACGCAATCGGGCGGCATCCACCGCGGCGTCAAAAATGGGTTCACCGTTCAGCTCACGTTTATTCTTGGCAAACTCCACGATCAAGATAGAGTTTTTCGCGGCCATGCTGATCAACAAGATCAAGCCCACCTGCCCATAGAGGTTAAGCTCCATATTCATAACCAGCAGCGCTGCTGCACTACCACCAAGCGCGATAGGTACAACCAACAAGATGGCAAACGGTGTCGACCAACTTTCATATTGAGCAACCAAAAACAGGTATATAAATACCAGCGCCATGATAAACGCGACAATCGCGGTAGAGCCGGATTTCAGCTGCTGATATACCTGCCCCGTCCAATCGTACTGGAAGCCCGGCGGCATCTGATCAGCCAAGCGCTGGAACTCTTCGATTGCCTGTGAAGTACCGTGACCTTGCGCGACGTTGCCATTGATAATGGCAGATCGGAACTTGTTATACCGCCAAACAACATCCGGGCCGAAAATCGTCTCCTCGGTAAAGAAGTTGGTAATCGGAATCATATCGCCAGAACCAGAACGCACGTAGAACGAATTCATGTCTTCGGCATCTTTGCGGTAATCTCCTTCAGCCTGCATGATGACTCGGTAGGTCTGGCCGTACTTATTGAAATCGTTGATATAGTACGACCCCAGATTACTTTGCAGGGTATAAAACAACTCTGTCAGGGGCACGCCCAGCGTTTTGGCCTTGTCACGGTCAATATCCAAATAAATCTGCGGCACACTGGCCCGAAAGGGCGAAAATGCAGAAGTAATAATGCCACTTTGGTTAGCCTGAGTAGAGATACTGGTGACTTGTTCAGCCAATTCGGTATATGCACCACCGCCGGTATCTTGAATGACAAATTCCATGCCCCCAGCACTACCCAACCCCGGAATTGCCGGTGGTGACAGCGCATAAATACTGGCCTCAGGCAAATTCACATAGGCATAACCATTGAGCTTTTGGGTGATCGCGAACACACTGTTTTGCCGCCCAGGGCGGTCATCCCATGATCGCAATACAGCAAACATTACCGCCTGATTACCGGATGCAGACCCCGTCAAAATACCAAAACCGGTAATCGAGGTAACAGATTCCACATTCGGATCAGCCTCCAACATAGCTTCAAGGTCTTTCACCACATCATAGGTACGGGTCAACGAGGCGTTATCAGGCAATTGCACACTGACCAAAAACAAGCCTTTGTCTTCCTGCGGCACAAACCCGGTCGGGATCTTCATAAACCCGAATACGGTGCCAATCAACAACACGATAAACACGATGGTGACGACAGCTAACTTATGGATCAGCGCTTGCACACCGCGACCATATTTATCCGTGACAATATTTAAATACTTGGTGAAGCCGACAAACCACTTCGGCTCTTTCATATTGGGTTTAAGAATCAATGAACACAGCACTGGGCTCAGCGTTAAGGCATTGATACTAGAGATCACTACCGCCACACAAATAGTGACACCCAGCTGGCGATACAACTCACCGGTAATCCCCGGTAACAAGGTTACTGGCACAAATACGGCCAACAGCACCAAGGTGGTAGCAATGATCGGCGATGTCACTTCCTTCATCGACGCCAATGCTGCTTGTTTCGCCCCAGCTTCGGGGTTTTCACGCAAATGCCGATCGGTGTTCTCGATCACCAAAATCGCATCATCAACCACAATACCAATCGCCAAAATCATGGCCAGCAGGGTAATGGTGTTGATCGTCATACCCAGCGCCAACAGCACCGCAAACGTACCGATCAACGAAACTGGGATCGCGATACTCGGTATCATGGTGCTGCGCACCGAACCGAGGAACACAAAAGTAATTAGGATAACCAACACAACCGCTTCAAACAGCGATTCCACTACCTGAGATATCGATGCAGAAACGTAACGGGTGGTGTTATACGAGGCTTGATAATCCATGCCGGAAGGAAAGTATTGCTTCAGGCTTTCCAACTCAGCCATAACGCGATCGTTGGACTCCAGAGCGTTCGCATCGGGCGTTAAATACAACGCCATGCTAACCGCAGGTTTACCCTGAAATTCAGAGATAATGGAGTAATCACTCTGGCCTAGCTCTACCCGTCCGATATCTTTGAGGTAAACAATCGATCCATCTGTTTCCGCACGGATAACGATGTTTTCAAATTCACTAACGTTCTCAAGCCGACCTTTGGTTTGTAACGTAAATTCGCGTTGTAAACGGCCATCAAACGGTGGCGAGCCAATTTTACCAACCGGTGCCTGAATGTTCTGTTCCTGCAACGCGACGGAAACATCTTGTGGCGTGATTGCCAATGACGCCATTTTTTCTGGGTCCAGCCACAATCGCATGGAATATTCGCCACCGAAGATTTGCACTTTGGCAATGCCAGGAACCCGAGCCAACGCGCTTTGAACGTTGATCTTGGTGTAATTCGACATAAACAGATAATCAAGTGACTCATCCGGTGAATATAACGAGACAACCATCAGGATATCCGGCGACTGTTTCTCAACCAACAGCCCTTGCTGACGCACTTCAGCTGGCAGACGCGGTTCGGCTTCCTTGAGTTTGTTTTGCACCCTAACTACAGCAAGATCCGAGTCGGTACCTAGCTCAAAGGTTACAGCCAGTGAATAACCACCTGAGTTATCACTGGTCGATTTCATGTAAATCATGCCCTCGACGCCGTTGATAACATCCTCAATCGGGCTTGCGACGGTGTCTTCAACGACTTTCGCCGATGCACCTGGGAAGGTCGTATTCACCACCACCTGTGGCGGCGTGATTTGCGGATACTCAGCGATTGGCAGTTGAGTCAGAGAAATAAGACCTGCCAAGGTAATAACGATGGATACCACCAACGCAAACTTGGGCCTGCCGATAAAAAAGCGACTAATCATGGCTTGCCTCTACTTTGCAGGTGCTTGTTCTTCAGTGGAAGGTATCGTCTGTTGTTTTTCTTGATTGGGTTTTACCTGAACGGTTTGCCCCGGACGAACACGTTGCAAACCGCCGACAATAACGCTTTGTTGATCTTTCAAATTAGAACCCTTAACAAACTGGCGTTCACCATCGATAGTGCCTAAATCAACTTTGTTTGCTGTAACAACGCCAGCTTGGCTAACAGAGTAAACAAAATTCCCCTGTTGATTCGACACAATGGCCGATTGCGGTACAGTCAGCTGCTGTTCGGTTGCGTTAGATTCGACCAAAACACGCACATACTGCCCTGGACGAAGCAAACCATTAGGGTTAGGGAAGGTTGCGCGCACAGTCAGCGTATCGGTATCTGCATCAATACGGTTAGAGACAAAATCGAACTCACCGTCGTGCGGGTAAACCTGCCCGTTAGTTAGCTTAACGCCGGCGGTATAGGTTTGGGCTTTCTGACCAGAGGCCTCTGCTTTCGCAGCACTTTGCGCCAATTGCAGATAGGTCGATTCGTTAATTTGAAAGAAAGCATAGATCGGATCGATGCTGACGATGGAAGTCAGCGCACCAGACGTTGGGCTAATTAGATCACCAATGCTGTATTTTTTGTTGCCGATGCGACCATCAATGGGGGCTTCAATCCGTGTCCACTCAAGATTGATGTTGGCAGTTTCAACGTTCGCACTGGCCGACGCCAGCGACGCTTCTGCTTCAAGCTTATTGGCCGTAAGGGTGTCGAAGTCACTTTGGGAAATCGCACCGGTTTTAACTAAGGCCTTACCCCGGTTGTAATTCAACGTTGAAATTTCTACGTTAGCTTTAGCACTGGCTACCTGCGCGTTGGCATTCGCTAATGCAGCTTTGAAAGGTGCGGGGTCAATAACAAAAAGTAGATCACCTTTTTTGATGATATCACCCTCGACGAAGGTGAATTCTTTCATATAACCGGTAACTTGCGCTTGGATGCTGGTATCTTCAACCGCCTGTAGACGCCCAACATATTCAAACACTGCCTGATACGGTTTGGTTTGAACCTTCTCAGTCGTGACGATGCTCGGCGGTGCTTGCGGCGCAGGCTTGGAGCATGCGCTCAACAATGAGACCAGCGCCGTTGCCAGCAAGGTCGTCAGAACAGGGGATTTGAACACAGGTAGACTCCAGTCAAGAACATGTTTCCTAACCGGTCAATCTAGCAAACAGCCTGATAGGGGGCAATCAATAAACACCGCGAATACGGTGTTTATTGATCTATCTATGCGTTTCGCAATGATATTGCGCGAAACGATACTCGCAGAATTAGAGGATAAAGCGACTAAGATCATGATCTTGCACAAGACTGCCGAGCTTGTTGTCGACAAAAGCACCGTCGACTACCAATGTCTCTTCGGTCATGTCGGTCGCTTCGAAGGAGGCTTCATCCAACAACCGCTCCATTACCGTGTGCAAACGACGAGCTCCAATGTTCTCTGTGCGATCGTTCACTTCCCAGGCGATTTCAGCTACACGACGAATGCCGTCATCAGTGAAATCTAGCGTCAGTCCGTCAGTATCTAGCAGAGCTTTGTACTGACGAATCAACGAGGCGTCCGGCTCACGCAAGATGCGCACAAAGTCTTCAGGTGATAATGCACTGAGCTCGACACGAATCGGTAAACGACCCTGTAATTCCGGGATCAAGTCCGATGGTTTAGCTAAATGGAATGCACCGGAGGCGATAAACAGGATATGGTCTGTTTTAACCATGCCGTGTTTGGTATTCACGGTAGAGCCTTCGATTAACGGCAGCAAATCACGTTGAACCCCTTCACGGGAGACATCGGTACCACCACCTTCGCCGCGCTTGGCGACTTTGTCGATTTCATCGATAAATACCATGCCGGTTTGCTCAACGGCTTCAACCGCTTTGGCTTTGACTTCATCTTCGTTTAACAGTTTGCCGGCTTCTTCTTCCTGAATCTGTTTCATCGCCGATTTCACAGTCATCTTCTTGTTTTTGGTACGATCACCGCCAAAGCTCGAAAACATATTCTGCAGCTGGCTGGTCATGTCTTCCATGCCGGGCGGTGCCATGATCTCAACACCCACGGGTGCTGCAGACACTTCAATATCGATTTCCTTCTCATCCAAATCGCCTTCACGCAGCTTTTTGCGGAACAACTGGCGAGTTGTCGAATCTTCGGCCTTTTTGGATTCCTCATCAAAATTACGCGCCGGAGGCAGCAGTGCATCCAGAATACGCTCTTCGGCGGCATCCAAAGCTCGATTTTGAACCTTGGTCATTTCATCTTCGCGAATCATTTTGATCGATGCATCGACCAAATCACGAACGATAGATTCAACGTCACGACCGACGTAACCCACTTCGGTAAATTTGGTGGCTTCAACCTTAATAAAAGGCGCCTTGGCCAGCTTCGCTAAACGGCGGGCGATTTCGGTTTTGCCAACACCGGTAGGGCCGATCATCAGTATATTTTTGGGACTAATTTCATTGCGCAGCTCTTCTTCGATCTGCATACGGCGCCAGCGATTACGCAGGGCGATAGCGACAGAGCGCTTAGCATCGTCTTGCCCGATAATGTGTTTGTTGAGTTCGTGAACAATTTCACGGGGCGTCATTGTCGACATTCAGGACTCCTGATCGATTAGGTTTCGCTATCGAGTTCTTTGATGGTTCGTGAGTGGTTGGTGTAAACACAAACGTCACCCGCGATTTCCAGGCTCTTTTCGACGATATCCCGGGCACCCAGTTCCGTATTATCCATCAACGCGCGTGCCGCAGACTGAGCAAACGAGCCACCACTGCCGATGGCAATCATGTTGTCCTCAGGTTCGATAACATCACCATTACCCGTAATTACCAGCGTGGTTTCTTTGTCAGCAACAATCAGCAATGCTTCGAGTTGACGCAATGCGCGCTCAGTACGCCACATTTTGGCTAACTCAACGGCTGCACGCGTCAAATGGCCTTGATATTTTTCAAGCTGAGATTCAAACAGTTCAAACAGGGTAAATGCATCAGCGGTGCCGCCAGCAAAACCAGCTAAAACACGTTCATTGTAGAGCGTGCGGACTTTGCGGGCGTTACCTTTCATGACGGTGTTGCCCATAGAAACCTGCCCGTCACCGCCAACTACGACCTTTCCGGCGCGGCGTACAGACAGAATCGTGGTACCTCGGTATTGTTCCACTAGATGTCTCCAAAGTTAACAGATGTTTCTAACCTTGGGGCAGGAGGGAAGGATTTCAAGCCATCCGTGGCTTTTTATCTTCGGGCGACAGACGGGATCAACCGCGACGCAAGTAGATCTGTGCTTTGAGATACTCGGTCTCGGCAATGGCAGGATGAATAGGATGATCGGCAGCGTGTCCACCTTTATAGATCAGCGAAAGGGCGCGATCGACATGGCGAGCGCCTTGCTGCACAGCATCCTGAAGCTGATCATGGTGCAAGTGCATAGAACAGGATGCCGACACCATAAGCCCGTCTTTTTCAAGTAATCTCAAACCCAATTCATTGATACGTCGATAAGCTTGCTGACCGTTACGCATGTCTTTCTTGCGTTTAATAAACGCAGGCGGATCAAGCACAATAACGTCAAACTTCTCTTTGGCTTCAACAAAACTTTCCATCGCATCAAACGCATTGCCGTGGAATGACTGGATCCGATCACCAAAGCCGTTCAGATCGGCATTTTGTTCGAGTACATCCAATGCTTGCTCCGACGCATCCACACTGACCAGCTCGTTAGCACCACCGGCAAGACACTGAATACCCCATGCGCCAACGTAACTGAAGACATCCAGCACACGTTTGCCTTCGCAGAGATTGGCAATCCGCGCGCGATTATCGCGGTGATCATAAAACCACCCCGTTTTCTGCCCACTTTTTACGGGCGCATGAAATTGCACACCATTCTCAATCAGCGTAACTCGGTCGGGCACACTACCGTATTCATCGTTGTCTTTAACTTCCAGGCCTTCGACCTTGCGGCTATTGCCGTCATTGCGGAACAAAACACCTTCACATTGCACCAGTTCATGCAAAATTTCGGCGATATCAGCCTGAAACGGCTCAAGACCCTTACTGTTAATTTGCACCACACAATGGTCGCCGTAACGATCGATGATCAACCCAGGCAAATAGTCGCCGTCGGCATAAAACAACCGGTAGTAGGGCGCATCATAGACGGTCTCGCGTAACAGCAACGCTTGCTGAATCCGTTGCTTCAACGCCTTACGGTCCAACGATTTGCGACGGCCAACCAAGCGCCCACAAATCAGCGCGGTTGGGTTCATCAGCGCATAGCCGATCACTCGGCCTGACGGCGCTTCAACGACAACCTGCTCGCCATCAGTCATTCCTTTCAGCGGCGTTGCCTGGGTATCGACCTCGTTGCTGAAGATCCAAAGGTGACCGGATTTCAGGCGCTTTTCAGCGCGCGCACTGATGCGAAGTGAGTTCATGATTACTGCTCGGACAGGTTGGCTTGAACGGCTTTGTCAGATTGGCAAAACCGGGATTTAAAACGCAAAAAGCCCGAACCCTCAGGTTCAGGCTATCAGAATCTGTGACGACGATTCGATCAGGCTTCTTCGCCTTCAATTTGCTGCTGATAGTCATCCGATGCCATCAAGTTTTCCAGCTCGGTTTCATCCGAGATGCGGATCTTAAAGAACCAACCGTCACCATAGGCATCGCCATTGATGGTTTCCGGTGCATCTTCAAGATCTTCGTTGATAGCAATGACTTCACCGGAAACCGGTGCATAGATATCTGAGGCTGCTTTTACGGATTCAACAACACCGGCTTCATCCTGTGCGTTGATCTGATCACCCACTTCAGGCAGCTCAACATAAACAACATCACCCAATGCTTCTTGCGCGTGGTCGGTAATACCCACCGTCACAACGCCATCTTCGAGGCGCGCCCACTCGTGGCTGCCCGCGTATTTTAATTCAGTTGGCAAATCGCTCATCAAATCACCTCTTGTTCGTTGCGGCCTCTTCGTTGCCGCCTATTCATCGCCGCCTGGGCAAGACGCGTCTCATCGTTTGCAGTGCAAGAAGACATGCACAACATCGAGTTGGGTGGAGCGCCGTCAGGCGGGCGGTGGCCCTAATGCGACGCAATTCTACCCGTGCAAAGCCAAATTACAAGGGCAATGGCAGTGTAGGCGATATTGACACGTTCGATAGCGGAATTACGTCAGCGGTTTTGAATTAATTTCAAACACGAGTTTGATGGCGCTGTTGCTGCAGCGTAAGCGCGATAGGAATTAGCCCAACCACTAATAAACACAAGGCCGGCAGGGCTGCCAACTGGTATTCACCTTCTGACGTTAACTCATAAATTCGCACCGCTAATGTGTCCCAACCAAAAGGACGCATCAACAAGGTCGCTGGCATTTCTTTCATAACATCAACAAATACCAGCAAGATCGCCAACGCCAGCCCCGGACGCACCAAGGGTAAATAGACTTGCCGAAATACCCGTAAACGACTGGCACCCAAAGAACGTGCTGCTTCCGGCAAGCTCTGACTAATCCGAGAGAAACTGGTTTCTAACGGACCAAAGCCGACGGTTAAAAAACGGATCATGTATGCCATCAACAGCGCAAACACACTACCGAGTATCCAATGATCGGGCCCGAGGCTTAATGATTGTTTTAGCCCTAGGGTCGATTTTTCAAACCACCCCAAAGGTACTACGATGCCCACCGCTAAAACGGTTCCGGGCAATGCATAACCCAATTTGGCAACCGCAATACCACGACTCACCCACCGGCTGGTTTGAAAGCGTTGCATCAATGCCAAGCCCAATGCGACAGAGGCCGTCAAGATGGCAGCGCCAACGGCCAAGACTAATGTGTGCCACACCAGATCATAAAAACGGCTGTTCCATTGCGCTGAAACATCATTCAACGCCCAAATCACCAACTGAACACTGGGCAATACAAAACTCAGTAACAACACGCTGCCGATCAACACCAGTACGGCTATCGCAGGTAAACCCGTCAACGACTTTCGTTGTGGCTGGCGCCCTTGTCCGGCATAGGTTTTTCGGCCGCGGCTAGCGCCCTCCAACAGTAAGGCAACAAATACCAGTGTCAGCAACAACGAGGCCAGCTGGCACGCGAGCTGCAAATCGAAGTAATCAAACCAGGCTTTATAGATAGCAACGGTAAACGTGTCATAATTAAAAATCGCGACGGTACCAAAGTCTGCAAGCGTTTCCATGAGCGCCAATGCCAACCCCGCGACAATGGCTGGTCGTGCCATACCCAGCTGAACAGTCCAAACCACGCGTCTTGGACTTGCGCCCAAACTTTGGGCAGCCTCGATCATGCTGGCAGATTGGTTCAAAAATGCATTGCGGGCTAGGAGGTAGACGTAGGGGTAAAGCACACTGGTCATCACCAGCGCAACGGTGACAGGGTTACGAATATCATTAACTGTCAGCCACTCAAGACCGGCGTCCCGCAACAACGATTGCAATGGGCCGCTGTAATCAAATACGCCCAGGTACACAAAAGCCATAACATAGGCAGGCACCGCCATTGGCAAAATTAAAGCCCATTCGAGCCATCGACGGCCGACAAAATCATAGCGGCAGATCAACCAAGCCAACCCGACACCTACCAGCACAACGCCGGCCCCCACCAATACCATCAGCAGTATGGTGTTCCAAAGCAGCTCAGGCAGCCGCGTTTGCAAAAAATGCCGCCACAGCGAGGTATCGACCTCAGTCCAGGCAGAAAATACTGCAATGATAGGCACCAGCACCATTAGTACGACTGGTGCCAGCAAGAGATAGTGACGTTTAAGCATAAACAATTTGCGTGTACGAAAGCCTCAGGTACTAGCGATAACCAGCAGCATCCATAATCTGTACCGCTTCACGTTGCTTAGCGGCGACATCATCCAACGCCACATCATCGGCCTTAAAGCTGCCCCACGCCACGACCTGATCAACCGGCGACACAGCAGGGTTTACCGGAAACTCAAGATTCAACCCAGCCAACAATTGCTGCGCCTGCGTCGAACTTAACCACTCCAATAACGCTTGCGCCTGCTTCGGGTGTTTCGCATGTTGGGTCAAACCCGCACCGGAGATATTCATATGCACACCGCGCTGATCTTCGGCTTGGTTTGGCCAATAGATTTTCAGTGCACCTTGCTCACCTTTACTTTCAAGGCGGCCGTAATAGTAAGTATTCACCACAGTGACATCACATTGCCCAGCCAATACGGCTTTCATTGCAGCGGTATCATTGGCAAATGGAGCAACTGCCAGGTTATTGACCCAGCCGCCAACAACTTCACGGGTTTTGTCCATGCCGTCGTTAACAATCAGGCTGGCAACCAGCGATTGATTGTAGACTTTTTTCGACGTTCGTAGACAGAGTTTGCCCTTAAACGCGGGCTCAGCAAGCGCTTCGTAGGTACTCATTTGCGCAGGTTGAATGTTATCGCTGTTGTAAACCAACGTGCGGGCACGTTGCGTTAGCCCGTACCAGTATCCGGATTTGTCACGCAGATGCACAGGAACATTGGCACTCAGCACTTCAGATTGTAGGGGTGCCAAAACACCTTCTTGCTGCGCTTTCCAGAGAAAGCCGACATCGGTGGTCAGCAGTATATCCGCAGGGGTACTGGCACCTTCGCTTTTCAAACGAACCAGCAATGGCCCGGCTTTGTCGGTAATGTAGGTGATCTTGACGCCGGTCTGCTCGGTGTATGCATCAAACAATGGTTTGATCAGGTGCTCCTTACGAGCACTGTAAACAACCACTTCTTTTGCTTCTGCTTGCGCATCGTCGCCTGATTTCTTTTCAGCCGTTGTGTTTGCAGCTTGCTCACCACCACAGCCCGTTAGCAGCACAGTGCCCGCTAGTAGGCAGCCTTTTACCCAATTATTCACATTAAACCTCGTCAATGACTTCTTCTCACCACACTTGTTGAGCGAAAAAACAATCTCAATTGCCAACAAATGGGTTCATTCAACATTATTCTTCGGCTATTTCGAAACCACATCACTCAAGTGCGCCAAGAAAGCTACACCGGATGAATATCGAGATAGAGCGACAAACGCTACCACAAATGATAATGGTTATCATTATTATATTTGAGGATGCTGTATTTACTGCTTATCGCACACCCATCGCCTGCTTCATAATTTGACGCTTCAGTGGCACAACTTGGCCCACACCAGCCATGCCGAGATGACGAATCCAGCTAACAGCAAGCGATTGCTGCCCAAACAGATGCTTAAATCCTTCCATCACCGTCATCATCATCAGGTTGTCGCCTTTACGTCGACGCTGGTAACGGCTCAATACCCGAAGATCTCCAATGCGATGTCCACTGCGATGCGCCCGCAACAGTTCTTCTGCCAACACACGAACATCCTGCAGCCCGAGGTTAATGCCTTGACCTGCCAGCGGGTGAATCGTGTGGGCGGCATCCGCAACCAGCGCAATGCCGTCTTGCACATAGTCGAGCGCATGACGTTGACGCAGCGGAAAACTAAAACGACGCGACGCACCGACTACATTGCCCAAACAGGATTCGGTTGCAGATGTCAGCGTGTCACAGAATTCCTGATCATCCAAAGCCATCAAACGGTTGGCCTCTTCGACGCTAGCAGACCAAACAATCGAACAGAAATGCTCACCATTCTCGCCATCAGGTAATGGCAACAAGGCGCATGGCCCGGTGTGCATAAATCGTTGCCAAGCGGTGTTTTGGTGGGGCTTTTCCGTCTGTATCGTGCATACCAACCCGTGGTGACCGTAATCCCACTCACGAGTCTTAAAATCCATCGTTTGACGCACAAAAGAATTCGCACCATCAGCGCCAACAACCAGCCCGGCTTTAACCTGTCGGTCTTGATCCAATTCAATAACATGGGTTGGATGTTTATCACCACCGACTGTCTGGCTAACAATGCCGCGCACTTTCACACCCTGCAAAAACTTCACATTCGGGCTCATTTGCAGCTCTTCAACCAAGCTATAAACAATCACCCGATTCTCAACCAATGTCCCCAAATGCGATTGGTGGATCTCTCGAGCGTCAAACTGAATATTACCGGTGCCTTCGCCATCCCAAACATACATGCTATCAAACATTTGTGAACGCAATGCTGAAATCCGCGGCCAGATACCAAGCTGTTCGAGAAAACTCTCGCTAGCTCGAGTTAAGGCACTGACTCGTGGATCAAAAGCATCAAGACGACTGTCACATGTTGGCGCTTGATCAGGCAATGTACCGCCTTCAATAACCACCACTTTAAGATCGGTATTATTCAACGCACAGGCGAGCGCCGACCCGGCAATGCCAGAGCCAATAATAGCGACATCAAATGCTGGAATATTCTGGGTCATGGTTGTGCGTTCCTGTTTACTATCGTGCAGATGCCCATCGCATCTTTTGGGTATAGGTCAGCGATAATCTGAGCATCAGGCAGGCCACCTAGCCATGCCAAACGGGCATTATACCAGCCGTAAACGTTAGCGGCATGGAAAACAAAAAAGGCTAGCTACTCACACACCGGCAACTGCCAGTATGATGCGATCAGTAGCCACCGCCACTGTGCTGGCGCATACCGGTTGCGAAGCGCACAAACGACGATTTCAATGAGGGCACCAATTCAAGCGCGAGCAGCCCCATACCGCGCCCAACGACTAGCGGCAACTGACGACGCGCAAAGAGCCCTGGCAACACATCAGAAAACAACGCCGTCGTTTTTTGATCCAGCAATTGCTGGCGCTGATACTCCTCAAGCAGCGTCAGTTCTCCGGAAGAGCGCCCTGTTTTTTGCCCATCAGCAATAAGGTTCGCTAATACCTGAACATCACGAAGCGCGAGATTAAAACCTTGCCCGGCAACCGGGTGTAAGCTGTGAGCGGCGTTACCAAGCACAACAAGGTGCCTACGTACTTGTTCATCAACGGTGGTTAACATCAGCGGATACGCATGTCTCTGCCCGACCCGCTGAAACTCGCCCATCCGACGACCAAATGTATCCTGCAGTGCGGCAAGGAAGGCAGAATCATCGGCATCAATCAACGGCTCTGCAATATCTGACGGCATCGTCCAAATCAACGCACTGCGATTTTCACCGTCTTGCGCCGTTAGCGGCAACAATGCCAATGGGCCGTTGGCCGTAAAACGCTCGTAGGCAGTCCCTTGATGCGGTTCTGAAGTACTAACATTCGTAACGATGGCCGTATGCTGGTAATCCGTGACGTTGGTATGAATACCCAAGCTTGAACAAATTTGTGATCGAGCACCGTCGGCAACCACTACCAACTTTGCCGTTAATTTTTGCACGGGAGTCGTATCGTCACGTCCGAGTCGATATTCGATTTCAGCACCATCGGACTGCGGGCGCACCTGATGAACCGTCGCCGGACACAAAAAATTAACCGCCGTATTATGTTGTAAAAAATGCAGCAGTGAACGACCCAACCAGGCATTTTCCACCACAAATCCCAGTGCTTCTAAGCCCTCAGATTGATGATCCATGACCGTTGAGCCCCAATTGCCCTTGTCCGACACATGCACTTGTTGAATCGGCTCAACGTGCTGACGCAAAAGAGGCCAGATGCCGGCCTGCTCAAAAATGGTATAGCTACTGTGCGATAGTGCCGTTGAGCGGGCGTCATAGCTCGGTTGATATTGGGGAATTTTTGCATCCATTGCCGGCATTGGAAAACTTTCCAACAAAGCGACCGACAGCGAGGCGGGCAACAACGCCGCCAAGCTCGCCCCGACCATGCCGCCGCCGATAATGGCGATATCTACGTGCTGCAATTCGCTCATGTGTCAGCCATCAGTGCTTCAATATCTTGGACTTCGCGGGGTACGTCATCGGTTAGAATTTCATAACCGCTTTTTGTTACGGCAATATCATCTTCAATACGAATGCCAATTCCTCGCCACTTTTCCTCAACATCGGCGTTATTAGTCGCCACATAAATGCCCGGTTCAATGGTAAGTGTCATACCCGGTTCAAGTGCACGCCAGATGCCATCGACCTTATAATCACCAACGTCATGCACATCCATACCCAGCCAGTGACTGACTCGATGCATGTAAAATGGCTTATACGCCTCTTCCTCAATAAGGGTATCGACATCACCTGACAACAGACCCAATTGAACCAACCCTGCTGTGATGACCCGCACCGACGCATCATGCGGGGCGTTAAACGGGTTACCTGGCAAAACTTGTTCAAGCGCGGCCTTATGCGCATCTAAAACCAATTGATAGAGCGCGCGTTGCGGCTCCGAAAAACGCCCATTTACCGGAAACGTACGCGTGATATCAGAGGCGTAATAGTCATAGTCAGCACCGGCATCTATCAATACCAAGTCGCCGTCATTGAGCTTATCTCGGTTTTCAACGTAATGCAGAACACAGGCATTGGTGCCACCACCGACGATGCTGGGGTAGGCAGCTTGTCGAACACCGCCCATCATAAACTCGTGCATGATGGCTGCATCCAATTGATATTCGTAAGTAACCGTTTTCGCCTCACGCATAGCACGACAATGCGCCCTAGCGGCCAACGCACCGGATTCACGCATCACTGCAATCTCAGCAGCCGATTTGAACAAACGTAAGTCATGTAGCAAATGATTCAAATCAACAAACTCGCCCGGCGCCAGTGATCCAGCGCGCCGATTAGCACGGATCGTGTTTAACCAGTGCATTACCTTGGCATCAAATTCCAAATGCCGACCTAGGGAGTAATAAACACGCGGATGCCCTTCAATCAGCCCGGGTAAAATGTCATCAATATCGTCAATCGGAAACCCGTCATCGGCCTTGTATTCACGGCAAACGCCTTCAGGCCCCGCGCGATAGCCATCCCACAACTCACGCTCTGGATCACGGTCACGACAGAAAATCACATATTCGCCTTGCTCGCGACCGGGGGCTAATACCGCAACCGCATCTGGTTCATCAAAACCGGTAAGGTAGTAGAAGTCACTGTCTTGGCGAAACGGAAAATTCACATCGCTGTTACGTGGTACTTCACGTGCTGACGGAATAATCGCGATTGAACCCGGTGCCATATCTTCCATAAGGCGGGCGCGACGGAGGGCAAATTCACTGGCTTTGATTCTTAGCATCGGCATGATTACGTTAGGCTATTTGCGTTAGAAGCGAATGTGGCCATTATCGGCCACCGACTGATAATAACCAGATGAGGGAGGTTTCGCGAGACGTTGGGGATGGCCTGCCCTGATTCACCTAGCTGCCATCGTCAAAAGCGGAGGGTTGTCGACACATCCGCCATTGACGGTAAATACTGCGTTTAATGCAGTTGACGTGATTTAAACAAGCTTTGTGCGTCGAGGTAATCCTTCCCTTGCACCGCATCGTCTTCTGTATCAATAGCATCAACGGCATATTCAACAAAGATGTTCATCGCAGCCAAACGCACGTACTCAACGATTTGCATATAGTCATCTTCGGCGTTGTCATCCGAGTTTTCATCATCTTCGGTTTGCAACTGCGAAATTGCCGCTAGGTCATTCAGCGCATCATTCACGACTTCAGGCAAATCTTTAATTTTTTTCTCAACCAAGGCAAAGCCGGCGAGAAATCCCTGACACCAAAACGCAAGACAGCGCAACCGCGCATCAAAATCAGCCTCATCATCCGGCAATAACGGATAGAAACCGAGTTCATCATCCGCTAATGCGATCAATGTCGACATATACACGTATTGCAGTTGTTCACGTTGTTCTTTCGTAAAACTGGCTTCAGTGTCAATAAATTCGCGGGCTTCGGCTAGCCACTCGTCCATTTCCATGCGCTTCCCTGCCGCGAGCTGACCGCCCAACAAACCATGCATTTCTGATGGCGAGTTGTTTGCGCCTAACGCAACAAACAGATCACACACTTCGTCAAACACCAAAGGACGTACCTTTTTACCGCTCATCGTTAATACCTCTGAATGCTTCGGCAACTACCGTCAATATGGATGGGTTTTCAAATGCTAGCACTGCCGTGCAACGCAGTCTGCAACTGGCGCAGAATAAAATTGCACCCTCACAGAAACTTACATAGCATTGACCACAAAAATCACGCGCACTATAGTACTCAACAACTTACATAGCAATTCTCGAGCGTTATGGACGATCAACAACTCCGTCAGCTGGAAACCAAGGTCAATGAACTGATTCGCCTGTGCGAAACTCTCAATGACGAAAACCATGCGCTCAATGACCGCGAGGCTGCCTGGCAGCAAGAGCGTTCTAAATTGATCGAAAAAAATAATATGGCCCGTGATAAAATCGAAGCCATGATCAATCGCCTTAAGTCGCTGGAGCACAAAGCGTGACTGCTGCACCTAATAAGTCTGTTATCAAGCTACTTGGTAAGGAATACCAAATAGCCTGTTCGCCAGAAGAAGAAAAGGCGTTAGAACAGGCTGCTCATTATCTGGATGAACAGATGCGCGGCATCCGCGACAGCGGCAAGGTTATCGGCCTTGAACGCATTGCGATCATGGCGGCCCTGAATATTTCTCATGAGCTGCTCTCAACTACCACAACGGATGAATCCGAAGTGGCACGTCAGCAGGCACAGGTTCAGAAACTGAACAGCAAGCTTGATGATACACTTCATCGATTGAAACAAATCAAAATCTGATTATATTTCAATCACTTAGAATTATTCTATTTGAAAAATAGTCGACCGAAGGTATGGCATTCTTTAACCGGTTTAGCTAGTATCAATACAGAGACTTTCTTGGGTACTTGCCAGTAGGTGTTGTCCTCGAGCCGATAAGTAAATACCCAGGGGGCTTTGTCGGGAAATGGTGTGCATGTCCGCTTGACGGAAAGCCTGATTTTTTCGCATCGTCTCCGCCTTGAACCGTCGGGTTCAAGGGCTTATCCTGCAGCGGTACTTAGGAAAGTCTTCTTTCTCTTCTGTTGTATCGGTCTTCACCGCTGACCTTTGTGTCTCCAATTTTCCACACCTTATCTGCCGCTTTTTGTCATATGCATAAATCAGCAATGCAGAGCTAAAATAACCGCCACAACGGCTCTATATTTCCAGCAAGCGACACAACTTTGCCGGATTTGCGGTATCGTTACTCTATGCCGAACACTCCGAACGCAAGCAGCCAAGACAAATCCTCCACCATACTTGCTGACAAAACAGCAATACGTCGACTGCTGCGCCAGCGCCGCCGATCGCTGTCCGACTACCAACAACGTCAAGCTGCGAAAAAACTGGCACGCCAACTAAAAAAAGTAATTCCTGCAGACGTTCGCCACATCGGCTTGTACTTTCCTGCAGATGGCGAGATCAACCCTTTAGTCTTTGGGGACGCCGCCAGAGGCAAACACAAGATTTACTTGCCGCACATGCTCAGTGGGAATCATCTGATGTTTTCGGAATTTGGCCGCCACAAGGGGCTGGTGAAAAAACGCTTCGGATTGATGGAAGTCAGCCGTCCGACATTCCGGCAGCCTCATCGCTTGGATATCGTGCTCATGCCGCTAGTCGGATACGACAAACACGGTCATCGACTCGGCATGGGCGGGGGATTTTACGATCGTACATTTGCCTACCTGACAGGCAATAACTGGCAGAGCAAGCCACAACTCATTGCGGTTGCCCACCACGTGCAGGTTTATCCCGAATTACCGACCGAAGCATGGGATGTGCCGGTCGACATGGTTGTCACTGACCGGCATATTATTCGCTGCCAGCCTCAGGCTTTCAGGAAGGTTTGATAGGCCGTGTTATCGGTCTCTTCGTCATATCGATAACCTAGCTCATCAAATACCGGGGCTATCTGGTCACGCTCACCTTCAGCAACCTGTAAACCGACAAGTACACGGCCGTAGGCAGCACCGTGATTGCGATAGTGGAACATCGAAATGTTCCAACGCTGCCCCAAGCGATCGAGGAAGTTCATTAACGCACCTGGCCGCTCGGGGAAGGTGAAGGTGTACACAACTTCGTCATCAATCGACGGTGCAATCCCCCCAACCATATGCCGCACATGTTCTTTAGCTATTTCATTCAGTGTCATATCTTCTACTGAATAACCCTTATTGACGAGCTTATCGATAATGGCCTGGCGATCATCTGCGTCCTTGACCTGCATGCCGACAAATATCTGTGCCGCTTTATTGTCACTGAATCGATAATTGAATTCTGTGATGCTTCGCTTGCCCAAGATCGAACAAAATGTTTTAAAGCTGCCGGGCTTTTCCGGGATTTCAACCGCCAGAATCGCTTCGCTTTTCTCGCCTAATTGAGTTCGCTCAGAGAAATAACGAATACGATCAAAATTCGTATTCGCGCCGCTCTCAATCGCGACCAGTGTTTGTCCTTCTAAACCGTGCTCCGCGACATATTTTTTAAGCCCAGCCAACGACAATGCACCCGCAGGCTCAGCAATCGATCGAGTATCTTCAAAAATATCTTTGATCGCCGCACACATCTCATCTGTTGAAGCGGTGATCACTTCATCAACGGTTTCTTTCAGCACGCGGTATGTCTCTTTACCGATTTGCCCTACGGCAACACCATCAGCAAAAATACCCACTTCCGGCAAGGTAACACGTTTGTTAGCAGCCATAGCCGCTTTCAAACAGGCCGCATCTTCAGGCTCAACCGCAATGATCTTGACCTCAGGGCGCACATATTTGATGTACGCAGCAACCCCGGCAGCAAGGCCACCACCGCCGACGGGTACAAACACGATATCCAAAGGTCCCGGGTTCTGACGCAAAATTTCGACGCCGATAGTACCTTGGCCAGCAATTACCTGACGATCGTCATACGGGTGAACGTATGTCATGCCTTTTTCTTCAACCAACGAAAATGCATGGGCCGAGGCTTCGTCATAGGTATCACCGTGCAATACAACTTTCGCACCCCAGCCTTTGACTGCGTTGACCTTGATAGCCGGCGTTGTGCGCGGCATAACGATCGTGGCTTTACAGCCGAGGTACTGAGCAGATAGCGCTACACCTTGTGCGTGATTGCCTGCGGATGCCGCAACAATACCTTGCCCTCGCTGTTCGTCTGTCAGCTGACGCATTTTGTTATAGGCGCCTCGCAGCTTGAACGAAAAAACCGGCTGCATATCTTCACGTTTAATCAGAATTTGGTTGCCAATTCGACGTGACAAATTCCGCGCAGGTTGTAGCGGTGTTTCGATCGCAACGTCGTAGACGTTAGCAGACAAGATATCTTGGATGTATGACTTCGGCATTGGATGTATGACTTCGGCATAATGGTAGGATTTGCAGATTTTCAAACGGCTAAGCTATCATATTCGTCAATTAAAAAGTAGCACAGGCCAGCAGCAGCTATGCTTACCCCAGCACTTTAGAGAGTATTTAGAGTGCTCTGCATGGAACACGCAGGCAGCGAGCCTTACTCAGTGCACTGGCATATGTCTCAGCATGAGACACTAATGCCGTGATTGAACACGGGCCAAAAGGATTTTGGAATGCCCTCGGGCAACCTTCGCAAGGATCACATTGTGTATAGCGAAATAACCAAGCCGTCGCCAAACGGCGTATCGGCAACGTTAAACTCGGCAAGCCCTTCGGCTGCCAATCTATCGACTGCAAATAGTGCGCAGCCTGCGCTTATCATGCCGAATGGCAGCCTTCCCGATCGCTGGCAGTATCAATGGGTGTATCCGTACATTTGGCAGTGTTCGGCGCAGATATTGGTTCGTTGGATCCACAAAAACCTCGGTCACACACATCTGCAAGTCGGCTGCAGCAGCAGCTGGCTGCTGGCACTCGCCACGGCCGGCAAAGCCCGCTCGATGACACTGGCAGATCCAAATTTGAATAGATTGAAAAAGTGCCAGCAACAACTGTCTCAACATCACCGTATCAGCAGCTTCCAGTATGATTTCACCGAAAAAATGGCCTTTGGTGGCCAGCAATTTTCCTCCATCGGCATCGGTAATCTACTGAACCAACTGCCCGGCAGCCTAGATGAACGCGCTCACATTTTTGACGATTTACAACCCCACCTATCAGACGGAGGCAAAGTCGTTGGTTGGTTACTGGCTATGACGCCAAGCACACATTCGGCGATGGCCACCTTGAGCATGGCAAAATTCCGTCACCTGAATATACTTCATACAAAGGATCCGGAAACCGTTCTTCAGCAGGCATTGAACCAACGTTTCAACCGCGTTGCCGTTAAACGTATTGGTCATGTTGTGTTGTTTGCCGCCGGCTACTAAACGTCAGACAACCACCACAGGACTGCTTATGTCTCTCGCTCTGTTCACGTCCCTGCGCTCACTGGCCGTGTCTACCACACTGCTGCTGACCGCTGCTTTATCATCACTGGCCAGCGCCCAGATCATCGGCTCCGATGACGGCCCGCTATCTCCAGATCTGTCGAACGGCTATTCCGGCTATTTCACCACCATCGATGACAAAACGAACAAACCCAAATCCATCCTTCGGGTAACCGTCAAAGACGACATGCTATACGCCCAAGTCGTTAAGCTGCTGACAAAACCTCAGGATTCTCTGTGTGAAAAATGCCCAGACAACCTGAAAAACAAACCCGTGCGTGGCATGTACGTGATCAATGGTTTGAAACGTGATGGCGACGAATTCAGCCGTGGTGAAATTCTGGATCCAGAAAACGGCAAAACCTACAAAGCACGTGTATGGCCGGATGAGGGCAATCTGAAGGTACGTGGCTATTTGGGTATTTTCTATCGCACCCAAGAGTGGAAAGCGAACAAGAATTATGTGCCCGAGACACCCGTCAAAGCAGCACCTGGACCGGATAACAGCGAGCCGGCTAACGCGGCCGACACTTAAACAACAGTAATTTCTGAATCACTTTCGCGGTCAGGGTCTAAATCATCCCCTGATCATTTGATCGTGGTTCAACGCATACAAACGGCATCGGGCTATTACGCCGATGCCGCATTTCCACACCTTTCAAGACTCCCTCAAGGTGTTGTTTGTTAACCCCCTTACGCGAACTAGGTCACAAACTCGTAAGCCTTGAACTCGCCAGCTTTATGCGTCGCGCAAAGAAATAATCGGCCAGCCTTCAGCTTCTGCGTGTTCTTTCAGTGTGTCATCTGCATCGACGGCGTAGGGGAAGTCGACCATTTCCAGTAACGGTAAATCGTTGTGAGAATCGCTGTAAAAATAGCTGCCTTCCAACGAGTGCCCAGTCTCCGTTAACCAGGCCAACAGACGTTCGACTTTGCCATACTGGAAACACGGAAAGCCGACATAGCGGCCAGTATACTGCCCAGCAACAATTTCAGGATCGGTAGCCAGAATCGCATCGACACCCAACGCTCGACCGATCGGATGTGTCACAAACGCATTGGTGGCCGTGATAATCAGTAGAAAGTCGCCGGCATCGCGGTGTTTTTGCAACAATTGATGCGCCTGCTCAAGAAACATTGGCTCAATCACTGTGCGCATAAATTCCTGATGCAGCTCTGCGAGTTCAGGCATGCTAAAACGCGTCAACGGTTCGAGGGCAAACTGCAAATATTCGTCGATATCGAGGCCACCACTCTGGTACTGCTGATAAAAGTGATCATTCGCGGCTTTGTAGACGTCGTCATCAACAACGCCTTTGGTTACAAGAAATTCGCCCCATGCATGATCGCTATCGCCATTCAGAAGGGTGTTGTCCAAGTCAAATATCGCAAGCGCCATAAAAACAACCGGTAAATGTCCACGAAAATGGCTATAATCGCTAGGATTTAGCGCCAAAAAACGCGCATAATTGACGAATAACGGCGGTTTGTCAAACCGCTGGTCAGCAACAACCCGGGGATCAACGTGATAGACGAAAATGGCTACCGTGCCAACGTCGGCATCATCCTTGCCGATGGTACGGGCAGAGTGTTCTGGGCTCGCCGTGTAGGACAAGACGCATGGCAGTTTCCACAAGGTGGTATTCGTGAAAACGAAACACCGGAACAAGCCATGTACCGTGAACTAGAAGAAGAAATTGGCCTCAACGCTGATGACGTCAAACTTGTCGCCTGCAGCCGTCAATGGTTGCGGTATCGCATCCCCAAACGCATGATTCGTTATGGCTCCGAACCTTTGTGCATCGGCCAGAAACAAAAATGGTTTTTGCTGCAATATCTCAAAGAAGACAGCTTCATCCGTCTCGATCTGCATCCAAAACCCGAATTTGATCACTGGGAATGGGTGTCGTATTGGTACCCGATGAACGAGGTCGTGTCATTTAAACGCGATGTGTATCGCCGAGCCCTCAAGGAACTGGCGTTTAAACACAGTCGCCTAGTGGAAGGCTTGACGTGTTAGACCACCTACGCCAAATCGTACAGGATGTGAGTGCTGCTAAGGATATCCAGAGCACACTGGATATTATTGTTGCGCGCGTCAAAGACGCGATGCAAACGGAAGTATGCACGGTTTACCTTTACGATAAAAACACGGATCGCTACGTGTTTATGGCCACCGAGGGTCTCAACAAGCAAGCACAGGGCCGTTTGAGCCTGACTCGAGACCAAGGCCTCGTCGGCTTAGTCGCTCGCCGCGAAGAACCCATCAACCTCGATGATGCTGCATCCCACCGCTCATACAAGTTACTGCCAGACATCGGCGAGGAAGAATTCAATGCCTTCCTTGGTACACCGATCATTCATCACCGAGAAGTACTCGGCGTTTTAGTGGTTCAGCAGCGCCAACGACGCAAGTTTGATGAATCCGAAGAAGCCTTTTTGATCACAGTTGCAGCTCAGCTCGCCGGCGTCATCGCGCATGCCAAAGTTGTTGGTGCTATCACACCGTTTGAACGCACCGGTAATCAACAAAACAGTGACGTCCGATTTCGAGGTATCGCTTGTGCCAACGGTATTGGCATGGCTGAAGCGGTTATCATCAACCCCAGTGCCGACCTTACTGCAATCCCCGAGCGCCGGTGTGAAAATCCGGAACAGGAAATCGCCTTCTTTCATAAATCTTTGGCGACTGTAAAAACAGACATGCAAAGTTTGCGTGACCGCTTTGCAGAGCGCCTGGCCAAGCAAGAGACGGCGCTATTTGATGTGTATTTGCAAATGCTCGATGACAATGCACTCGGTGGTGAAATCGAAGTACGTATCGAGCAAGGGTTATCCGCCGCATCGGCTGTCAGTGAAGTGGTACTTGCTCATATTGCGACGTTTGAAGGCATGGATGACCCTTACCTTCGTGAACGCGCAATCGATATCAAGGATCTCGGCCAACGCTTGATGGCCTATTTACAGCGTGTTGAACACCAGCACTACGACTTTGAAAGCCCCCGCATTCTGATCGCTGAAGAACTCACAGCATCCATTCTGGCTGAAGTCCCAAAAGGTATGCTCGCGGGTATTGCAACCGTGCGCGGCACCAGCAACTCCCACGTCGCCATCCTTGCACGTTCGATGGGCATCCCGACCGTGATGGGCCTGAAGAGCTTGCCCCTGAAAAATTTGCATGAAAAGGTTCTGATCATCGATGGCTACAACGGCGAATTGATCGCCAATGCCAGTGATGCGACTTGCCAACGGTATGAGAACTTCCAGCAAGAAGAACGTCTCGTTGATCGCGGGCTGGAACAATACAAAGATCTGCCCTGCAAAACCACCGACGGCCACGAAATCTCTTTACAGGTTAACGCGGGAATTATATCGGATGCCGAGCGCGCTCTAAGTCTAGGTGCCGAGGGCGTCGGTCTTTACCGCACCGAAATTCAATTTTTGATCAGCGAACGCTTTCCGTCAGAAGAAGAACAACGTGTCGCGTATCGACGTCAACTGGAGGCATTTCACCCACGCCCGGTGACGATGCGCTGCCTGGATATTGGCGGCGACAAGGCCTTGCCGTATTTCCCCATCGAGGAATCTAACCCATTTCTTGGCTGGCGCGGCATGCGAGTAACACTGGATCACCCAGAAATCTTTATCGTGCAAATCCGTGCCATGCTGAAGGCCAATGCCAATCTCGGCAACTTGCAAATTTTACTGCCGATGGTGACGCAATTATCCGAGCTCGGCGATGCACGCAATCTAATCATGCGCGCTCACAGCGAGTTAGTGCAGGAAATCCCCAATTTACCGTTACCCAAAATCGGCGTTATGGTCGAAGTACCTTCAGCGGTTTACCAGATTGACACCTTTGCCCGCTGCTGCGATTTTATTTCCGTCGGCAGTAATGACCTGACCCAATACCTACTTGCCGTCGATCGAAACAACCCTCGGGTGTCGACGCTCTACAACCATTATCATCCGGCTGTTCTACAAGCCTGCTATCAAGTTGCCCAAGCCTGCAATCGCGCCGAAATACCTTCGTCTATTTGTGGCGAGCTCGCCGCTGATCCAGCAGCCGCGGTGTTATTGATGGCGATGGGGTTCAACAGTTTATCGATGAGCAGCAGCAACTTGCTAAGGGTCAAATCCTTACTGCGCTTTATTACCATGGATGATGCCAAACGACTATTACGCGGTGTTTTGAAACTGGATAACGCCCAAGATATTCAGGACTATTTACAACGTAATCTCGAAGACATCGCGATTACACCGTTGTTTCAAGGGGTTCGCGAACAATCCAAGTGAGTGGAGAGATGTCACCGAGAACCGGCGATATCCGTAATCCATCATGCGTGCAAGCGAATACCCGCACGATGGATTTGGCTAACGGCTAGTAACATCGTCGTTAGTAGAGCAGCGAAAACATCTGCCGTTGAAACTCAATAACCAGCGGATCCTTGTTACCTAAGCTTTTGAATATATCCAACAAGATTCGCTTGGCACCGCCATCATCAAAACCACGATCTTTGCGCAAAATACCGATCAATAACTCGCAGGCTTTGCGGTTTTCAAAAACCTCATGATACTGAACAGCCAGCTGCAATTGCAGCGCCATATCATCCGGCGAACTTTGAAGTTTTTCCTGCAGGGCGGTTAGCTCTGGTGATTGTGCGGCCGAACGTTTCAATTCAATCTGTGAAACTACCTGCTCGTACAAGCCATCTTGCTCAGCCATCGGAATCGTCTGAATGATCACATCAGCATCGTCGACTCGATGTTGATGAACCAGACAAAACGCTAACATCTTGCCAATATCTGGCCGCTGACTGGAATCAGCATACGCTGGCTGTAGTTCAGCAATCGCACCAGCATAATCCTCAGCGGCAACAAGCCCCTGCGCGGCAGCAAGCTGGCGATCCCATGGCTTCGGCAAATACGGATCCAGCATTGCACGAATACCTGCATCGTCCTGAGCGCCCGCAAAGCCGTCTACCGGCTGACCGTCTTTCAATAACATCACGGTCGGCAAGCCACGAACACCCAACTGCTGCGCAATCATGCTCAGCTCATCGGCGTTCACCCGTGCGAGCAGGAAGTCTCCCTGATATTCGGTTGCCACCTGCTCGAGCGCTTGCACAACTTGCAAACTTTCAGGCGCACGTGGAGACCAAAAGACGGCGACAACAGGGCGCTGCTGGGATTCTTCGATCAGCACTGCCTGAGCGTTATTCTGATCGATATCGACGACAACATCTGCCGCTGGCGCGGCGTTTAGCGCAGGATCAAGCGGATTCATCAAGGTTACCATGCTCCAATAATTTGTGTTCGAAGGTCTGTTCCAGGCGACTCATCACCTGGGATCTATTTTTAATGATAAATAACTGCCGATGTAAATCGAGGTCTTTCAGGCCCGATACATCCAGCGCAACTAATTCACCATGGCGCAACTCGCTGGCGATAGCCAGTTCTGATAAGCAGCTAATACCAAAGCCAGTTTTAACCGCTTGTTTGATCGCCTCACTGTTACCCAATTCCAGCAATCTTTCGCTCGTATTGAGGTATCGGTGGGTCGCGTTGGTGAAAATTTCACGGGTTCCTGAGCCGGTTTCCCGCAATATCCAGCGACACGCAGCCAGATCCGCAGCTGTGATTTCGTCGTTATTTGCCTGCTTCTGCGCCAATGGGTGATTGGCCGCAGCAAAGATTCGTAATTCATCATGGCGCCAGACGGTGCGCTCAATTTGGGGTATGTCACACAGCCCTTCAATCAACCCCATGTCCAGCCGCAGGTGAGATACATCGGCAATGATTTGCTGCGTATTACCCACCTTGAGATCAATATCGATATCCGGATAATCCAACAAAAATTGCGCAATAATTGATGGCGCAAGATAATTACCAATTGTGCTGGAGGCACCAATACGCAGTTGTCCGGCTAATGCATCCGACGTTGCCATGCGCTCGATTTCCTCGGCCAGCTGCAACAATTGCAGCACTTTGGGCAATAAATTATGACCCACCGGGTTTAACTTAATTCGTTTACCATGACGGTGAAACAGCGGTGTATTTAACTGTGATTCAAACTCTTTCAACGCCATGCTCATGGCGGATTGGGTCAGCGCAATGCTGTCGGCAGCCTGCGTCATATTTTCAGACTGAGCAACAGCGGCAAAGACCCGGAGTTGTTTTAAGGTTATTCGCATAGCGAGTTCCGATTATTTATGACCTCTAGCATCATTTCTTCCAATTACACGGTGGGCACGCCGATCATTTTGCTTCCAAGTACGTTCCATCGAGAGATACAACAACGAGGCTGTCCAGGTGATCATCATCAAACCCACTAAGGTTTCGATACCGGCAGTAAAGCGAATCCAGCCCTCGGGCTCAATATCCCCATACCCCAGCGAGGAATAGGTCGTCATGGAGAAGTATACCGCATCGGAAAAACTACCGTCATAGTCACCGGCCAGTGTTCCGAGCTCAGGGTTGTCGATCATGAAATAGATGCCTGCAGCAAACAAGAAAATCTGCATCAAGTGCGCCGATAGCCCAGAAAACACGTGCAATAACAAATGCAATTCCCGCATAACCCCCATGCGTTCAATACGACTGGCCACCAGCGACATAAACGTAAAGTGAATCAAGATACAGGCAATGACCAGAACAATATTAATGCCTAGTGTCATTAACATGGCGGAAAAATCCTCTGAGTAATGTGATGTCATTGATCAATGTTCTTCTTATCTTCACGACGGGACAGACGCCGCTATCTTTTGCAGTTATGACCCAACTGTAAAGCACTATGNCAAAATTATTGGCAACACGCGTAAAACCCACACTAACGCCTTGCCTTATATCAATGAAACCGCAAAGAGTTTTCATTTTTATTGATTACTGTATACTGAGCAACATTCAATCGAACGATCGATCGACAAATTAAATATTATTAACTCCGCCATCCGGTTACAGCACAAAAGCTCGCTGGGCGACCAGTGTTCTTTTTTGTCTATCCGTCAGCGAAAAACAATAATTATATAAGTAATCAAAGTAGTGCAACACTGCAGGAGAACGTTATGGGTGCAGACCAGTCGCCAAACCTCGACTACAAAGAACAAGAAGATTGCCACGACCTGGATCACATCCCAGGCGAATACGGTGCAATCCCTTATTTGGGTAAAACCATTGAGCTTGTTAACGACCTCTACGGTTTCATCGATAAGACTTACCATAAATTCGGTGAAGTCTCGAAAATCAAAATCGGTGGCCAACCGGGTCTGTTAGTTGTCGGCGCTGAAAACTACAAAACGATCTATCTGGATCGTAACAAAGCGTTTTCGGCTCAAATGGGCTATGAAAAGTCACTGGCGAACTTCTACCGTAAAGCACTGTTATTACGTGACTTTGACGATCACAAGTTCCAACGCCGTATGTTCCAGACGGCGTTTAAAAATGACCAGATGCGCGGCTACGTGGATATCATGAACCCACTGCTGAAAAACAATCTGGATAACTGGGAAAATCAAAAAGATTTTCTGTTCTTCCCGGCAGTGAAAAAAGCCTTACTCGATGTCGGCGCCACAGTATTTATCGGCGTTGAAGAAATCGGGCCAGAAATGGACAAGATTAACGAAGCTTTTCTGAATATTTCCGAAAAAGGCCTGATGGGGCTATTTAAAGTCGACATGCCCGGGTTTAAATTCCACAAAGGCAAACAAGGCTCACGTTACTTGGAAGAGTATTTCACTAGGGTTATTCCTGAGCGTCGTTCCGGTGACGGCAAAGATATGCTGACTCACATGGCCAAAGAGACCATGGATAATGGCGAATTCTTCCCCAATGAAGATCTGATTCCACAAGCATCTTTCTTGCTATTCGCCGCGCACGATACAACCACATCGACACTGAACCACATTATCTTACATTTGGCTCAAGAGCCTGAATGGCAAGACAAGCTGCGTGAAGAAGCCCAAGCGCTAGGTCGAGATCAACTGACCTATGAAGATCTCGACAACCTTGAGTTGATGGAATTGGTCTTCAAAGAAACCCTACGTATGCACCCATCGGTATCGATGATGCAGCGCCGTACGATCAAAGAAGTGGAATTGGGCGGCCATAAGGTTCCACCGAATACCATCATTTTTGTTCCGCCGGTGTACAACCACTGCATGGAAGAGTTCTGGACTGAGCCCTTCAAATTTGACCCCATGCGTTTTGCACCGGGCCGTGAAGAGCAGAAAAATCACAGCTTCTGCTATATGCCATTCGGTGGTGGTGCGCACAAATGTATCGGCATGCATTTCGCCAATATGATTGTTAAGTGCTTCTTACATCAGTTCCTGCTGAAATATAAGTGGTCTGTACCGGCAGATTACAACCCGAAAATGGAAGCCTTCCCGCTGCCTAAAACAGCCGATGGCCTACCCATTAAGCTAGAAGCCATTAGCTGATTAAATGTGTCCGACACCGCTCGGGCACCAACGTTTGATTAAAAGCGAACCTCTCCTCGGGTTCGCTTTTTTATTGCCCGCAACAAATTTCCTACCAATACAACTTAGCCGCATAATCGCGAATCTAACAATCTCATAACAAATCACCCAGCGGTTTTAATCTTTCGTTATCCACCTGTGAGTCTTTTCGACACCATTCTCTCTACTCTTTCCCTCGATTGAGCCCACTCTACATTGCAACCAGGCAATGCGCCTCAAACCATAAATCGGCTCATCTACATCAATAACAATACGGTGCCCAAGGCACCAAGCATGAGGGATGACATGGTAGACCACTGCAACACAGATACATTTTTTCGCCACCGTCTGTTAAAAAGTATCACTACAGCCGGTTTGCTAATGGCTGGACCCACAGCATGGGCAGGTGCCTGGGTGCCCGCAGAAGGCGACGGCTATAACAAATTTGCCGTCGCCCCTTACAACGCGAAAGATTTCTTTGGCGATAACCCCGATTTTAAAGAATTTACCGGCATTAACTATTCCGTCTATGCCGAACATGGCTTGGGAAACAACGTCGCCCTTTACGGCACGCTGCTGTATCAGGATTTAAAACAAACCACGCAAGAGAACGTCACAACACGTGGCAGTGGTTTTGGTGACGTCGAGTTAGGTGTTCGCTACCAATTCCTCACTGACCCAGTCGTTTTGTCGACAGCATTTTTAGTCAAACTCCCGTGGTTGTACGATCGTGATGCCGAATTACCTTTGGGCAACGGACAAGTCGATTACGAAAGCCGATTGCTACTGGGTAAAAGTCTGAATCAATTCGGCTACATCGGTGTTGAAGTCGGCTACCGATACCGTACTGGCGACCCTTCTGATGAAATCCGCTACTTGTTTGAGTACGGCTTTAACGCAACCGACAACCTTTACTTCCGCACCAAATTAGATGGCACTAAAAGTGTTGGTAACTCCCAACCATTTGATTCAGCGGCATCTCCAAATTTATCCGCCACGCCGGAGTTTGACCTTGGCAAGCTGGAAGTAACGGGGGGGTGGAGCTTTGGTAAACCCGATTCGAACCAAAGTCGTTGGGGGCTTGAAATGACTTGGAATAAAGATCTATACGGCCGCAACACGCTAGACGGCATGGGCTTTCAAATCGGTTTAACACGGGTTTATTGATCCATGCTATCGGTTGGTTTGTTCGTCTTGGTTGCGCATTTTGCGCTGCTACTGGTACTGAGTCTGTTCGGCCTGCATCGGCTATCCATGGTGTTTCGTTGGTTTCGCTGGCGGCGGAAATTTGCCGCCCCGGCAACCACACAGCGCTTCACCGACCTGCCGATGATCACCGTACAGATTCCGGTATTTAATGAGAAGTTTGTCGCCGAACGAATCATTGATGCCGCCATCGCATTGAGCTATCCGGCGGACAAGTTACAAATACAGATCGTCGATGATTCTACCGACGATACAGCTGAGCTCATTCGTGACCGTGTCCAGCACTATCAACGCTTGGGATACAACATCGAACATCGGCACCGCACCAACCGGCAAGGTTTTAAAGCCGGTGCACTGAAAGAAGCCATGGCATTCGCAACCGGCGAGTTTATTGCCATCTTCGATGCCGATTTTGTTCCTGACACCAACATTCTGAATCGTTTGATTCACGCCTTTACTGACGCTTCCGTCGGTATGGTGCAGGCACGATGGACCCACCTCAATCGTGACAGCAATCGCCTGACACGTACCGAAGCCATTATGCTAGATGCGCATTTTGCCCTCGAACAAGAAGTTCGAGCGGCCAGCGGCAGCTTTCTGAATTTCAATGGTACTGCTGGCATCTGGCGTAAATCGACCATTATTGATGCCGGCAATTGGGAAGCCGACACTCTGACAGAAGACCTCGACCTGAGTTACCGGGCACAACTCAAAGGTTGGAAAATGGCCTACCTGAACGACGTTGAATGCCCAGCTGAGATTCCGGCCGATATGGCCGCATTCAAAAGCCAGCAGCACCGGTGGGCAAAAGGTGGCGTTGAAGTGATGCTCAAATTGCTCAAACGGGTTTGGCGATCACCGATCTCCGTCAGTACCAAAATCGAGTCAACGTTTCACTTATCAAATAATCTGGCGTATCTGCTGATGCTGATTGATGCCACGGTGTTTCTGATCCCGAGTATTTTCATTCGTGACCAGTACGATTTGGGTTTTATTTGGTGGCTGGATCTACCGTTATTACTGCTGTCATCCGGCGGGCACCTGATCTATCTCGTGTTTGGTCAATTTGCACTTGCCCAAAACCGCAAAGAAGCCTTGCTCTCTATCCCTTGGTTATTATTGCTGGGCATTCAATTGTCATACAACAATGCGCGCGCTGCCGTCGAGGCACTGGCTGGGTACCGTACTGAATTTGTGCGGACGCCAAAAAGCGGCGAGGGACAATCACCGGCGAAACCACATCGTCAAATGAAAAGCTATGTCGCTGTCGCCCCAAGGGGAGCCGTATTTGAATTGGCACTTGCTGGAATTTTTGCCGTCTTGCTGGCATGGGCTAGCGCTAGTCAGTTGTGGTTTCTGATGCCCGTGTGTGCATTGCTGATGATTGGCTACGCATCCACATCCTTGATGACTTTCCATGCAGCCTCTGGAGCTCGGCAATGAGCAGCTGGCGTAACATGGGTTTTGCAGCCAGTTTAGTGTTTGCTCTAACAAGCACCGTTGCAGCCTATGTGCTTGCCGAACAAGCCGCTATAGCAGCGGCCAATGTTGGTACTGCCACCGTCCTTCAATACGCGGTAATGACCATCGCAGTGCTGCTGGCCATCGCCACTTACCAACCGGATCACAAACACCAGCAAGTCGCCTTAATCACTGTTGCCGTTATCTGTCGGCTTCTACTCATCCCCGTGGATGCCTACACCTCCAACGATATTGCTAGATACCTCTTTGATGGCAAGCTCGCGCTGGAAGGTTTTGATCNATACAGTATTCGACATGATGCCACGGTGCTGGATTCTCTGCGTGCCATTTGGCAGCCGCCGGCAGAACACGTTCAATATGTCACACTCTACCCACCGCTGGCGCTGGGGTTGTTCTCTCTGGCTGCCAGTAGCGGCGTAACCAGTGCCGTATGGATCTGGAAAGCAATGGCTGCCATCGCGGGCATTACAACTGTGTTTACGGCACAAAAATTATTGCATCTAACCGGGCGACAACGGTATTTACCGGTTATCGCCTTGTCACCTCTATTGATTCTTGAAACCGGCGTTGGCGGCCACTTGGATGCTTTCTCTACTTTGGCCATCGCACTGGCCTTACTCGCGCTTTTTCGCAAAAAACCGGTATTGGCGGGCATGTGTATTGGTGCCGGCACGCTACTCAAATTGCTGCCGCTGGCCATCTTATTACCGGCATTTTTCCAGTGTCGCCACCACAAAGAGCGTTTACACATCACTGCCGCCACATTGATAACCGTTGCGATCGGTTATGCCTCCATTATTGCGATGGGCATGCGCCCCATCGGCAGTATCGGCGTATTTTTTGCGAAATGGCGCTTTGGATCGCCAACGTTCGAAACCCTGCACTGGCTGNTTCAAGGTGATTATCTCACGCCGGTGTTACTGGCAATTTTTGCCGTCGGCTGTCTCTGGATCGCCTTCGATGCTTGGCGCCACCGCCTATCCCCCCAACAAGAGTGGCATCACGCTGACCTTATCCCGTGGCAAACAGCACTGGCACTGCCATTACTGCTTAGCCCAGTAGTGTTCCCTTGGTATCTGATGCCCCTAGCCTTGCTTAGCGCCTTTGCCTTGCGTGGCTGGCTGCTGGCGTGGATCAGCTTGATGCCACTGACCTATGAAGTACTGAATCATTTTATCGATGCGGGCCATTGGCAACCGGCAACATGGCCATTGTGGGTCATTGGCCTCGGCGTACAACTGGCGTTGGTTATCGAGCTGGTGATCAAACCGCGTTGTGACTGCAAGTTCCACCCCCAAAACAACAAGGGAATGGTATGTTCTCATTGGTGAAAGACTACACACACTGGCTACATGGTCGCTGGCCGGCCGGCTCAGTTGAAAAACTACCCGTGGTAGACGCCGACGGCGCAAGCTCCATTAAGGGCGTCTATGTTGTCGGTGATTTGACCGGAATCCCCCTACTCAAATTTGCCGCGGATACCGGCGCACGAGCAGTCGACACGATTTGCGCCGACCCCACATTCGAGCAACGATCAAAACCCGACGACGTAATCGATCTGGTGATCATCGGCGGCGGTGTGAGTGGTTTCAGTGCCGCGCTAGCAGCCCAGAAAAATGGGCTAAAATTTACACTGGTTGAAGCAAAGCAGGCATTTTCAACCCTCAAGGATTTCCCCAAAGGCAAACCGATTTACACCTATCCGACAGACATGCAGCCTATTGGCGAATTGCAGTTTGCCGAAAAGATTCAAGACAAAGAATCCCTCCTCAGCTGCCTACAACAGCAAGCCAATAAAAGCCGCATACAGGTCACCCGCGCAGAGGTTAGCCATGTTGAACGTCATGGTGAACACTTATCGGTTGCGCTGGATGACCAAGCCGCGATTAAAACCCATCGAGTCATTGTTGCGATCGGTCGTTCCGGCAACTATCGGCAATTACAATGCACAGGCCATGATCATGAAAAAGTCACCCACCGCTTAATCGACCCAGCGCACTATAAAGGCCAAAAGACACTGGTGGTTGGAGGGGGTGACAGCGCACTGGAATCGGCCATCTCCCTCGCTGACGCCGGCGCAGACGTGACGCTCGCATATCGTGGTGACGCGTTTCGCCGCCCTAAACCCGAAAGCATTCGCACCATTAACGCCTACGCCGATCAGCGCGCCATTGATGTCCACATGCAAACTGATATCAAACGCGTTGATGATACATCGGTGACGCTAACCCACCCTGACGATGGCGAGACAACGCTGCCCAATGATACGGTTTTTGCCATGATCGGGCGTGAGGCACCACTAGGGTTCTTCCGCCGCAGTCGTATGGCGATATCCGGTGAAAGCCGCTGGACGGGATGGCTGGCCTTTTTAGCGTTCATGTTGGTAGTCACTGCGATCTATGATTGGAAAAACTTCGGTTTTCACAACCATGTGTGGAGCTCAAGCCAGTTTCCCGATCAAATGCCGCAATGGATCGCTGCACTAGGTGGCTGGTGGCAGCTGCAAGTCGCCGATCGATCAACCTTATTGGGCACACTCGCCGTTTCGATGAAAAGCCGATCGTTTTATTACACCTTGGTTTACACCAGCCTGATAGGTTTTTTCGGCTGGCAACGCGTGCGCCGGCGCAATACACCTTATGTACGTTGGCAAACGGGTTGTCTCTTTCTAGTTCAGCTCATTCCGCTTTTTTTACTGCCCGAAATTGTTCTGCCATGGATGGGTTATACCGGCTGGTTTGATGCCGGGTTTGGCCAAACAGTCGCCGATAGCTTGTTCCCCAGTTATATTTCTGCACAAGACTGGGCTGCCCAAAACTGGCCAGACTGGGGACATCCAAGAGCCTATTGGCACGCCTATGGTTTAGTGTTGGCTTGGCCACTCAATGTTTATAACGTTTTCACCCCAACGCCTATGGCTGGTTGGCTGATCATCAGTGCCGTTCAAACGTTTATTCTCATCCCCCTGCTGGTTTACCGCTACGGTAAAGGTGCCTATTGCGGCTGGATTTGTTCCTGCGGAGCGTTGGCAGAGACCCTCGGCGATACTCAGCGACACAAAATGCCGCATGGGCCGTTTTGGAATCGCCTCAATATGCTGGGGCAGGCCATTCTGCTGATCGCGGTAATATTGCTGGTGATCCGTATTGGCGGCTGGATATGGCCCGATAGCTGGATGCATACCCATTTTGATTTACTGCTCAAAGGCGAAAACAAAGACTACAAACTGGTCAACCCACTGAGCTGGAAGTGGGGCGTCGACGTGCTGCTCGGCGGTATTCTCGGCGTCGGTTTGTATTTTAAATATTCCGGCCGGATCTGGTGTCGATTTGCTTGCCCATTGGCGGCGCTGATGCACATTTATGCGCGCTTCAGCCGTTTTCGCATTTTTGCGGATAAATCCAAATGCATCAGCTGCAACCAATGCACCAGTGTTTGCCACCAAGGCATCGACGTGATGAGCTTTGCCAATCGAGGTGAGCCCATGGCCGACCCTCAGTGCGTGCGCTGTTCTGCCTGCGTACAAACCTGCCCAACAGGGGTTTTGCAATTTGGCGAGCTTGATGCGCAACATCAGCAGGTCGAGAACTACGACAAATTACCCGCCAGCCGCGTGCAGATGGCAGAAGCTGTTGAACTGATCCCGGTGAAACATGTATAGGTCGCTGCGCATCGGCGTGGTGATTCCGGCACTCAACGAAGAAGGGGCCATCGGCAAGGTGGTCAGCAGATTACTCGCACTGACGAACGATGAAGGTCGAATCGTCGATCAACTGGTGGTTTGTGACAACGGCTCAACCGACGCGACCGCCACACGCGCTGCCGATGCAGGTGCCGACGTTGTAACTCAGCTCGAGCCAGGTTACGGCATCACCTGCCAAACGGCAGTTGCAGCACTTACCGACGTGGATGTTGTATTGTTTGTTGATGGCGATGACTCCTGTTTACCCGATGAAGCGGTGCACTTACTCAATGGAATAATCGCGGGTAATGCACTGGCCATCGGCTCTCGCACTCTCGGCAACATGCACAGTGGTGCCTTAACTATGCCGCAACGCGCGGGTAATCTACTGGCGGCATGGCTGATCCACTGGCTCTGGCATCACAAGGTCACCGATCTTGGCCCTTTTCGCGCGATTCGATTCGATGCTTACCAACAACTACAGATGCAAGATCGCCGCTTTGGCTGGACTGTCGAAATGCAGGTCAAATGCATCCAGCATCGCTTACCCATCAGTGAACACCCGGTCACCAGTACTCGCCGCATCGGTAAATCGAAAATCAGTGGCACCCTACGCGGCACCCTCGGCGCAGCTCACGGAATCTTGGGCATGATCGCCCGCTTGTATTTTTCAACACCGAGCTAGCCTGATGCCGACTGATATTGCGACTTTGGTCATCTTCTGCAAACGTCCACGCCTTGGGCAGGGTAAACAACGTTTGACCCGGCACCTTGCTGCCGATGATGTGCTCAAGATCGCTAACGCCTTGCTCGACTGCACTTTGGAGGATGCTGCCAATTGGCCAGGCCCAGTGGTGTTAGCAGTCTCCGAGCCTGAAGATCGCCGATGGGGCGAAACCATCATGCCCATTAACGCCACGTGCATTGCACAGCCCACGGGTAACCTTGGTGACCGACTACAAGGCGTTGATCGGCAGTTACGTCAGCAGGGCCATCAACGCACGATAACCATTGGCACCGACGCGCCAGCACTGAACCTAAATACACTGCTTGATATCGACCAACAACTTACCCACAAGGATATTGTTTTAATGCCCGCGGACGATGGCGGTGTTGTGGCAATGGCCAACCGCCACCCATGGCCGCCATTGACTCATTTGCCCTGGAGTACCGCCACGTTAGGCGATAGCTTGGCACAAGCGTGTATCCGTGAGGGCCTTCATATCAGCCATACGCGCAGTGGCTTTGATGTCGATGAACTGCATGATCTACAACATTTACAATACGCCCTGCAGGCAGACGCCCGCCCGGCACGGCGTCAGCTTCTGACCCTACTGAATCATCTGTTACCGTTAATCCCTGCTGGTTCACACACCACGCCGCGCCATAACATGCCACCAAAATAGCCACGCTGACCGTTAATCCATGAAGCTTTTGTAAAAGTCATTGGCAAATGCCCGGTAGACCGATATAACTGAAACCACAGCTAACCCAATTGCGACTGTTCGCAGCAGCAGGCATTGCATGGCAAAAAAATTTGCAGATACCCCCGCTAAACGGTTTCTAAAACTCACCGGTCTTGGCGTTAAAGTGGCAAGCCAATACGGCAAAACCCGCATTAAAACCGCGCTGAGCAGTGATGACGCCCAAAATCAGGAAACCATGGCGACCCTATATGGCCAAATGGGCGAAGACGTACTGCAAACGCTCGGCGAAATGAAAGGCGCGGCGATGAAGGTCGGGCAAATTGCCTCCCAAATGAAACATCTGCTGCCGGATGAATTCGCCGAACAAATCGCCAAACTGCAAAAAGAAAGCCCGCCGATGCCATTCGAGGTGATCGAACAGCAAATTCAGCAATCGTTCGGCTTTTCGCCAGACCAACTCTTTGCCAGCTTTGAACACACGCCATTCGCTGCCGCCTCTATCGGCCAAGTACATCGGGCAACCACCCGTGAAGGCGATGATGTGATTGTTAAAATCCAGTACCCAGGCGTTAAACAATCCTGCAAATCAGACCTAGTACAGCTTAAACGTCTGTTTTCTCTGGGAGGACTGATTAAAACCGATAAAGCCGCCCTCGATCAGGTTTTCAAAGAAATTCAGATTCACCTGATGGAAGAACTCGACTACGAACACGAAGCCGACAACCTGCGCGAGTTTGCCAAAGTCCATGCGGATGATCCGAAAATCGTTATTCCCTCAGTTATCGAGGCTTACTCCAACGAATATGTGCTGACGTTAAGCTATGAACCTGGGGTTGCGATGGCAGATCTGCACGACCACTTTGATCAACCCACTATTAACGAATTCGCGGCAACATTGATCACTGCGATGCTGCGCGAGATTCTCTATCACGAGCGTGCCCATTGTGATCCACACCCCGGCAATTTTGCTTTTCGTGAAAATGGCCAAGTGATTATTTATGACTACGGTTGCGTGGCCGATATCAGCGACCTGGTTGTCGATCACTACATTGATATTGTTGATGCTGCCTTAGCCGGCAATTTCACCTCGATTGACGACTCATTGATTAACCTCGGCTTCCGACAACCTGAAGCCGACGCCGTAGAGGAAGAGGTATACCAACGCTGGTTTGACACCTTTATCACGCCGCTATTGGAAGAATCTTCCGCATCACGCGCTATTGAGCGGGTGCAATCGCAGATTACTGCGCATATTCCGGAATTTCATCGTTACCGAACACAGTTTCGCCCTTGTGCCGACACCATGTTTCTTAACCGCGTATTAAGTGGCCACTTTCTCAATCTGGCACAAATGAAAGTCGATATGGACATGAAGCCGCTGATCAAAAGTATGCTATTCGAAGATGAGGGAAAACCTCAAGGCAAGTAAGCCCATTGAAAGAACGGGTGACAAAAACGATCAAAAATAAACACAAGCCACGTGTTTTCCTCTTGATTGAACAGCCTCGACAACGACAAAATGGTATTCCGACGTCACAGATTTCAGCGATAGGTAATTACGCGCTATGCAAACAACCAATCCCGAACTGACCCAATTTATTCGCGACATTGTCGAGAATCTCAATCACTGCAAATCCTTGGGCATAAAGGTTGGGGAAGCCAATCGAGGGCATTTAACGCTCCTGCTTCCCTATGCCGACCACCTCATTGGCAACCCGGATACTGGCGTCATTCACGGCGGCGCGCTAACCACACTGATGGACACCGCTTGCGGCTTTGCTGCGGTTTGCGCACTCGACGAATTCGGCATTGCCCCGACATTAGATCTGCGAATCGACTACATGCGACCGGCCACGCCCGGTAAAACAATCGTTGGCGATGCCGAGGCATACCATGTCACCAGCAATGTAATTTTTGCCCGCGGCATGGCCTACCACGAAGACGACCCTGACAACCCCATCGCACATTGCACCGCAAGCTTTATGCGCCTCAGCCAACCTACACAAAAACCACAAAATGGCGGTGCAGCATGACAATCGAAACTATCCAGCAAGCCCGTGATTGCGACGATATCAACGTCTTGCTTGATGCCATTCCGTACACCCGAACCATCGGTATGAAAGGCATGCAATTAGGCGAAGAGTTGGTTTTTCACCTACCGCCGCTAGAAGCGAATCTCGGTAACCCGACATTGCCAGCCCTACACGGCGGCTGTATCGGCGGATTTATGGAAAACGCGGCGATTATTCATGTCATCAGCCGGCTCGAAGCTGAACGGGTACCCAAGATCGTGGATTTCTCGCTAGATTATCTGCGTGCAGGCCGTTTCCAAGACACTTATGCCACCTGTGACGTGGTTCGCCAAGGCAGAAAGGTTGTGAATGTTGCGATCACTGCCTGGCAATCCACCAAAGATGAACCGATTGCAGTCGCAAGAGCACACTTACTGTTATGAACAATCAAACCAACAATAGCCATTCCTTGCTGATTGGCTACATCCTCTGGATCTTCGGGTTTATGGGGGCGCACCGGTTTTACTTTGGCAAACCGGTATCAGGCACTATCTGGCTTTTCACGTTCGGCCTACTGGGTATTGGCTGGTTGATCGATTTGCTGCTGATACCAGCAATGGAACGCGAAGCAGATCAGCGTTTTATCGATGGATCAATTGATTACTCTCTGGCCTGGGTGCTACTAACCTTTCTCGGCGCGTTTGGTATTCACCGGATGTATCTTGGCAAGGTAATCAGTGGCGTATTGATGCTGCTTGTTACGGTGTCGATGCTCGGTGCCGTATGGGTTTTACCACCCATAGCCCTCGGTGTGCCGATTGTTTTGCTGGTGGTGATCTATGATTTTTGGACGCTGAACTACCAAATCAGCGAAATTAATCAATCGGCTTGATAGTAACGCACGCTCTGACTGCTCGCTGGCGCTGCCGGGTTGGTTGTTGACACATCGGCACTGCCGGCGTCTTCTGCCATGGGCTCACTGAAGTGCAGCACTTGCACGACCGGATCCGTGATCATGTCGGCCAAGGTAAACTGGCCGACATGATCCATGTAAGCATTTTGCGCATTCGCCAGCACGCCACGCAATCGGCATACGCGTGAAATCGAGCATTCCGGCGCTACACAATTAACCGGCGTTAACGTCTGCTCCATTAATTCAACAACATCACGGGCGTTAATCGTTTCCGGCGCTACCGCCAAACGAATCCCCCCCTGTTTACCACGGACGGCTTTCACCCACCCATGATTCACCATTTTGTTGATGATCTTGGTCATATGGTTGCGAGACAAATCAAACTCGTCAACCACACGCTGAATCGTCGTCAAGTCTTCGTCTTCCGGCATAGAAGCTAGATAAATCAATGCACGGAAGGCATAGTCAGTATGCTTGGTTAATTGCACAAATAACTCCTCTTACTGCCATTCAATATAACCCTAACTCAACAGAGCGGATGCGTCGATGACGTCCGTCAGAAGGTTTGTATTTTGTTAACAAATATTGATAGCAATGATTTGATCCTCTTCGTGTGAAGACAACCGCTTTGTTTTATAATTCCGGCTTTCGCCGTTTCTAGCCCGAGGTTTTGCCGTGAATCAGGATCAGCTCAAACAACAGGTTGCCCAAGCAGCCGTCGATTATGTCGTGCCTAAACTGCATAAAGACGCCATTGTTGGTATCGGCACCGGCTCAACGGCAAACTGCTTCATCGATGCGCTCGCTAAACATAAAGATGATTTTCTCGGCACCGTTGCCAGCTCCGAGGCCAGTGCTGAGCGACTGCGTGGCCACGGTATCGAAGTATTTGACCTGAACAGTATCGCCGACATGCTGTTTTACATCGATGGCGCAGACGAAGCCAACGACTACCTCGATCTAATAAAAGGCGGCGGCGCCGCATTAACCCGTGAAAAAATCGTTGCTGCGGTGGCTACCGAGTTTGTCTGCATCGCCGATGAATCTAAATTAGTGCCTATGTTGGGCGATTTCCCACTACCGGTTGAAGTGATCCCTATGGCGCGCAGCCACGTTGCTCGTGAGCTGGTCAAAATGGGTGGCAACCCGGTTTACCGTGAAGGTGTAGTTACCGATAACGGCAACATTATTCTCGACGTTTATGACTTCCCGATTCAGGCACCGCGTGAACTGGAAAGCAAGATCAACCAAATAGTCGGCGTGGTATGCAACGGTTTGTTCGCTAACCGTCGTGCAGATGTTCTGCTGCTGGGTACGCAAAACGGCGTTAAAACCTTGTTCCCTAAGGCCTAACGAGGAACTTTCACCTATCCTGACTATCTCAGGCTGTTAATAATGATAACAGCCTGACGTTGCCGTCTGATCTTCCGGGTCGCGTAACAAGGAACAAAAGAAGGCACTCGATTTGGTAAGAGGACTACCCATGCCACCGGTAAATACACTATCGCCCAGACGCATCAGCCAACATCTGTCGGTATCGCTGATATGTTTGTGGTTGGGGGCCTGTGCGACATCATCGGTGTTCAATCCGTACACTCACCAAGCTGGCCCGATGCGAGCGTCCATTGCCAATGGAGACAGCGCCAAAGAAGCCGAATCGCTAAGTAAAGATATCCAATCGGCCGATGGCTTACTGTATGCACAAGAAGCGGGCAGGTTGTTCCAGATTGGCCACCAGCCTGAACCGTCAAAAAACACCTTCGAAAAAGTCATCAACGACTACAAAACCATTCAAGATAAAGCGGTTATTTCATTAACCGACATTGGCGCACAGGGTGCATCTCTAGTAACCAACGAGAATGCCATTCCTTACAAAGGTGCGCCCTATGAACGTATTCTGGTTCACCAATTTCAGGCGTTTAACTATCTGCGCTTAGGCGATATCACGGGCGCCAGCGTTGAAACTCGCGTGGCATCGGATTTACAACGCCGGCTCGAATTGAAGTATGCCGACGCATTTGCCAAAGCCGAGAAAGAATCTCGATCCAAGAATATCAGTGACGACTGGAAAAACACGCCGGAATTACAAGGGCTAAATCGGCTCGCCGGCCAAGTAAAAAGCTCGTTCCTGAATGCCTACACCTATTACGCCAGCGCCGTGCTGTGGGAAGCAAAAGGTGATTTCAACGATGCCTTGGTTGATTACAAAAAGGCCTATGAGATAAACCCCGAAAACCAACAAATACGAGCAGCGATTCAGCGCCTTAACAAACGTCGCAGCTTACCAGCAGACAAAGCCCATCTGGTAATTTTGTTTGAACAGGGGTTGGTTGCCGAGCGATTGAGTTTTAACTTAACGCTGCCGAGTTTTTCTTTCAATAACGTGTATTCTCTGGCCTTCCCGTATTACAGCGAACGTAACTGGCCCAAGACTCAGGTGTTGAAGGCCCGCAGCGGTCAACAGCAACTCGGCAGTACGCAGCCGCTCGTCAATGTCTCTGCACTGGCGGCTAAATCACTGCAAGAAAACTACCCAGCACTCGTGGTGAGACAAATTTTGCGAGCGACCGCCAAATACCAGCTTCAGCGTGAAGCCCGCAAATCCGGCGACGGCTGGGGTGGACTCATCGCCAACCTTTATAACATAGTGTCAGAGCAGGCAGACCTACGTAGCTGGCTGACCTTGCCACACACGGCACAAGCGTTGCGGGTAGAAGTCGCCCCCGGAAAGCACACAATTGCACTGCAAGCAGCTATGCTTTCTCAGACACAGGAACTGGATTTGCGGCCCGGCCGTATTACCATTTTACGGGTCATTGATGCTCAGACCCATTTGGTCACCGAAGTTTACAACCTATAACAGGAGAATCGCCATGTTCCCCAAAACACTGCGCAACGGTTTGCTACTGTTGTTGACCGCACTGGCGCTGGTTGCTTGCAGCAGCACAGGCAGTAAAAAAGCACCACCGGCTGTGCAAGTCAGCAATCCGCAGGCTGATCGCTATGTCAGTATCGGTAATATGCTGCACCGGTTGAAGGGCGATATTATGCAATTCAGCGTCGAAGTGCAGAATAAGGCTAACAATACCGTTAAACTGCAGTACAAGTTCAAATTCTTTGACGCTGATGGGTTCGAGGTAGCATCACAAGGCCGCCCTTGGGCACCGTTGGTTTTACACGCGAAAGAGACCACCAACGTTCAGGCAGTTGCGCCTGATATGTCAGTGAAATCCGCTAAATTATTTATTCGGGAGTAAGGGAAGTCTGTATGAAAGCTATTCAATCATTTTTTGTTGTTGCCCTGCTGACGTTGATCAGCGCATGTTCATCCGTTCAGTACGGCGATGCCACTGAACAAGAAACCGTTAACACGGACTTCGGGTCAACCGATCTGCAGTTAATTGCTAGTAAGATGGTCGATGACATGCTGGCATTCCCGCCACTGATCGCTATCACTGAAAAAAATCGTCCGATTATGTTTATTGATGGCATCGATAACAAAACCACTGAACATATCGATATGGATAGCATCACCGATACTATTCAGACCAAGTTGATTCAGTCAGGTAAGTATCGTTTTGTTGATCCTAGCGCCATTGAGCGTGTCAGAAAGCAGTTCAACTACCAACAAGGTTCTGGCCTTGTCGATCCGGATACTGCGGTACAAGTGGGTCGCCAACTGGGTGCGCAGTACATGCTTTATGGTGCAATGTCCTCAATCACCAAACAAAGTGGCAGCACACGTGACGTTTACTACAAGTTCACACTGAAGTTAATGGATCTGAAAAGCGGCATTCTTGAATGGAGCGGCGAAAAAGAGATCCGTAAAACTAAGGAAAAACGTTTTTTCGGCAGCTAATCGCTCACTGAAAAAATCGTAGTGATAAAAAAGCCCGGCAGATTGTCGGGCTTTTTTGTGCGTGATTGATATATAAACTGAGGGTCAACTACCTGAAGAACGCCGCAGGAAGTTAGTGATTTCATCGTTAATGCGCAATCGATAGCGTACTGCCTCATTCGCCAGCTGATGCATGGCACCATGCAGAATAACCGGCCGACTGCGGCGAAATAGTGACTCAATAATGGGCAGATTCACGCGCCAACGCACGGTTGTATCGGCATCCCCTTGAATCACCAATACTGGCAGTGAACTTCGATCGCTGCGCACAAAGTTGGGTATCCAGGCTCGCAACGCCTTCAGCCACTTGAGGCTAATCCACTGACTTTGTAACGGATCTTTTTGCGCTAGAAAATAGCGAAATTTAGCGTCATTACTGTTGTCTTTAAAACGCCGCGGTACCTGCCGCAGCCAAGGCGACACAAGCGCTAACTGCGCACGAATAAAAGGCCAGCCTGTTGGCTGAACTAGCGGTGCCAGCAACACTGCCGAATTAAAGCCATGACGTGGATTATTCAGCAAGTAATCCATCGTAATCGCACCGCCGGTGCTTTGCCCCAACAAATGCAAAGGTCGCGGCATCGCCAAATCCAGCTCAGCCAACAAGGCCGTCAATACCCGTTGGTAATCCGCAAAGCTGTCGATCGACACCCGCGCGCCTGACGAGAGACCGTGCCCAGGCAAGTCATATATGAGAACGTTGAAATTCGCTGTTAATAGTGCGGTGATCGGGTGCCGGTAGAGGCCGCTGTGATCCAGATATCCATGATTGATAACTACCGTTCCTTTGGGCTTCTCACAACGAAAGTACTGCACCGCAATATGAAAACTGGCAAGATCCAAGCGACCAAAATGGTGGTGTTTACACAGCCCTTTATGTAAAAAATCCAATCCGTAGTACTGACAATACTCCGCCTGCGCTGAGCTGAGTGGAGCGCTATCCAGTGTGAATGACGGCAATGGATGAAGTTGGCTAATATCGAGCACTTATAAGAATCCCGAGCAATGACAGGGTTTACATGATCTATAGGAATTGTAACCCAATTACAGCAAAGTCGGGCCGAGTATAAGCACAACCTAAAAACAAAAAAGCACGCCAATGGCGTGCTTTTTTTACCTCCGTCAATCTGATCAGTATCAGACGACTTTAGGATCCAACTCACCGCTTTCATAACGCAGGAACATATCATCCAGCGCGATCGGCTTGATCTTAGACGCATTGCCGGCTGTGCCGAATGCTTCATAACGCGCTTTACAAATATCAGACATCGCTGTAACAGTTTTAGATAGATATTTACGTGGATCAAATTCCTTCGGATTCTCAGCCAGGAAGCGGCGCACCGCACCGGTCGATGCCAAACGCAGATCGGTATCGATATTCACCTTACGCACACCGTGTTTGATGCCTTCAACAATTTCTTCAACCGGCACACCGTAAGTTTCCGGAATACCACCACCAAATTCATTGATAATCGCCAACCAATCTTGAGGAACCGACGACGAACCGTGCATAACCAGGTGCGTGCCAGGAATGCGTTGATGGATCGCTTTAATACGATCGATTGCTAGAATGTCACCCGTCGGTGGACGCGTAAACTTGTAAGCACCATGGCTAGTACCAATCGCGATAGCTAATGCATCAACCTTGGTCTTATTAACAAAATCAGCTGCTTCTTCAGGGTCGGTCAGCATTTGTTCGTGAGACAGTTTACCCACAGCGCCGATACCGTCTTCTTCACCTGCTTCTCCAGTCTCCAAAGACCCTAGGCAACCCAGCTCACCTTCAACAGACACACCACACGCATGTGCCATATCGACAACCTTGCGAGTCACATCAACATTGTATTCGTAGGTGGTCGGCGTTTTTCCGTCTACACCCAGTGAACCGTCCATCATGACTGAGCTGAAGCCCAGTTGGATAGAACGCTGATTAACCGCTGGGCTGGTACCATGATCCTGATGCATCACAACAGGAATGTGCGGGAATTCTTCAATCGCCGCCAAAATAAGGTGACGCAAAAATGGTGCGCCGGCATAGCTACGTGCGCCTGCAGAAGCCTGCAAAATCACGGGGGAATCTGTTTCGTCCGCCGCCTGCATAATTGCACGCACTTGCTCGAGATTGTTCACGTTGAACGCCGGTACACCGTAACCGTACTCGGCAGCGTGATCGAGCATTTGTCTCATTGAAATCAATGCCATGATCGTATCCTTAACTTATAAATTGTTGAAAATTCAGTCGTTCGCAGCTGAGTAAACGGCGCGTCAGCCATTGCCAGAACGTGCGCCACTTACGCTTGCTAACCTAGCGCTGAAGTAGGCCAGATTATTCATGAATTGTTAAATTATTCGGCCGAATCGGCGCGGGTTTTTAATACTGCCACTGCCGGCAATTCTTTGCCCTCGACGTATTCCAGAAACGCACCGCCGCCGGTCGAAATGTAAGACACTTTATCAGCGATGTTGTATTTATCAACAGCAGCGAGTGTGTCACCACCGCCCGCAATAGAAAAGCCGTCACTATTCGCAATCGCTTGTGACAGGGCCTTAGTGCCTTCGCCAAATTGATCGAATTCGAAAACGCCAACGGGGCCGTTCCAGATAATGGTTTTGGCGCCCTCTAAGATCGCTGCAAGTGCCTTAGCGCTATCCGGGCCAATATCAAAGATCATGTCGTCATCGACCACATCACCCGCAGCCTTTAACGTCGCCTCGGCAGTCTCAGAAAACGCCTTACCCACAACAACGTCGGTCGGCACAGGAATATCCGTTTTATCCATCAGCGCTTTGGCATTGGCTACTAGGTCTTCTTCGTACAGTGATTTTCCGACGGGCTTGCCGCTAGCTGCTAAGAAGGTATTAGCGATACCGCCACCGACAATCAATTGATCACAGCGATCAGACAACGTTTCGAGTACGGTTAGCTTGGTTGAAACCTTGGAGCCACCCACAATGGCAACCATTGGGCGCGCAGGGTTATCCAAGGCTTTTTCCAGTGCTTCCAACTCACCAGCCAATAACGGGCCTGCACAGGCGATGGGGGCAAACTTGGCAACACCGTGTGTTGACGCTTGGGCACGATGCGCTGTACCGAATGCGTCCATCACATACACGTCACACAGATCAGCGTACTGGCGTGATAGCCCTTCGTTGTCTTTTTTCTCACCGGCATTGAAACGTACATTCTCTAACAGAACAATTTCGCCGGGTTTAACACTAACCTGACCTTCCAAATAATTGGAAACTAAAGCAACAGGTTGACCTAAGGCATCTGACAGGTAGTCAGCAACAGGAGCCAAGGTAAAATCAGCATTTTCTTCCTCTGTACCGCCTTCAACTGGGCGACCGAGATGTGACATCAAAATGACTGCCGCATTTTGTTCTAACGCAGACTTGATGGTTGGGAGAGAGGCTTTAATACGCGCCGCACTGGTCACCTTGCCGTCTTTCACCGGCACATTAAGATCTTGGCGAATTAATACACGTCTCTCGGCCAGATCCAGATCTGTCATGCGTTTTACAGCAAGTGTCATACTATTGTTCTCACAGCTTCAGTTGATATATTCCGTTAGCGGCACAACGGAGGTTGTTCAGTTTTGTTGTCGCAGATAATCTGCGACATCTAGCATGCGGTTGGCATAGCCCCATTCGTTATCAAACCAGACGAACAATTTCAGCAATCGTTTACCGCTAACGCGGGTCTGCGTACCATCAATAATGCAAGAATGCGGGTTATGATTGAAATCGATAGACGCCAGTGGTTCGTCGTTCCAATCCAATATGCCCGGCAAACGGGCAGCATGATCTTTCAGTAACGCATTGACACTGTCGACGTCGACATCCGACTGGGTAGCAATACAAATGTCCATGGCTGACACGTTAACCGTGGGCACACGAACCGCTTGCGCGCTCAGTACACCTTCAAGCTCGGGTAAAAACCGAGCAATACCCCGAGCAAGGCCGGTATCCACCGGAATCATCGAGGCAAATGCACTGCGTGTTTTGCGCAGGTCGGTATGGTGGTAGGCATCGATCACCGGCTGGTCATTCATGGCTGAATGAATGGTAGTAATAGACGCCGCGTCGATGCCAAATGCTTCGTGCAGTAATTTGAGTACCGGCACACTACCGTTGGTGGTACAGGAAGCATTCGAGATAATACGATGGTCTGGTTCTATGGCGGTGTGATTCACACCATAAACGACCGTCAGATCAACATCCGGATCGCCCGGCTGTGAAAACAGCACACGACGAGCGCCGGCATGCAGATGTTGTTCGGCCGTAAGCCGGTCAGCAAAACTGCCGCTGCACTCAAGCACGAGGTCAACATCAGGCCAGTCAATATCACTAACATGTGTAGCGTGACTGAGTTGAATTTGCCGCCCATTGACCACCAGATGTTCGCCATCGATAGCAACATCGCCAGCAAACCGGCCATGGGTGGAGTCAAATCGGGTCAGGTGGCAGATAGTATCGCGGTCGGCCGGTTCATTGATTGCAACGATTTGCAGATCATTGAAACGGCCATCAGCCTGCGCCTCTGTCAGCGCGCGCAAAACACTGCGGCCAATACGACCATATCCATTAATGGCAAGACGATACATGAAGTGCAACTACCTGTATGAGCGTCAGATATTAGGGCAGCGGAACTACCGGATTAAAAATCCAGTAGAGCCTCAGATTCAGCCACAACACGCTCAACGGTAAAGCCGAAGTGCTGGAAGAGATCTGCAGCAGGTGCAGACTCGCCAAACGTATCCATACCAATGATACGGCCGTCTAAACCAACGTACTTGTACCAGAAGTCAGCAATACCGGCTTCGATAGCAACACGTGGTAATACGTCGAGAGGTAATACGGATTCTTTGTATGCTGGATCCTGTGCATCGTAGATTTCATTACAAGGCATGGAGACCACACGAACGGCTTTGCCTTTTTCGGTCAATACCGCATGAGCATCCAGCGCCAGCTCAACTTCAGAACCGGTAGCAATCAAAATCAACTCTGGGTGACCTTCGCAGTCTTTCAGGACATAAGCACCACGGTTCACATTGGCCAACTGCTCACTCGTACGCGACTGACACGGCAATCCCTGACGAGAGAATATCAGCGCCGATGGGCCATCCTTACGTTCAATAGCCGATTTCCATGCAACGGCAGATTCCACCGTATCACACGGACGCCACGTATTCAGATTAGGGGTGTAACGCAGGCTGGCGGTTTGCTCAACCGGTTGGTGTGTCGGGCCATCTTCACCCAAACCGATAGAATCGTGAGTATATACAAAGATGCTGCGTTGCTTCATCAACGCTGCCATACGCACCGCATTACGCGCGTATTCCATAAACATCAGGAAGGTCGCGCCGTAAGGGACTAAGCCACCGTGCAAAGCAATACCATTCATCATGGCGCTCATGGCAAACTCACGCACGCCATAGAAAACATAGTTACCCGACGCATCATCTGTGGTAACACCTTTAGAGCCAGACCATAGCGTCAGGTTAGAACCCGCTAAATCGGCGGAGCCGCCCAACAGTTCTGGCAATAATGGGCCGTAAGCATTCAAGGTATTCTGAGATGCTTTACGCGATGCGATTTTTTCAGCCTTTGACTGACACTCTTCGATATAAGCTTGGGCTTTGTCAGAAAAATCAGCCGGTAAATCGCCATTGATCACACGACGTTCAAATTCCGAGGCAAGCTCAGGATGAGCCGCACGGTAAGCGTCAAAACGGGTTTCCCAGTCGCTTTCAGCAGCGGCTCCGGCACTGTGAGCATTCCAACCGACATACACGTCTTCAGGTACTTCAAACGGCGCATGAGGCCAGTTAATAGTTTCACGTACCAAGGCAATTTCTTCATCACCCAGTGGTGCACCATGGCAATCTTCTTTGCCTTGTTTGTTCGGAGAACCTTTACCAATCACGGTTTTACAGCAAACAATGGTCGGCTTGCCCGTTTCTGCTCTACCTGCTTCAATCGCAGCACGAATGGCTTCTGGATCATGGCCATCAACATCGGCAACCACATGCCAGCCGTAGGATTCAAAGCGCTTAGGCGTATCGTCGGTAAACCAACCTTCGACTTCACCATCGATGGAAATACCGTTGTCATCGTAAAAGGCGATAAGTTTGCCTAGCCCCAATGTGCCGGCTAACGAACAAGCTTCATGGGAGATACCTTCCATCAAACAGCCATCACCCATAAATACGTAGGTGAAGTGGTCAACGATATCGTGGCCGGTTTGATTGAACTGGTCTGCCAGGATTTTTTCTGCCAGTGCCATGCCCACACCATTAGTAATACCCTGACCTAAAGGGCCTGTGGTCGTTTCGATACCCGGAGCATAACCGTATTCAGGGTGACCCGGTGTTTTGGAGTGCATCTGGCGGAAGTTTTTCAGCTCTTCAATGGGCAGATCATAGCCACTCAAATGCAGCAGCGAATAAATCAACATGGAGCCATGACCGTTCGACAATACAAAACGGTCGCGGTCGGCCCAATCAGGGTTTGCCGGATTGTGTTTCAGAAAATCATTCCAGAGAACTTCGGCAATGTCTGCCATGCCCATCGGGGCGCCCGGATGTCCGCTTTTAGCTTGCTGCACAGCGTCCATACTAAGTGCACGAATCGCATTGGCGAGATCAGATCGAGAGGCCATTAAATCGCTCCGCTTTAGATTGATTGAGAACTGGGCGCATATTCTCGCTTAGGCGGACGTTAAGCGCAATTGAATCTCCGNCATTAAGGCAGAATTATTACCGTTTTATCCCAAGTGGCGCGTTTTCAGTGCATTTAGCGACGTATTTACACGCTCTTTGATACACCGTCCGACACCTATATCAAAATATTTTGATATAGGTTTAGTGGCCTGCTACACTGCCCGCCATGTTAATTTCCGCGCAAACCGATCACGGCACAACAGAACTGGATTGCGAGCAGCTGGCGACCTTCTTGAAAGCCAGCGCCGACTTGCTACGCCTGCAGATTTTGCGTGTACTCAGTGGTGATTCCTTCAGCGTACAGGAACTCTGTGAAATTCTTGGCGCCAAACAATCGGCTATCAGTCATCACCTGAAGTTGCTGGCATCGGCGCAACTGGTAACCACTCGCCGCGAAGGCAATAGTATTTTTTATCGTCGCCATGTGGTTCCTCATGATCATCCATTCGCTGCATTGCATAGCGCCATTGCCACCAGTGTTGATGGATGCCAATTGAATCAGGGCATTGCGGCAGGAATTCTTCGTATCGAAGCCGAACGACTAAAAAGCACTCGTGCATTTTTTCAAGACAACGCCAACCGGTTTCGCGAGCAGCAAGATCTGATTGCCAGTTTTGAACAATATGCCGATAGCGTCACTGGCTTATTGCAAGCCATCGCTACACCCAGCCGATCTTTAGCCATCGAGATTGGCCCGGGAGAAGGCTTGTATCTGGATGTGCTGGCCCGCCAGTTTGATCAGGTCAGAGCCTATGACACATCCAGCTTGATGATCAAAAAATCACAACAGGCGCTGCATCTATCCGGCCATGACAACGTAGAACTGTTTGTCGGTGATATCCGTCAGGCACTAAACGTTGATCCACTGGCCGATTGTGTTGTGGTCAATATGGTATTACACCATGTTGCCAGCCCCGCCGATATTTTTGTGGATGCGAGCGCACTGCTAAAACCTGGTGGTGCACTCTTAATTACCGATCTTTGCCATCACGATCAAACTTGGGCACGGGATGCCTGTGGTGACGTATGGCTGGGTTTTGAACCCGATGATTTAAGTTTCTGGGCGGCTAAAGCCGGCCTTGCCGAAGGCCAGTCCAGTTATTTGGCGCAGCGCAACGGATTTCGCATCCAAATAAGACACTTTTACAAACCTGAGGAAAATTCCAATGAGTGAATACGCGATTTTCACTTCTGAATCCGTTTCAGAAGGTCACCCGGATAAAGTAGCGGACCAGGTCTCTGATGCCGTACTGGACGCCATTATTGTGCGCGATCCACACGCCCGCGTAGCAGTTGAAACCATGGTTAAAACCGGCATGGCAGTGATCGCCGGCGAAGTCTCCACATCATGTTATGTCGACCTTGAAGACATCGTGCGTAAAGTCATTACCGACATCGGTTACACCACCTCAGACGTCGGCTTTGATGGCGACTCTTGTGCTGTACTAAATGCTATCGGCAAACAGTCCGTTGACATCAATCAGGGCGTAGACCGCGCCAAGCCCGAAGATCAGGGCGCTGGCGACCAAGGTTTGATGTTCGGTTACGCCACTAACGAAACCCCAACGTACATGCCAGCACCGCTTTACTACTCACACCGGTTAGTTGAACGCCAAGCTGAGCTGCGCAAATCTGGCGCACTGCCATGGTTGCGCCCGGATGCAAAATCCCAGGTAACCATCAACTACACTGGTGACCAACCACGCATCGATGCGGTTGTTTTGTCGACACAACACGACCCAAGCATCTCGTTAGAAGATTTACGCGCTGCCGTACTTGAGAACGTCATCAAGCCAGTTCTGCCTGCAGAATGGTTGCACGACGAGACCTTGTATCACATCAACCCGACCGGCAACTTTGTTATCGGTGGCCCAGTGGGTGATTGTGGTCTGACTGGCCGTAAAATCATCGTTGATACCTATGGCGGCATGGCACGTCATGGTGGTGGTGCATTCTCAGGCAAGGATCCTTCAAAAGTTGATCGCAGTGCCGCATATATGGGTCGTTATGTTGCCAAGAACGTTGTTGCTGCTGGCCTTGCTGATCGTTGTGAAATCCAAGTGTCTTACGCCATCGGCGTTGCTGAGCCTACATCCATCTCGATAAATACCTTTGGTACTGGCAAAGTTGCAGATGACGCACTGGTTGATGCCATCAAACAAGTCTTTGACTTGCGTCCGTATGCCATCACGCGTCAGTTAGACCTACAACACCCCATGTATCAATTGACCGCAGCCTACGGCCACTTTGGTCGTGAGCCATTCGAGCACAGCTATAGCTATAGCGTCAAAGAAGCCGGCAAGACCGTGATGAAGTCGACCTCGTTCACGGCCTTCACATGGGAAAAAACCGACAAAGCCGACGCGCTACGTGCAGCGGCAGGCCTATAAACACTGATTGAAACGCATTTATTGACGGAAAATATTATGTCTGAATTTACTGATTACAAAGTTGCGGATATCTCGCTGGCCGAATGGGGCCGTATGGAAATTGATATCGCTGAAGGCGAAATGCCTGCACTGATGGCTCTGCGTCGTAAGTACAAAGCTGAGCAGCCGCTAGCGGGTGCGCGCATCATGGGCTGTATCCACATGACCATCCAGACTGCCGTGTTGATCGAAACATTGGTTGAACTGGGCGCGGAAGTTCGCTGGTCGTCATGTAACATCTTCTCAACACAAGATCACGCCGCGGCCGCCGTTGCTGCTGCGGGTATCCCTGTGTTCGCATGGAAAGGCGAAACAGAAGAAGAATTCTGGTGGTGTATCGAGCAAACGATTCTGGCCGGGAAGGGCAGCGATGACGTTTGGGCATCCAACATGATTCTGGATGACGGTGGTGATTTGACCCAAATGCTGCATGAAAAATACCCTGCAGTATTAGATAACATTCACGGTATTTCTGAAGAAACCACAACCGGTGTTCATCGCTTGCAAGAAATGATGGACGATGGCGAACTGAAAGTGCCAGCGATCAATGTTAACGATTCTGTGACCAAGTCTAAGAACGATAACAAATACGGCTGCCGCCACTCACTGAGCGATGCCATCAAGCGTGGTACTGATCACCTGCTGTCAGGCAAAAAAGCAATGGTTGTCGGCTACGGTGATGTCGGTAAAGGTTCTGCTGCCTCTCTGCGTCAGGAAGGCATGATCGTTAAGGTAACGGAAATTGATCCAATCTGTGCCATGCAAGCCTGCATGGACGGCTTCGAAGTTGTTTCTCCTTATGTTGACGGCGTGAACAACGGCGACCTGAACAGCATTAACAAAGAACTGATGGCAACAACTGATCTGATCGTAACCACAACCGGTAACATCGGCGTATGTGATGCCAACATGCTGCAATCGCTAAAATCCGGCGCAGTGGTTTGTAACATCGGTCACTTCGACAACGAAATCGATACCGCCTACATGCGTGAAAACTGGGCTTGGGTCGAAATTAAGCCACAGGTTCACAAAATCTACCGCGACAAAGCCAGCAACGATCACCTGATCCTGCTTTCTGAAGGTCGTCTCGTTAACCTGGGTAATGCAACCGGTCACCCATCACGCATCATGGATGGCTCTTTTGCTAACCAAGTATTGGCCCAAATCTACCTGTGGGATCGCAAGTTCGCCGATCTGCCAGCCGATGAGAAAGCTAACAACATTTACGTACAGGTTCTGCCGAAGAAACTAGACGAAGAAGTTGCTGCAGACATGGTTGCCGGTTTTGGCGGCGTCGTCACCAAGATGACCCAAGTGCAGGCTGACTACATCAAAGTTGATGTTGATGGTCCATTCAAACCTGAAAGCTATAAGTACTAATCAGCGCTCAAGCAGGCATCGTTTCGTCGATGCCTGCTACTGATGTAACAGGAAAGCAAGATGTCACATTCTGACAAACGTTTTAGCTTTGAGTTTTTCCCACCAAAAACCGAAGCAGGCCACGCCAAACTCGAAAAAACCTGGGCTGATCTAAATGCACTCAACCCCGCGTTTTTCTCTTGTACCTACGGCGCCGGTGGATCAACCCGGGATAATACCTTTGGTGTCATTAAACAAATGCGCGAACAGGGCATAAGTATTGCTCCACACCTATCATTTGGCGGCGATGATGAAACTGCTATGACTGAGCTGTTGGACCGCTATAAAGCACTGGGCGTTGATCGCATTGTCGCTCTGCGTGGTGATATTCCGTCCGGTATGGGCGCAGCTAAAATTGTGTACGCCAATGAACTGGTGGAATTTATTCGTAATCACTCGGGCGACCACTTCGAACTTGAAGTTGCTGCCTATCCGGAGATTCACCCGGAATCAAAAAGTTATGATGCAGACATCCATTACTTCAAACAGAAATTGGATGCCGGTGCAAACGCGGCTATTACACAGTATTTTTTCAATCCGGATGCGTATTTCCAGTTTATCGATGCCTGTACCAAAGCGGGCATCAACAAACCGATTTACCCGGGTATCATGCCAATTACTAACTTCACCAACCTAGCGCGTTTTTCCGCCCATTGCGGTGCCGAAATTCCACGCTGGATTAAGTATAAGATTGAGAATTGTGGCGATGATCAGGACGCTGTCATTGAGACGGGCAAAGACATAGTCATTCGTCTTAGCGAACAATTGTTGGCCGGCGGTGCTCCGGGGATTCATTTTTATACAATGAATCAGGTTGAACCTTCCAAAGCAATCTATCAGGCAATTGTGTAAACTTGTTCAGGTGCACAATGCACCTGAATTTTCATTGAATACACGATCAATATGTCTACTCAATTTCCGCATGGAAACACTTTAAAACGTAACGGTTTAACTACGCCAGTACTACGAGGACTTGGCTTACTGCTTATCGCAGGTCTCTATGTTTTACAGTTCTCCAGTGACGGCGAACCTGCTAAATTTACCGGTATACTGCTGGTTCTCTGGCTACCGTTTCTCTATCTCGCGCCATCACATAATTGGCGCCGCGCCGAAAAGGTGTTTGTTGGCCTTTGTGGATTCTATTTTCTCAGCACCTTGCCCGCATACGCTATTAGTATTGATGTGAATAAGGCCAATGGTGAGTTGGAAAAACTAGCTAAATGGGCCGTGCTGCCCGCCGTGCTGTTCTTTATTCTTCGCCGCCTTCAGATACGCGATCAGGTGTTCAGTGCCATGGTCATGGTCGGCGTGAGTTTTTTGTTTGCTGCTACGATATATTCCGCTATTGATGATCCGAATAATCGCATAACGATCTACGGTAACCCCAACATTGCCGGCTACCTTGCCGCCGGCAGTATCGCCTTGCTCGCTGGGCTCTATCCGTCAATTAAATATAAGCCCGTCGTTATCACAGTTATACTCATGGCAGTATTTGCGCTGCTATGGTCGCAAACGCGTGGGGCCTGGTTGACGTTACCCATCATTGCACTGTGTTTTTCTCGCCCGCTCTGGCATCAATTTCAAGCGCTATCGCTGCGTACACGCTATATCACCGCCGGCGGCTTGATAGCGCTCATCGTGGGATTGGCTTTAATGCCATTTATTCAGCACCGCATCCTCCAGACGCTCACAAACTTTACAGCTTACGTCGAATCGCCTGAACAATTTGGGCGCAGCTCACTCGGGGTTCGTCTGGAGTTATTTCGAGCCGGCTGGCTTATGGCTCTCAACTATCCATTAACCGGTATTGGCCTCGGTGATGTGAAGTATTATATCGTCGAATATGATCGTTTTATGCACATAATCCCGGAAATATCTTATTCGTTCTCAATGCACAGCGAATACTTTCAGGCACTGGCATTTCGTGGTTTTGTTAACCTGACGAGCTTTCTGATTATGCTGGCTTGGTTAACCGGATATTATCTGCGCTCGTTGCCAAGCGATAGTGCTGCCGTTACCAGCTATCGTACGGCAGGCTTAGCCGTGACATTAACAACAGCCGTCGTGTGCCTAACACTGTCCATGTTATCGAATAATACGGGCATTAATTTCTTTATCTTTTCGCAGGCGCTACTGATTTTCATGATTGAACGTCAACGCGCCCCTATAAGCAGCCCTTGTTATGCGCATTCCAAGAATCTTCACTGACAACCCGCTTAACGCCGGCCAAGCCGTCATCATCGACGGCCCAGCCGCGAACCATTTGAGCCGTGTACTACGGCTAACAGCTGGGCACCCGGTCATTTTGTTTAACGGCAAAGGTGGCCATTATCCAGCCAATATCACCGATATTTCAAAAAAAGCGGTAACGCTGCTGCCGGGTGAACGCAGCGATAGCAACAACGAATCGCCCTTAGAAACCCATATTGCCATCGGTGTCTCCAAAGGCGACAAAATGGATCTGATCGTACAAAAGGCAACGGAGCTCGGAGTTACCTCCATTACCCCGTTATTAACACAGCGCACCGACGTTAAATTAAACGCCGAGCGCTGGCAGAAAAAACACGGGCACTGGCAACAAGTCGCCATTAGCGCTTGTGAACAATCGACACGGGACACTCTACCGAAGATTCATTCCCCCGTACGTTTCTCTGAATGGATTCAAACAACTCAGCAAGGTTTAACGGGCATCTGTCACCCGGAAAACGGGCAAAGCTTAGCGGCGCTTGATGCACAAGAGAGTATTACGTTGGCATTTGGTTCTGAAGGCGGGTTTACTGATGAAGAAGTCGCTGAAGCAACAAAGAATCACGCACTAACGATAGGCCTAGGGCCACGAGTATTGCGAGCCGAAACGGCACCACTGGCCGCATTGGCGATTTGCCAAAATCTATGGGGTGATATCTAAGTCGCAGGCTGCACAAGCGCGGTACTTATTCAAGTCTACGAGCGACTAACCACAATCAGCAGATTAACTCAGCAATCTGTGTTTCAACCGCAGCAAGATCCGGGATCAACACGGTATCGTCATCCATACGCGCTGCCGCTCGCACAAACTCTGAATCCGAAAGCTCGCCAGCAGTTAGCTGATCTTTAACTAAACGTCGCATTTTTGGCGCTTCTGCAGCAACAAAGCCCCAATAGGCGAAATCATCACGATGACTGGTACTGTTGACAATAATGATTTTCAACGTTGAGGAATGGCTGAAAAAAGTGTTGTCCTTCAATGCCTCCAGCGACACCAAAGGGATTTCCAGTTCACGCCAGTCTAACAACCCGAGAAACCAGGTCGGCATATCATCATCGCTCTCAACAGGCTGATAATCGATGATTTCTGCCACGGAGACATCCGGCAACAATAGAATGTTAGATTCGATTTGGCATAACAAGGTGTTCTGACTGACAGTCGTCGGCGTGGTCGACATGGATTATTCCTCGTTACTTTCTTCAGGTTGAAAAACACAGCCATAGCGAGTATTCAATGCTTCGGCCAATGCCATGGGCGTGCCCGTGACGCCCACAAAGCCACTTTCAATAACGGCTTCTGGCATGGACGCGCAAACACAGGCTTCTGGCTCTTGTGCCCATAATGGCATGCCTTTTCGTGCAAGTTGCACCGATGCGCTGGCCCCATCATCACACATGCCACTGAATACAATAACACCCATACGATGCTCAAAGTGACGGGCAATGTTTTGTACCATTTGATTCAAATTCGGCGTGTAAGGTGCTTGCCAACTGACCGTTTGCGCAACATTTAGCTGGCCATTTTCATCGACGCTAGTGAGCTGATGCGATGGAAACACCGCCAGTGCACCACGATGCAATACCCGGCCATTTTCGGCATACCATGTTTCGATGCTACTGTGTTTGTTCAGAATATCTGGCAATCGCTCAGCAAAATTAGCCTCGATATGCTGACCGTAAACAAATGCCACGGGCAAATCTGGAGATACATACGCCAGAAACTCTTTAACGGCCTCAGGCCCACCCAGCGACGCAGCAATTACCCATACATCCCGGAAATCGATACCCACAGATGATGATTGCTCTGCTACAACTGGCGGCGCGGATGCTTGAAGTGTCTCAAGCACTTTATCGAGCATACTTTGACGCCACTGCTCGTAATGCAGCTTATCGGTAATGTCAGGTACGGTATCCGATAAAAAAATCGGCGAATCCGTCTCATCCGATAATTTGTCAAAAATATCGGCAGCATCCTCACTGACGACTAGCCACAGATCCGCCGTATCCGCTAAGGGTGACACATAACTCTCTGCACGAAATGCACAAGCAATCGGCACATGCACACTATCGAGCATCAAACGCAACTGGTGCAATATATCCATCGTGTCGGCAATCAGGCCGACGGATTGTTTTAACTTCACACGCTGATCCATCAAATCCGGCCTAGGCCTGCATAACTTCAGAGCCAGTCAGATCAGAGATCGTCTGCAGTAATTCACGTTCTTGGAACGGTTTCCCAAGGTATTCAGAAGCACCAAGCGAAATTGCGCGCTCACGGTGTTTCTCACCAGTACGGGACGTAATCATACACACCGGGATATGTTGCAAGCGGGTATTATGGCGCACTCTGCTGACAACCTCGAAACCATCCATCCGCGGCATTTCAATATCCAGCAAGATAATATCGGGGAGCTGATCCATTTCCTGCAATTGAGTGATCGCATCCAGACCATCTTTCGCCAACACAACATCCATACTATGGCGCTCTAACAAACGTGAGGTCACCTTACGTACCGTTACAGAATCATCCACTACCATGACGACGGTATTACGCACTTCTTCGTAACTATCCGCCTCTATACCGCCTGCGGCAACATCTGCCTCACTGGTAATACCGCGCGATACGTTAGCACGGATAAGCGCAAGCATATCCAGAATAACAACAACGCTACCATCACCGAGTACAGTGGCACCACTCAAGCCTTCAACCATAGCAAATTGCGGCCCTAATGTTTTTACAACCACTTCTTGGCTGCCGAACAAACGATCGACCTGAACCGCAACGGTATACTCGTTACTGCGGATCAATACCACCGGCAATGGCATTGTTAACCCTTCCAGATGCGGCACTTGATTACGCGACAGCATCGAGCCAAGATAACGTAAATGATAACTCTGGCCAGCATATTCAAACAGGGGTGCTTCTGGCTGATAGTAGGCTTCCAGCTCATAAGGGCTAACACGCACAATACCTTCAATCGTATTCAAAGGAATAGCGTAAGTATCATTACCAATGCATACCATCAACGCACGGTTAACCGATACGGTAAATGGCAGAAGAACCGTAAAGGTCGAACCGATGCCTTGGGTAGAATTGATTTCAATCGATCCACCCATTTGTTTTATTTCACTGTGCACAACGTCCATGCCGACACCACGGCCTGAAATTTGTGTCACCTTCTCTGCGGTTGAAAATCCAGCAGCCAGAATAAACTGACAAACCTCATGATCCGATAGCGTTGAAGACGCGTCGATCAGCCCTCGATCAATCGCTTTGCGACGCACAGCATCAAGATTCACACCACCACCGTCATCCACCAGACGTAAATCAATCTCTCCGCCTTCGCGGCTGAGTATCAACGTGATCGTACCTTTTTCTGGCTTACCAGCAGCGATACGCTCTTCAGGCATTTCAATACCGTGATCAACTGCATTTCGCAACATGTGCTCTAACGGTGCAACCATGCGATCAAGAATAGTTCTATCTAGTTCGCCTTCAGCGTTTTTAACTTCAAAATCGACTTTCTTACCCAGCTCGGCCGCAACTTGACGAACGATACGACGTAAACGCGGTACCATGCGCGAGAACGGAACCATTTGCGCTCGCATCAGCCCTTCTTGTAAGTCCGAATTGATACGAGACTGTTGCAGCAATAGGGTCTCAACATCACGCATTTTATTGCCTAACGTTCCGGTGATATCGTCCAAATCTGAAGCCGACTCAATCAAGGATTTGGATAGCTGCTGCATGTGCGTGTAGCGATCCATCTCTAACGGATCAAAGTTTTCCTGCCCTTCGCTAACGACCTGCTCCTGGCGAAATACAATCTGCGCTTCTGTTTCAATCTCCAGACGGCGCAACTGTCCCTGCAAACGATCAACCGTCGACGACATATCATCGAGGGAAAAATGCAGATCACTGACTTGTTCTTCGATCCGGGAGCGACCGATACTGCTCTCACCGGCGAGGTTCATCAAGCTCTGTAACTGATCCGGAGAGACTTTAACCGGCTCTTGGGCTTTTCGATTTTTCTTCTGACTGATGCTATCTAGGAAGTTTCGCGTGGCATCAATCGCCGCCTGCGATACAGGCTGCTCACTGGCCGGAATATCAATGTCCGGGCGAATAGGGACAACGTTGTCAGTGCTAACCGATTCTTCTATCGATACATCATCTGCACTGCTCTTATCTGATGCGTCCTGAACCGCCGCTTTCAAGCTCTGCAATTGCTGATTCAGCTGCTCATGGTAGCTCTGCACGTCATCAGCAAATACGTCATCCGTCAGGCGATTATCTCGTTCGGCCTGGATGATATGACTTTCAAAGTCGTGGCTTAAATTACCAACAGGCGTGATCTCTGCAAGTCGAGCGCCGCCTTTCAGGGTGTGTAAAACACGCTTCAGTTCTTCAAGAGGGGCCTGCTGGCTGCGATCACGAAGGAAATCGCCAATGCATACTTCAATCGCCTCCAGTTGCTCATATGCTTCTTCCAGGAATAGCTCAAGAACATCGGGATCCAGTGCACTGACATCAACATCCAGCACTACTGGCGCCATATTGGCCATAACAGGTTGTGGCGCAGCAATAATCGGCTCAGCAATGGGCAACGCAAGTTCGACAACATCTGTATCAAAGGTGCCGCCATTAACGACACCTTCAATCATTTTTTGTGTGACGTCGTGATAGCTATCTAACTGCGTAAAGAAGCCGTCATCGAAAACTGCTCGGGCTTCAGCATATTCAATCATGCTTTCAAAATCATGTGTCAGATTGCCTAAGGTCGGCAGTTCTGTCATCCGTGCGCCACCCTTCAGGGTGTGAAGTATCCGCTTCAATTCAGCAGACTGGTCTACCGCATTATGATTGTCGAGCCATTTTATGCAGCTTTCTTCAAGCTGCAGTGACAGCTCTTGTGCTTCTTCGATAAAGATTTCCATCGTATCTTCATCAGCAGCCCCACATTCGGTCGCTAACTGAGAAAAATCGACCTGTATTTGACGAGCATCGGCGACATCTTGCGCGTCAGTTTCAACATCTTCATTTGTCGAATCGAGAGTATCGCCGGGGGGTTGCTCACATGCAGCAATGTCGACATCAGCAATATCGGCGTCATCTTCAATCTCAGCAATAACCAATCCGTCGTGCTGACTGAGATCTTCCGATAGCTCATCTGCCGATCCGTCAGAGACCGTTTGGGTATCTTTAGCAGCGTGATCAACAATCTCGTTGACGTCGTCCACATCGCGTTCAATGTCTGATTCAGGAATCTCCACGAATTCGCTGGCATCAATTGCAATAGCGTCTTCGTCCTCAGCCGGAGTAATGATGTCATCGGATTCTTGAATGTCTGGAGCATTATCATCCAGCATCGATTCCAATAAACCGTCATCGACCGATATTCCCTCGTCAGTCAACTCATCGTCAACCACGACGACATCTTGCTCAGTGACTAACAGTTCAAGCTCTGCTTCATCAGTATCCGCTGACGGAACATCATCATGCATTTCATCGATTGATGTAACGTCATCAGGCTCATCTAACAGCACAATCGAATCGTCAGCGTTGTTTTCTAACGCCGGATATTCCAGTAAGAGTTCCGACTCTGACTCGACCACTGCCTCATCACTATCGCCTTCACCCGATGGGCTAATCTCTTCCGAAGTGATGAGTTCATCGATACTAGCATCAACAACAGCCTGATCTGGCTCTATGCCGATTAAAGACATCTCTGGCATTGGTGTTTCGGTAACACCGTCAATAATATCTAGCGTTTGCTCTAACAGTTTTTCGAGCTGCCCTTGATACTGGTGTACCTGGTGCATCACCGCATCATCAAACGTCCGGGTTAATTCCGACGTTTCAATCAGCGACTCATAGTAATGGGCAACATCGGCAATAACCGCGACTTCTGCCAGTCGGGCACCGCCCTTGATCGTATGCAGATAGCGTTTAATTTCACCAAGCAACGACATGTCAGTCGGGTCAGACACCCACTCTTCCAGAATTGATTGAAGCAACTCAACTAATTCACAACACTCTTCAACAAAGATTTCCAGAGTATCTTCATCGGACGCAGCCAATTGCTGCTTCAACGCATCGTTAACATTGATAACAGCGACCTGATCTTCCGACTGAGCGGTAGTGGATAGACCGTCGCTTTCGGCCATATCGTCTGCATCATCATTCAACAACGCAATCATTGCCAGATTGGCCTGTGGCTCTTGATGTGCAGCAATGACATCAAACATATCATCGAGGCAATCCTGTGCCTGTAAACCAACACTCAACAGATCGTCTTGCGATGCCTGTAATTGCCGCTGGTAGAACATCGCTACTGCTTCAGCCAATTGTGCAACTTCAATGTACGCTGTCTCTTCAGCCACTTCGGACAGTGCCAACATGGCCTCAGCCATAGCAGCAAATTGCGTCTCGTCGACACCATCACTGCGCCAAGCATCTAACACATCAGCGGTTTGGCCGAGGGTTTCAACAGCACACGTCAGGATGCGCTGGTAGTAATCTGTTCCTGCCGATGGCTCAGAAGACTCATCATCAATTTCGATACGTTTACTGTGTAATTGTGCAATTTCCTCAGCAAACGCACGAATCGGCACCATATCGATAGGTGATTGATCAACAATCGCCGTCAATGTTAGCTGAAGCATTTCTGAAGCACGGAAGAAACACGCTAAAATTTCTGCGTCTGCCTTAATCTGAAAATTGGAAAGGTCTTTTACAAAGCCTTCCAGTGGCGTGACCAACTCAGCCATGCTGGCAATGCCCGCCATGTAGGCGCTGCCTTTCAACGTATGGAATGCACGCTGTATGTCTTGAGAGACTTCAACGTCCTGATAACCAGGATCAATGGCATCAAGATAATTGAGAAATACCTGAATATGGCTTTCAGCTTCAGCAACAAAGATTTCCCGAAGATCGTCGTCGATATCGTCGTGTGTCACATATTCAGTGACGTTTTCGCTCGCGTCGACGCCGACATCGCTCATATCACCCGATACCACCTCGGAATCAGTTGGCGCGCCAGCAGATTCCAACGTTGTATCTACGGAACGCCCTTCAAACTCCGCATCCGCACGCGCAACAATCGCCGCAACGTCGGCCTCGTCGACGGAACCCTTACCTTCAAAACTGAGCATGACGGGCTCAATCATGCTTGTTGCGTCATTCAACACAGAGATACTGTTATTCGTGAGTTTGGCAACACCATCCATCACGTTATTCAACATCCGCTCAATCGACCAGGCAAATTCACCAATCATCTCGGCGCCAACCATTCGGCCGGACCCTTTGAGCGTGTGGTAGGCACGTCGAACTTCTACCAATGCGTCTTGGTCTTGACGGTTTTCGGTTAGTTTTGGCAAAAAATCGCGAATGTTTTCGAGAACTTCCTCGGCTTCTTCAACAAAGATCTCAAGAATTTCTTCATCAACTTCAGGCACAAAAGCTGCCTGTGGTTCAGAATTAGGATCTTCAGTAACGACAATGCCGTTTACATCGGCTTCTACAACATCGTTCGATCCGGTATCCGCATCGCCGGATACAACCTCTGCATGGAAACCTAATCGTCCCAGGCTTTCGCGAGCAACATCGATAATCGATGCGAGGTTTTTCTGTTCTTCACGATCCAGACATTCGAAGTAATAATCAATCGAACTGATGGCATCCGCAAATGCTTCGAGTTGATCCCAATCGGCATTAGCACCGGCCTTAAGCAGGTGATTAACGACATGATCCTGAGCCATTTGTAACAAGGGCTTAAGCTCAACAAAAGGTTCCGCATCGCACAGTTCAGATAACACACGCAAATGATCTGGAACCGCTTCAATCAAGGTTACATCGAATTGATTGGCAATAAACTCATGAATGGCGTCTTTGGTCGCTGCGAGGTTCTCATGCGCTGCATCAATAACTTCACGGTAAGTAATCGACATCGTGCGAATATCTTCGACACTATGCGGTTTTTGCTCTAACGCTTCTTCCAATTGATATGTATTTTTCAATGTCCGAATCAGATCTGTTTCTGTATCCGCAACAGCAATCCCATACAGCAGGGCTTTTAATATCGCGCTATCAGGTGCATTTCCCAGCGCTTCACGGCCACCGTCTTGCAAGCTTTTGATTTCGCAATCAATGTGCTTCAGTGCTTTTTTGGTATTGAGATCAGCTGGGCGCGCGTCTTTTTGAAGTTGGTCAATCAACGCATAGACAACTTCCCACAACGGCTCGCTCGCTGTGCGACGACTGGCTTTATACAATGCAGTCGCTACTTTAACCATCACTTGGTAACTGGCCGCAAGATCCTTATCACGGGCGATATTCAGCAGGCAACGCTGGTAATGATGCCGTAACTTTTTAATCAGCGCGTTAAATTCTTGGCTGCTGACTGTAGGCTCTTGGGCAGGTGTGGACTGAGGAGAATTGACGTCTGGATTAAAGACATCAGCTTCTGTGTACTCGTCGTCATTGTCAGAGAGTTTAAGTGCCCGAACGGCATTTAAGGGAGCTAAAAGTTGTTGAGGCTCATCAATACCTGTTTCTGCAGTATCGGCGAGATGGCGCAAGAGGTCGTCGATCGCTTGTGTAATCACAGTCAGGCTGCTGACAAGGTCATCACCAACTGGGCCATCAGCTGCTGCAACAAGCACATCTTCAATTTCTTTGGCAAGCAGCGCGGCACCATGCTGCTCAATCATTGTTAGGCTGCCACCAACTTGATGCACGTATGTCAGGGCGAAGCGCAGTTTGGTCACATCTTCAGGCTCAACAGCATATGCCTGCAAGGCCGCTACAGCTTGCTGAAGTGTTTCCTGAATTTCATTGCGGACCCAATCCAGGGCCATATATCTGCGTTTCTCTGACATAATCTTTCAGCCTTTTATGACGCAATTTTTATGTAGGCTTGCACTGTGTCATCATCAGCGCGCCGGACCGACGGGTTTACCCAACCAGCGCCTTCTCCGCTCCCCAATACCAGCAGACCACCGGGTTTAAGTCGCGCGGCTAATTCATCAAGCACTTGATGTTGACGCCAGCGCCGGAAGTAAACCAACACGTTTTGACAATAAACCACGTCTTGTTGGGCAATGGGCAAATGGCCTAACTCAATAATATTGGCCTGAACAAAGCAGATTTTTTCTCTTAACCAATCGACAATCTTGTAACGACCATCCTGGTGGATGAAATACCGATCACGCATTGATGACTCAATACCATCAACTCTGCGCTCGCCAAATTTACCCGCTCTCGCGTCGGCAAGCGAAGCCAAACAGATATCGGTAGCAGTAATACCGTAGTATTTACTACCTCCTAATCCCTCTATCGTATCGTTAGCCAGCATTGCCATAGAATACGGCTCTTCACCGGTTGAGCAGGCAACGCTCCATATTTCGAGGGTTTTGTCGGCATCCGGACGAACTAGGCGATTAAACAGGTACTTGCGAACATACTCAAAGGCATCTTCGTCGCGAAAAAAACGTGTTTCTTTGACCGTCAGAGTTTTCAGCAAGGCTTCCCACTCTAACGCGCCACCTTTACCGTAACAAATCTGGCGAAAATACTGGCCATAGTCCAAGCAGCCCACTTCACGCATGCGTTGACCGAGGCCTGTCTGAAGTATCTGTTTGTGACGTTCAAACGAGATGCCGGTGCGCTGTTCCAGAAGATTCTGCCAGGTATCAAACTCCGAATCTGACAGCTCAGGAATGCTTTGGTACGCCCAGTTCATAGAATTGCGAAATCAGGTTAGATAAGAAGAGAAGCGGCTTATGCCACTTCTTCTTCAGGTAGGGTGAAACCAGCAACTGAGCCACGTAGTTCGGTCGCCATGCCAGCCAAGTTACCAATCGAGCGAGCAGTCGCTGTTGTACCGGCGTTAGTCTGCTGGGTAATCTCCTGAATAACATTCATCGTGTTGGAGATATGACCGGCTGATGCTGCTTGCTGGCGAGCTGCATTCGAGATGTTCTGGATCAAGTCGGCTAATTCGGCAGATACCTTCTCGATTTCCTCAAGTGCCATACCGGCATCCTGAGCCAGACGAGCACCACGAACAACTTCGGATGTCGTTTGCTCCATTGATATAACCGCTTCGTTAGTATCTGACTGGATCGTTTTAACCAGTGCTTCAATCTGCTTAGTCGCCGCAGATGAACGCTCAGCAAGACGCTGTACTTCGTCGGCAACAACCGCGAAGCCTCGACCTGCATCACCCGCCATCGAAGCCTGAATCGCAGCATTCAAGGCGAGAATATTGGTTTGGTCGGCAATATCGTTGATCAAGGATACGATATCACCGATTTCCTGTGATGATTCACCCAAACGCTTGATACGTTTCGCAGTGTCCTGAATTTGCTCACGGATTGTATCCATACCGTTAATGGTGTTTTGTACAACTTCAGCACCACGGTTAGCGATTTTTACTGAGCGTTCCGCAACCTGCGCAGATTCTGCAGCGTTGGCAGATACTTGGTCGATGGTCACCGCCATTTCGTTTACAGCTGCTGACGCACCGGCGATTTCCTGGGCCTGATGTTCAGAAGCTTCAGCAAGGTGTAATGCTGTGCTCTGTGTTTCTTCGGCAGCGTTCGAGACTCGCAACGCGGTGTCGTTGATTTGCGATACCAGAATACGCAACTGATCAATAGTGAAGTTAATAGAGTCGGCGATCGCACCCGTGAAATCCTCGGTTACGGTTGCGGTCGTTGTCAGGTCACCATCAGCCAAATCGGCCAACTCATCCAGCAAACGTAAAATTGCTTGCTGGTTTCGTTCGTTGGTTGCGTCAGTTTCGGCTAAACGAGTTCGGGTATTGAGGAATAATTGCACGCCGATAAAGGCAGCAAAGAAGAGAAAGACAAGTGCCGCGATAATCGCAGTACGGGTATCAAAGTTACGGGTCTCTTCCAGGTTGTTGATTCGATCAGCCAAACGACTAGTCGCCGTCATCATCACTGGGGAATCAACCAGAATCGCATCTGCTGCTTCGTGAACCTTTTTCAGATCCGGTGATGCTTCAAAAATATCGTCAACGGAGGTGGTGATAAACTGGAATAGGGCGGCGATTTCTTTCAGTGCTTGACGCGCTTCTTCATCACTGACGCGGCGAATACCCATCGCAGCATTACCGTTAATCATCGAATTCAGTGTGTCACCAAAGTTAGATGCATCACTGTTGAATTGATCAGCTGCCGCTGCGGTTTGCTCACCACCAGCCAACATTTTATCAACGTTACGAGCGATACGCTCTGCACGCCATGTTTGTTTTTGTGCTTCTGCAATTTGCTCAGCTGAAGCGCCACTATCGATCAGGATATCAACAACCGTATCGTACTTTTGCTGAAGTTCAGGAATCGAGGCACTCAGTGTGCTGGCAACTTCGTGCAAGAACAGTACCCGCGCTTTATTGGCGTAAATCACTGAGGCCGCGCTGTTAACACGGTTCCAGACTTTACCCAAGCTATCGCGCTCACGGCCCAAGGCATCAGGTAGCGGCGGCAAACCGTCGCGACCATTGGTAAGTTCAACAAACGACTTTTGGAACTTCTGGCGATCACTCTCCAACTCTTCGAAGGCCGGGCCACGACCCTCTGCAGCTTCGCGAGAATGGGTCGAGATTTGCTGGGCAAGTACCCTCAAATCACCGGTCGTTTCCAGATACATGGAATCGTATTCAGCATCCTGAAATACTTTCACGATGTTCCATACAAAGAATATGAAAGCCAGTGCCATAAGCATGCCAAGAACGATAATGTTCTTGTTCGATTGCTTCGACAACATGGTGGACGATGTGGTGCTCATCTCCATCTCCTGCTGAATTTAGATTTTATCAAAGTCGTTGCGCGCATAAGTATTAAGCGGCCGCTGCGTTAAAGAAACGAGGATCACGAACCAAGCTGAAGGGGCTGAATGTCATCCAGACAATACCATCCTGATGGTGAATTCCTTGAGAATACGGTGCCAAATATTGCTGTTCTGTCGGAACTGGTTCAATACTGGCATCTTCCGGGAAATGCTGCATACCATAGACTTCATTAACAACCAGTCCGGCATACAAATCGCCAAGTTCCAAAACCAATACACGGCGTTTCTTTTTATTAGTCTGGCTGACACTGAGTGCCTGCCCGCCGAAAAAAAATTCTAAATCAAACAGAGGCATCAAACGCCCCCGTACATTCGCCAAGCCCAACACCCAATCTTGTACACCCGGCAAACGGGTAACGCTAGGTACAGGGAACATCTCGACGACTTCGCCTAACGGGGCAATCATACGCTGCCCTAAAATGCTGAAACCGATGCCACTCCAGCTCGTTTGAATTTTTCGCTGCGCCGGCAATTCAGGCTTTAGCGCCTGAACGTGCTCAGCTAGCTGAACAAGCAGATCAAAGGGTTCAATCTCGGCTGACATGGCGTGACAACTATCCCTGTTTTATGAAGCCAAGGCTTCATCGATCGCTTTAACCAACGCCTTTTCATCAATCGGCTTNGTAAGATAACTGGACGCTCCCTGACGTTTCCCCCAAAGACGATCGGTTTCTTGATCTTTGGTGGTCACAATGATGACGGGAATATGGCTTGTCTCTGCATTCTTTGTCAGCTGACGCGTCGCCTGAAATCCGTTAATCCCGGGCATAACAACATCCATTAACACAAGATCGGGCAGTTCTTTCTTCGCAAGAGCAACCCCTTCCTCACCGCCACTGGCTTTCCAGATTTGGTGACCTTTCCTGGTCAAGATTTCTTCCATCTTGAATGTTTCTGTCGGGGAATCATCAACGATGAGAATTCGAGCCATTATCGTCTCCACCTTAGATACTTATATTCGTGCATTAAACATGTAAATCGCACCGTGCGTTATACATTCATTCAATGCGTTACATGCGCCTCAATAGCACTGATAAGCTCGGACTTACTAAACGGCTTAGTTAGATACTGGTCAGAACCAACGATACGACCTTTGGCTTTGTCGAACAAACCATCCTTACTAGAAAGCATGATAACAGGTGTCGACTTGAATTCGCTGTTATTCTTGATCAGCGCACAAGTTTGATAGCCATCTAGGCGAGGCATCATAATATCAACAAAGATGATATTCGGCTTAGTGTCAGCAATCTTGGCTAACGCGTCAAAACCGTCAACGGCGGTAATGACTTCACAACCAACTTTTTTCAGCAAGGTTTCGGCGGTACGACGAATAGTCTTACTATCATCGATGACCATTACTTTGAGGTTTTCGAAATTACCTTCCATAATGCGGGCCTTTTAACAGTACAGATAGGTGGCTTTAATTAATTATTATGTACTCACCGTACTAACAAACTCAGAACGCGAGCAACAAGCAAAATACCTCCTTCGCAAGGTGCTGTCTACGGCTACTTGTCAATTAAGTAAAATACAGGCAATGTTCACCACAATTCATTGATACCAATTGTCGCAGCACCCAAACAACTGGCACATTTGTGCAAAAAGTGACGCAATTGGGCACCCGAATCAAGACAGGAAAAACCATGAATATCAAACTCGGCATCGTCATGGACCCCATTGAGTCCATCAATTACAAAAAAGACAGCTCACTGGCCATGCTATGGGCTGCTAGCGACAGAGGCTGGGATCTTTTTTACATGGAAGCGAAAGATCTATTCATTGATCAAGGCAACCCGAAAGCCAATGCCTCTCGCTTAAAGGTATTTCGCGACCCTCAAAAATGGTTTGAAAAATCCGACAAAGATGTCATTAATCTGGATTCTCTCGATGTCGTCCTGATGCGTAAAGATCCCCCATTTGATAACGAATTCATCTACAACACGTACATCCTTGAAGCGGCAGAGCAACGAGGCACGCTCATCGTCAACAAGCCATCAAGCCTACGCGATTGCAATGAGAAAATTTTTGCCACTCAATTCCCACAGTGCTGCCCACCACATCGGGTAACTAGCAGCCCTGAATTACTGCGTGATTTTCATAAACAGTATGGCGATGTTATTTTCAAACCACTGGATGGCATGGGAGGATCACAAATTTTCCGCCTGAAGCCTGAAGACCCTAACGTCAGTGTTATTATCGAGACCCTGACCGCATATGGCACCCAAACCATCATGGCTCAGGAATTTTTGCCCGCAATCACCGAAGGCGACAAGCGTATACTGATTGTCGATGGCGAACCTATGCCCTATGGCTTAGCACGCATCCCGGCGAGTGGAGAAACCCGAGGCAACTTAGCAGCCGGCGGCAGAGGCGAACCGGTCGCGCTCAACGATCGAGACTACTGGGTCTGCGAACAAATCATCCCGACACTTAACGAGAAAGGCCTGCTATTTGTCGGGCTCGATGTGATCGGCGACCACCTGACAGAAATAAATGTCACAAGTCCTACCTGTATTCGTGAAATAGATAACGCGCATGAATTGGATATTGCCGGTAAACTTATGGATGCCATTGAAAAACGCTTGGCTGTATAGCCATCGTCAAAAATAATAAACGGGCAAAAGAATCAGACAACAACGCATCGTCTGATTCTCCCCTTTTTCAAACCAGGTTACTTTGAGCATGTTGTATCACGATCCGGCCGCCAAAACCCATAACCGCCTCGGCTTCACGTTGTCGATGGCAATCGCGCTGCATGTGGCCGTGATTCTCGGACTCGGCTTTGCATTGCAACTACCTAAAGCGCCGGCCAGCAAACGTATCGACATCACCCTATCGCAGTTCAAAACTGACAAAACCATTCACGATGCAGACTTCGTTGCACAAACCAACCAAGAAGCCAGTGGCACAGAGTCCAGCAAAAAAGAGCTCACTACCGACCACCAAGCGGCGATCAGCAGTGCTGTTATCAACGACACTCAGGTTCAACAACTTACCCCAAGGCAAAGACAAGCCAGCCAACAGGTACAGATTGTAAGCACCCAGTCGGAAAGCAACCGCGAAGCCTTATCGCCCAAACAAAAACGCACATTGGAGCAACAACTGGTCAGTGGCCGCGATGACCTCTACCAACGCCAACTAGAAATCGCATCATTGCAGGCAAAACTGGATCAAACACGCCAGGAATACGCGCGACTGCCGAAGGTACGCCGCCTGTCATCCGTTGCCACCAAGGCCGCTGTCGACGCTGAATATCTGTATCATTGGCAGCAACGCATCGAAGCCATTGGCAATGAACACTACCCGCAGCAAGCACGCACAAAAGGCTTGTACGGCGACCTACAAATGGTAGTGAGCATTCACGCCGATGGTACATTGGAAGAAGCGAAAGTCGTAAAAAGCTCAGGCCACAAACTACTCGACGATGCCGCACTGCGCATCGTGCGACTTGCCAGCCCGTACGCGCCATTTCCGCCCGAAATCCGGAAAGACGCCGACATGCTTGAAATTGTTCGCACCTGGCGATTTAGTAAAAACCAGTTCAGTCAATTACAATAGTCTTATGCCTGACTCACAATCGCCAGTACTCGACACCCGCGGCCAATTCCTCATCGCTATGCCTGGATTGGAAGATCCTCTATTTGCCGGGAGCCTGATCTATATTCTGGATCACACGAATGAAGGGGCGACGGGCTTAATCGTCAACCGCCCGATGGACGTTTCTGAAGATGAAGTGCTTGAGCAGTTTGATAAGGACCACCCCCACGTCCATGGCAACCATCCGGTCTACCAAGGTGGCCCAGTCGACACGCAACGAGGGTTTGTATTGCATGCCCCAGGCGATACACAATGGGGCCATGAGATTCCGCTAACGGACAATCTGCATTGCACGATGTCAGCCGACATTCTCGAAGCCATTGCTGGCGGCAAAAACATCGGTGAACATCTAGTCATTCTCGGCTATGCCGGCTGGGATGCCGGCCAACTGGAACAGGAAATTGCCGACAATGCTTGGCTGATAGCACCGGCGACAGAGTCAATATTACTTGAAACCCGTTTCGAACACCGCCTGGATGCCGTAATGGCACAACTAGGCATCGACTATCACAGCCTGTCGCCAATGGCAGGCCACGCGTAAACCCGCACCGCCTAGCTGATAAGACACAGCTGTAAACCTTTCGGCACACATATGACTTCAACGATTCGCGCCATGGCTTTTGACTTTGGTACCAAACGTATCGGTATCGCCTTCGGTCAAAGCCTGACACAAACCAGCGAACCAATCCCTGAAATAGCGGCCCGCGATGGCATTCCGGATTGGCAAGAGATTGAAAAACTGCTGAATGAATGGCAACCCGACGTGTTAGTAACCGGGTTACCATTAAACATGGACGGCACTAGCAACCCAATGTGCCAGCGTGCACGAAAGTTTGCACGACGCCTGCACGGGCGATTCGGACTCCCGAGTCATGTCTGGGATGAACGTCTCAGTTCCGAAGCCGCGAAAGAAGAGCAACCCGCCAATAATTACAAACAGAGTGCCGTTGATAGCCTCGCTGCTTGTTACATCCTGACGAGCTGGTTTTATAATGGCATGCCTGACGATCCGGCATAACACCGGATCACAGACCTATTTTCGCCTATTTTTCACGTACGACGTATTTTTCTCCTGATCGCCATTAACGACGCATCATGCCCGATTTCGGATCGTCGTCGTCTCCTTCAATACGAAGGCCGCCTTTTTCCACTTCTTGCATGAAATCATGCTCACTATCAAGCTTGATCATCAGGCGTAAATCGTTGGCAGAATCTGCCGAAGAAAGCGCGTCTTCGTAGGTGATTTCACCTTGCTTGAATAACCGGAACAAGGCCTGGTCAAAGGTTTGCATACCGGCTTCGTTAGATTTGGCCATTAACGGCTTAAGCCCTGGCACATCGCCTTTACGAATCATGTCCTGCGCCAATGGCGTATTCAACATGACCTCAATCGCCGCACGCCGGCCTTTACCATCGGGTGTACGAATCAATTGCTGCGCGATCATCGCCTTAAGATTCAATGATAAATCGAGCCACAACTGATCATGCCGCTCCGGCGGGAAGAAATTCATGATTCGATCAAGTGCCTGGTTGGCATTGTTTGCATGCAAGGTACACAAACACAAGTGCCCCGTCTCAGCAAAGGTAATGGCATGCTCCATCGTTTCACGAGTACGCACCTCACCAATAAGAATCACATCCGGCGCCTGTCGCAGCGTATTCTTCAACGCAATTTCAAAGGAGTCCGTATCGATACCCACTTCTCGCTGTGTAACGATGCAACCTTGATGCGCATGAATAAACTCGATCGGATCCTCAATCGTAATGATATGTCCTTTGCTGTTTTTGTTACGATGCCCAATCATTGCTGCCAGCGAGGTTGATTTACCCGTACCGGTACCACCCACAAACACGATCAGGCCACGCTTGGTCATGGCAACATCCTTGATTACCGATGGCAAACGCAGTTGATCAATATCCGGAATATTGGTTTCTATACGGCGCAACACCATGGCCGCCAAATTACGCTGATAAAAAGCGCTTACACGAAATCGCCCAATACCTCGCGCACTAATCGCAAAATTGAGTTCTTTATCGCGCACAAATTCTTTGCGCTGGCTTTCTGTCATCACCGACAACACCGTTTCGCGGCATTTTTCCGGCGACAACTTAGCATTACTGACCGGCATAACACGGCCATTGATCTTGATGCTTGGTGGAACGCCAGTGGTGATGAAAAGGTCTGATGCGCCTTTATCCACCATGAGTTTTAATAATCGATCAATATCCACAGTATTCCCCTGAGTCAGCTGCGCCTATGAACGGACAAACCAGTGTATCAGCCATCTTGACAGGATTAACGGAAGTTTTCCGGAATTTTGGCCTTATGACGCGCCGCTTCTTTGGTAATGAGACGTGCATTGACCAAATCCAGCAACGCCTGATCGAGGGTCTGCATACCGACATTCGCGCCAGTTTGGATCGCCGAATACATTTGCGCGACTTTGTCTTCACGAATCAAGTTTCGAATCGCCGGGGTGCCAATCATGATTTCATGCGCAGCTATGCGCCCACCACCAACTTTCTTCAGTAGCGTTTGAGAAACTACCGCTCGCAAAGATTCCGACAACATGGAACGTACCATGGATTTTTCTGCGGCCGGGAAGACATCAATAATACGGTCAATGGTTTTCGCCGCAGATTGCGTATGTAGCGTGCCAAAAACTACGTGACCAGTCTCTGCTGCCTCCAACGCTAACTTGATGGTCTCAAGGTCACGTAATTCGCCCACTAGGATGATATCCGGATCTTCACGCAGCGCGGAACGCAGCGCCGCATTAAAGCCATGGGTATCACGATGTACTTCACGCTGATTCACCAAACACTTCTTGCTTTCATGGACAAATTCGATCGGGTCTTCGATGGTCAGAATGTGCTCATATTTGTGTTCATTGATATGGTCGACCATAGCCGCCAGCGTGGTACTTTTACCGGAACCCGTCGGCCCGGTAACTAACACTAATCCACGCGGTGTTTCGGCAATGTCTTTAAATGCCTGCCCCATACCGAGGTCTTCCATTGTCAGAACTTTGGAGGGAATGGTCCGAAAAACCGCACCAGCACCACGGTTCTGATTAAAGGCATTAACACGGAAACGCGCCACACCGGGAACTTCAAAGGAGAAATCGGTTTCTAAAAACTCTTCGTAGTCCTTACGCTGTTTATCGTTCATGATTTCATAAATCAGCGAATGTACTTCTTTGTGATCCATCGGTGGCAAATTGATACGGCGAACGTCACCATCTACACGAATCATCGGAGGAAGGCCCGCCGACAAGTGCAGATCCGACGCATTTTGTTTTGCGCTGAAGGCCAGTAATTCTGTAATATCCATCGCGATTCCTGATCGTTCTTGGTCTATAGCACCAAACCGGTGGTAGCCATAAAGCCGTGGATGTGGGATTTTGCCGTAGGGCTTGTTATTGTTTGTTGGGTTGCAATGCTGTGCGGGCAACCGGCAGCTTATTGTTACTGTATTACTGCAGTACCTATTGCCGCCACCATACACGTTTAAACAGACTCATTTCGCAGCGCAGCAACGACAGTCTTGCTTCATCAGCCAGCTGATCCGTTCCTGCATCAACACATTGAGAGCAACCAGATAATCCAATCCTATCCATGCCANCCATAGAAGACAATATTGTCGCGATGAAAAATCGCATTCACTCAAACTGCCGTACTGCTGAACGCAGCGCTAACAGTGTCAAATTGTTAGCTGTCAGCAAAACTCAGCCTATCGAAAAAATCCAACAAGCGATGCAGACAGGCCAATTGGCATTCGGAGAAAACTATGCCACCGAAGCTGCTGATAAAATCGAACAGCTACCAGAAACCCTCGAATGGCACTTCATCGGCCCCATTCAATCCAATAAAAGTCGCCTAATTGCAGAGAAATTCGACTGGGTTCACAGTATCGACCGCGCAAAGCTAATTCGCCGCCTCAACGAACAGCGCCCAGACGGCAAACCACCCTTAAATTGCCTCATTCAGGTCAATATCAGCGAAGAACCCACCAAATCTGGTTGCTTACCGACCGAAATCGATACGTTAGCTGTCCTGATCAATAGCGCCGACAAGCTATGCCTCAAGGGCCTGATGGCAATCCCGCGACCACACGAACAAGGTGCACAAAGCGCGGATGATTTTGCTAGAATGCAAACTTTGTCACAACAGCTGCAGCGGCAATATCCCGAGGCCACCGAGCTATCGATGGGGATGTCCAATGATATGCACACCGCCATTCAACATGGTGCGACGATTGTACGCATTGGCACGGCGATTTTTGGTCAGCGGCCGACTCCTGCTCACAAGAATATCGATGCTAACATCATTGATGAGGGAAGCCCCCCTTCCAGCGACACAACGACTGACTGACACGCACAAAATCTGTTATTCATAACACAGTTGAACACTCACACCGGATCACTATGAACGATACCAAAATTGCTTTTATCGGCGCTGGCAACATGGCGCANGCCATCATTGGCGGCCTTATCGAACAAGGCTTTGGTGCAGGCAGCATCTATGCCGCATCGCCCGTGCAAGCGGAGCTTGATCACCTGTCATCAACCCTCGGCATTCAAACAAGCCTCAACAACAGCAACATTGTCAGCCAGGCTGACGTAGTTGTTTTGGCAGTGAAACCACAACAAATGGCCGTTGTTTGTGACGATATTCGTGAAGCAGTTATCGCACATAACCCCCTGATCGTTTCAATCGCAGCAGGGATCACCTGTGAGCTGCTGACACAATCGCTCAGCGAATCAACCGCCGTTGTACGTAGCATGCCCAACACACCAGCACTGGTACAAACCGGCGCGACCGGCCTTTTCGCCAATACCTACGTGACAGNCGCACAAAAAGCACTCAGCGAGCAGCTCATGAATGCCATCGGCATCATTGAGTGGATCGATGACGAACAACTGATGGATGCCGTGACTGCGCTTTCCGGCAGTGGCCCAGCGTATTTTTTTATGGTTATGGAAGCGATGCAAGCTGCAGGCGAAAAGTTAGGCCTACCTGCAGAGACTGCTCGAAATCTGACCTTACAAACTGCCTTAGGGGCAGCTAAAATGGCTAATGAAAGTGAGTTTGATGCTGCCGAGCTGCGCCGCCGCGTGACATCGCCCGGCGGAACAACCGCAGCAGCACTTGGCGTCTTCGACGATAATGATACTCAAGGTTTATTTGCCAAAGCACTTGCTGCTGCGGACGAACGCGGCCGCGAATTGGCCGAACAAATGAAATAGGACTGCTCATGTCATCTGCAAATCAAGCTGTGGTTTTTCTGGTTCAGAATCTGTTCCTGCTTTATATCTATGTGGTCCTACTGCGCTTTTTGCTGCAAGTCGCCAAGGCCGATTTTTATAATCCGGTCAGCCAGTTTATCGTCAAGGCGACAGCGCCCATATTAAATCCTCTACGCCGTATCATTCCTGGCATTGGCGGGCTGGATATTGCCTCGCTGTTGTTAGCGTGGGTACTTTATGTCGCCATGATTATCGCCATTTTCTATCTTGTTTACGGACAAATGGTGCCCGTCGTCAACCTACTGATTTATAGCGTCACTGGCCTGATAAAAACCATCGCCGGAATTTATCTGGTCGGCATCATTATTTCAGCGATCATGAGCTGGATCCCCCAAGCAAGACAGAACCCTGTCGGCCTACTGGTTTGCCAATTGGTAGAGCCTCCTCTGAAACCGTTCCGCAAATTGTTACCGGATATGGGCGGAATCGATCTTTCGCCGATTTTTGCGATATTGATACTGCAATTTTTGCGCATGCTGCTGCAGCCGCCGTACGTATTCATCTAGTCCCCAAGCCTTTTATCATCTTGTGTCACAAGAGTGACGCAAGATTATGATAAGGTTATGCTTTTGAATTACATCGCCAGCGCAAAATAGCTGTGGCATACTTTTACGTTTTTCGAAAATAGTATGCGCAAAGAGACAGGCTAATGGTAAATTTCCTCGATCAAATTAAATGGACCAGTGACGGCTTGATACCTGCTATTGCACAGGATGCCAAGACCGGCGAAGTGCTTATGATGGCATGGATGAATCGCGAGTCACTGCAACTGAGTATCGAAGAAGGCCGCGCCATTTATTATTCGCGCTCCCGCCAGGCGTTATGGCGTAAAGGCGAAAGCTCGGGCCATGTGCAAGTACTTAAAGACGTGCATCTGGATTGTGACAACGACGTTGTGCTGCTCAGCGTCGATCAACTCGGCGAGATCGCGTGCCACACTGGCCGACGCAGTTGCTTCTATAAAAAACATGTCGACGGACAATGGCAGGACGACGCGCCTGTGCTGAAGAACCCGAAAGAGATCTATTCCTGATGAGCGATATTCTGGCAGAACTGTCCAACGTATTGGAAGCCCGCAAAAATGCCGACCCTGAAAGTTCTTATGTCGCTAAACTGCATCATAAAGGCTTGAACAAAATTCTCGAAAAGGTCGGCGAAGAAGCCACTGAAACCATCATCGCAGCCAAAGACGCGGAACGCAGTGGTGATAATTCCGATGTTGTTTATGAAACCGCTGATCTCTGGTTTCATTCACTGGTAGCACTCAGCGAACTGGGCGCATCTGCCGATGACGTTTTGAATGAACTTGCCCGACGCTTCGGGTTGTCGGGAATCGACGAAAAAGCCAGCCGTTCCACTTCCGGCGATAACGCCTGATCCGGATACAGCAACTAAACCCATCAGGGGCTTAACACTAGAGAGGAATTCACATGGGATTTGGCATTAAAGAACTGGCTCTGATTCTGATTATCGTCCTATTGCTGTTCGGCACAAAGAAGCTGAAGAATATTGGCAGCGATCTTGGCGGCGCCATCAAAGGCTTCCGTAAATCGATTAACGATGAAGAAGAAGCGGCTGCAGCGGCCAAAGATATTGATCAGGATGATCCGGCTCTGGAAAAGAAAACGGACGCAAACACCATTACCGGTGAGGCTGAGACCGTTAAAGATACCGATAAGCAGGCATAGATTATGTTTGATATCGGTTTTGCGGAGCTGTTGGTTATTGCCGTACTCGGATTGCTGATACTCGGCCCTGAACGTCTACCCGTCGCTATTCGCACTATCAGCCTGTGGGTCGGCCGCTTCAAACGCAGTTACCGACAGGTTCGAACCGAAATCGAAAAAGAAATCGGTGCTGACGATATCCGCCGCCAATTGCATAATGAAGAAATCATGCAAAGTCTTAAGTCTACTCAGGAACAACTGACTAGCCTGGCCAAAGATACCACTCAGGAACTCAATACTATTCATCAGCAGGCGACGGCGACCAGTAATAGTGATGATGCCGAGAGCACCAAGCGTGTCGACAATGTCGAACGCGCCGAGAGTATAACAGCGGCCCTGACAGATACGCCTGCTGCCAAGTCGCAGGATGCCCAGCCCCAGCCTATCGCCCCGAACAGCACCGAGTCCTCAGATAAACAATGACTGACCGAGATGTAGAGAAAACCCAGCCATTAACGGAACATCTACTGGAACTGCGGACGCGCCTGCTGCGCAGCCTACTGGTGATGCTGGTTATTTTTGCCGGACTGTTCAACTTCTCCAACGAAATCTACGAATGGGTTGCCATTCCGTTGTTGCAAGCACTGCCTGAAGGCAGTCAAATGATCGCAACGGACGTGACATCCCCCTTTTTCGCGCCCTTCAAGCTCACCATGGTCGTTGCACTGTTTCTGGCTGCGCCTTATATTTTGGGTGAAATCTGGGGCTTTATCGCACCTGGCCTGTACAAAGAAGAAAAACGTTTACTGGTGCCTGTACTTGCCACCAGCATATTGCTGTTTTATGCGGGAATTTCCTTCGCCTATTTCGTGGTTTTCCCACTGATTTTTACGTTTTTCAGCTCAGTCGGACCAGAATCCGTTGCCTACACACCCGACATTAGCCGGTTTCTTGATACTACCCTGAAACTGTTTTTCGCTTTTGGTGTTGCCTTCGAAATCCCCATTGCGACGGTGATACTGATCCACACCGGCGCAACAACGGCTAAATCTCTGGCCAGTAAACGGCCTTACGTGATCGTTGGCTGCTTTATCGTCGGCATGCTGTTAACGCCGCCAGACCCGATTTCACAGGCTCTTATGGCTATCCCCATGTGGCTACTTTTTGAAGTCGGGATCTTGTTTGGCCGGTTTATTGGGGAAAAGAAACCCCGCGATGAAGCGAACGATAGTTCGTCTGTCGAAGAAAACTAGTAGTATCAATTCGCCGACAGTCGCCATATAATCGAAAAAATATGTGATTTAGCCCCTACCGTTTTCCGGCCTACGGTCGGCTCACCAACGGCTAATCGAACTTGTTTCAGCAAACTCGATTTGCTCGCATACAGGTACCTAGTGGCATGACAATAACCAGACTCGAAGAAGCTCGTGAGCAACTGAAAGACCTGCGTGTTCAGCACCATCAACTGAACCAACAAGTCGACGCTTTAGCAAGCTCTACTAGCCCTATCAACGGCCTGGAAATCCGGCGGTTGAAAAAACAAAAACTGTTGCTTAAAGACCGTATCGTACATCTAGAAAGTGCACTTATACCGGATCTCAATGCGTGATCACCAGCGCTCAGAATTGATACCCACTACCGGGTAAAATATCAGTATGCGCTGTACCATCCGTTATGAAAATGGGGCGTAACTGCCACACCCAACTGAACGACCGACCAGTGTTCACAGGCACTCCGAGGCCAACATAAACATGGGCCCGGGTGATATTAACTTCAACAACTATCTGCCGAGTTAATATGATCGACCTCTATCAGTTTCCATGTGCTTTTCAGGTACCCAATCTCAATCCTTTTTGCATGAAACTGGAAGGCTTTCTGCGCCTTGCAGACATCCCATTTCAGATCATCGAAGAAACGGCCAGCAATAAGGCTCCTGGCGGAGCACTGCCGTACATCCGCGATAACGGTGTAGTCATTGCCGACGCCAACCAGATCATAAGTTATCTCGAAAAGAAGCTGGATTTCGATGTCGATGGGCATTTAGAGCCCGACCGCCGCGCACTGCACCACGCCTGTAGTATTATGTTAGATGAACATCTGTATTTTGCGCTACGTTACAGTCATTGGATTGACGAACATAACACCGATATCATGCGCAAATATGCCTACGCCGAGATCCCACCACCGATCGCAAAATTGCAGCTAAGTCAGNCACGCAAGAAGGTAAAGTCTCAATTACAGGCACAAGGCCTTGGTAAACACAGCCGGGATGAGCTCTATGCGATCGCCTGTAAGGATATTGATTGTTTGGCCCAGGTGTTAGGGGATAGACAGTGGTTCGGCGGGATCTACGTATCCAAACTCGATCTGTCTGCAGCGGCTTATTTGAATATTATTCTGGTACAAGAGCTAAGTAGTCCCTTGGCCGAGCGCGTGAAACAACACGGCAACCTTGAAACATTCGCAGTGCGGGCACTAAAAGCCATTTACCCGCCACAGAAACCTAAGCGTCGCGCTGTTTTCTAACCACCTCGAGTGAGGTCTATCCGAACTATTTGATGCCTTAAAGCACCGGAACAGGCTCATCCGTTAGCCAAACTTCAACACGACCATTTTTCGACTTGGCACCTTCATCTTCATTCGATGCCACTGGCATGAATGAACCCAGCCCATAGCTATCCTTGACTGCTAACCCTTCACGCAACAGCGCAGACCGAACCGCCAACGCCCTGAATCGAGACAATACTAGATCCTGGCTAAACCGCTCACCAGCATCAGAAAAACCAACCAAATATACAAGTTTCTCGATATTTTCCGATTTTTTCAGAAACGCAATCAAACGAGTAAGATCGCGATGAGCCTTGTTATCAAGGTTCGGGCTGCCACGAGAGAAACGGAAATTCACCGACAAACGCTCGCCGGATTTCGCCAAGGCCTGATACTGGCTCGGCATCGCTTCGTTGACCTGCGCACGAAAACTTCGAATGTTCTGAGAAACAAAGCCGACCTTCTCTACAATCTTTTGCCCTTGCTCGGATTGGCAAAATTCAACGTAATCTTGCACCCATGGAATCTGAGTATCTGGCGGCAAATACATGAACAACCGACGAGACAACGGGTAATCTTCTGTGGCGACGGTAAAAGTGCTCGGCTTCATTGCCGCAGTATCTTCGTTCGATACTGCCAGTAATTTTGCATCACGTACCGACGCCAAACCTGCAAACCCGATCGCATTCATATTAGCGGCAACCGCGTCAGACAGCTGATCATTCGACTCGTAGCGCTGAGCCTGGGCATCCAATTCATAGTCGCCACTGAGCACCAACTTGCGGAAGGTATCCCAGGTGCCCGATTTTTCATCTCTGGCATACAACTCAATCGGCATGCTTGGCCCACCAAGGTCTTTCCAGTTTTTGATCTGGCCAGAAAAAATGCGGGCGATTTGGTTAATCGTTAGCGTAGCGACCGGATTGTTAGGGCTCACAAGAATCGCCAAACCATCGATGCCGATGGTGTGCTCTGCATCCACAGAAACCATATCCCCGCGCTTCACCAACGCATCGATTTCTTTCGATTTTATTGGTCGGGATGCCATCGCTAATTCAGCATCGCCACTATCAAGACGCTTAAAGCCGGTACTGGAACCGTGAGCTTCAATGCGGATGGAAACACGCTCCAGATCCAGACCGACGCCCTGATTACCTGAAACGAGGTATTCGTTCTCGACGTCACCACGCTGAATGGTAACATTCTCAACCCCGATGGATTCGAGATAGTCCCGCGCACATTGCGGCGCTAACTTAGCCCCAACCGTGTTCGAACCAGCAATGGTAAAAAGTTCTTTGGCATTCAACGTCGGTATCAGCGACATCAATGCCAACGTTATCGATAAAGATTTTATATATTTTCGCATGGTATTACAGCGTGCAGTGTCCCCTAAGGCGGCCTATGAATATCACAGTTTTATGGCAACTACGTGACACTCGCAACAGATCCTTTGTGCGACGGCATGAAACGGCGCGCATTATAAACACGGTTCAAAAACTCGTCGAAGGGTATCAGCTCATTTCTTTAAGCACATGGGTAGCAAAACCATGTCCGGCTTCCGCATAAAGATTGAACGCGATGCAACCCGCAGCTTTCAACTCGGCCAATTCGTCAGGGTAGCGGGCAACAGCAGCCAGATTCCCGCCATACCCCGATTGTTTAATAAGGTCGACGACGGCTTTATTTTCTTCGTGGTTGGTAAGACTGACCATAATCAAGTCAATCTGATCATGGGGCAAGTGACGCCAAAAATCGGTATCGTTTGCATCAGCTTTCACCACGTTAAACCCCTGTGCACGCAAGCTCACTACTTTTTCCAAATTTTCTTCAATGCCAATCAAACGCCCATTGGTTTCGCCTGAAAATCTGCGATAAGCACCAGCACCCACACGCCCCATGCCTAATACCACGATACGCGCATCCTCAATATCAACCGGGGTTTCTTCAGGTAAACGGGATGTTTTTTCAAACCGTACCAAACGCCTGCAGTGTTTTTCATACAGCAGATGAGCCGATTTGTTGAACGGCGAAGCGAGAATGTACGACAACGACAGAGCCAAAGCAGTCATGACGAGCCAAGATTCGTCCATCCACCCTGCATCAACGGCTAACGCAACAACAATGAGTCCGAATTCGCTGTAATTGAACAACGATAGCGATGAAATAAACGCAGTACGTGCGCGTAACCGCATACCAACGAGCAACAAAAAATACATCACCGGTTTGACGAAGGCGACCAAGGTTAAACCGATCGCCAATACCACCAATGGCAAAGTCGGCAAACCACTCAAGCCGATACTGACAAAAAAGCCGATCAGGAATATATCCTTCATGCCGACTAGGTTTTTTGCCAATTCATTTTTTTGCGATGAATTAGCGACCCAAATGCCAGCAAGCAGCGCCCCGAGATCAGCTTTCAAGTTTAATGCGCTGAACAGCCCGGCTCCGACAAAGGCGAGTGTCAGCCCAGCTAACGTGAGCAGTTCGCCGTGACCACACCAACGAAAAAAGCGATCAATCATCGGCCGTAATGGCAACACTAGTAGCAGTAACACGGAATAGGGCGACGGCACTTTGCCCGTGCTGGCCGTCATAAACACAACGGCGATGATGTCTTGTACGATCAGAATACCAATGGCGATACTCGCATACAGAGCGTTAGACTCACCCTTTTCGTCGAAGATCTTAACGGCGAATACTGTGCTTGAAAAAGACAGTCCGAATGCCAACATCCACATTGCCGTATCAGCCAAGGGCGGCAAACCCGGAATCGCAAGACGCCCTACCCAGAGCAGCAATGCCAGAAATGGCATCAACAACAGCATATGCACCGCAGTCACGCCCCAAACATGAGGAGCCGCTAAGCTGCGGAGTTTGAGCTTCAATCCAATGGTGAACAACAGCAGTAAAACGCCGGTATTAGCCAGCTGATCAATAAACGTTGTATGACCAAATCCCATCGCGTGCAGCACAAAACCGGCCAACAAATAACCAATCAACGGTGGTTGATCCAGGCGTTTCAGCAGCAACCCGCAACCGAATGCGACCAAAATGATCAATGGATCAATCAAGTGTGAACCCTCATATACGTGCGATAGTGTTGTAGCGTTATTCTAAAAAGCCATTCATCTTAGCAACCTGATCTACCGACACCTCCCGTTGCATCGATTGGTGCTAAAACAACCGTTAAAATGGTTGTAGTACCAGCGCTGGTTCATCCAACAACGCAAGTTGCTCCTTAAGCTCCAGTATATGCTCTCCCCAGTAACGGTCGGTATTAAACCAAGGAAAATGCATCGGAAACGCCGGATCATCCCAACGGCGTGCTAACCAGGCCGCATAGTGCATGATGCGTAAGGTACGCAGCGGTTCAATCAAGGTCAATTGCGCTGCATCAAAGGGCATAAACATTTCATAACCCTCAACAATTTCTTGTAATTGCGCCGTCTGTTGATGGCGATCACCCGACAGCAGCATCCATAAATCCTGTATTGCTGGCGCCATAGAAATATCATCAAAATCAACAAAGTGCGGCTTATCATCACGCCATAATACGTTGCCCATATGACAATCTCCGTGACACCGAATTAATGGCACATCGATAGCATCAAAGCGCATGCGAATTCTATCGAGTAAAGGCTCAGCAACGCTTTCATAAACCTCGCGTAAATTTTCAGGTAACAACCCACCCACCAGCGTCTTCGCGCTTTCTACACCGAATCGTTCGATGCTAAGTTCAGGCCGATGCTCAAAAGGCTTACTGGCGCCAACACAATGCATTCGACCGATGGTTTGAGCCAGCGAAAACAGCTGATCAGGATTATCTAGCTCCGGAGCCCGCCCACCTTGCCGCGGAAATACTGCAAAACGCATACCCTCATGAACATGCAATGTCTGGCCATGAATTTCAAGAGGACACACAACCGACACCTCTTGCTCTGCCAGCTCTGCACAAAAGGCATGTTCTTCAAGGATTTGCGCATTTTCCCATCGCTGTGGGCGATAAAACTTAGCAATCACCGGCACATCATCTTCAATGCCAACCTGATATACCCGGTTTTCGTAGCTATTTAATGCTAATTGACGTCCATCGCTGAAAAAACCCAGCGATTCAATGGCGTCGATGACGGACTCTGGCGTCAATTGGGAAAAAACCGGCGGACTGGGGGCATCACTATTCATTGTCTGTATGCACTGTCATGTAAGGAGTGGGCAGGGACGATATAATACCCCATCTATCGAAGTCCGACCTGCTTCGGATGTCGGATAACCGGTTTAATCCTAATTCAATACAGCAATCACATACCCAACAAGCCCCGGATACGTGTGAGTGCACTCGCCTATCTGAACGCCTTAGAACAGTGCGCATAATAACTATAAGGGGGCTGCCCGAAACATGCAGACCAAAACACATATCGACCCTAAAAATCCATTAGGGTACCCACTGAATCCACAATACGGGCAGGGTACTTATCATCGAGCCATCCGCCTGGTGCCTGGCCAAGATCTACAAAAGGGTCACTTTGTCGATGGCGCTATGGAAGATTGCAACCATGGTTTCACTGTCAGGTTGTATCACGACACGCAGCAGGTAACGGCACTGGAGGCACAACCCAAACGCGTACCATTTACAACATGCCCTAAAGCCGCAGAGCCGCTCAAGCAATTAATCGGCATGCCCTTGAATGTATCGACTCAGGCACTTATCAGCCAACTAAATCCATCAACACAATGCACACACTGGATGGATCTTGCGTTACTAACATTGGCACATGCCGGGCGTGCCACCGAAAAAGCCCGGGAATACACCATCGATGTACCCGATGAAGACACGCATACCGACGCCTGCGTCTATTGCGATGGTCAGTTGATCCATTGTTGGCAGTTGAAAGATTGGACAATTATGCAACCGCAAGCACTCGCAGGCTCGACACTGTACAAAGGCTTTGCGCGCTGGGCGAATGAGACATTCGTCGATTCGGATCAACGTGAAGCCGCCTTCGTGTTGCAAAAAGGCTATTTCGTTTCTCGCGCACGACGCTTTGATTTACAAAAAATGGCAGGGGAGGAGGCAAACACCCATACCATTATGGTGGGTGCCTGTTTTACTTATTCAAAACCGCAGATTGATAACGCTCAGCGAACCTCAGGAACCACGCGCGACTTTACCTCGCAGAGTGACAAGCTCCTGACGTTCCGCTGAGATCAGCTAGAAAAACGGTGAATCAGAACAATTTATCGAGCTGCTTTTGCAGCTCTTTTTCCAGTTTCTTCTGATGTTTGTCTGTTTGTTGCGTCACTTCCGCATCGAGCATTTTCTTGAGCTGTGCGTCCATATCATCCAGGAATGCTTGCTGCTTCACCATATCGGCTTCAACAACGCCGGCTTCTTGCAGATAGTCACCCAGCTCAGCTTGTAGTTTATTCTTCAAGTCCCGTTCCAACTGCGCCTGACGCGCCTTAAAGCGCTGATTAAAGGCATTGCCCAGTCGGCGATCAAAGTTAGAGCTAATATCCAGCTTCGGATTTGTCAGAGACCCCGTAACGCCCACGTCCAAACTGAAATCATGGATATTCTCAAAGGCTTTACCGATTTCACCCACAAACTCGTTATTCGATGAGCTTTCGAACTGGGCCTGACTGAATAAGCTCTTCCAGCCACCGGATACCTGCCGCTCAATCAGTTGCAATTCACCATTCGCCTGCATTTCGGCTTTGGCCAGCGATACGCTCAGCTCATCGCTGCTAACTAGTGATTGGCCACTGACCTGATAACCGCCGATGACAAAGTTCGCTGTATTGACCGCTTTGTCTGCGCGATAGTCCAGCACAGCCTTGATGTCTACCAGGCCGATACCTTCCAGGGCCGTCGACGCGACCTCAATGCGTGTGGGTCGATTGATTAACTTCTGCTCAAACGTGATATCCGTTGCTTTACCGTTCATGGTTCCCACATCGAGATCGATTGTGAATACTGATTTTTCAACGATAAAGTCAGGTGTAGGCGACTGCTCAGGGAAACGAATAATACGACCTTCACCACGCGCAGGCGGCACATCACCGGCACTTTCTTTCTGCAAGTTCTGCAAAATCGGCTCTGCTGTATCGTACCAAGACAGCGCTGTTTCCATGTATCCGCCAATTTCAGGGCCAAACAGTAACGCCGCATATTGGCCGGCACCTTGCTGATCAAAGGTATACTTGCTCTTCAAACGTTTGAAATCCGCTTGTGGCGCATTTTTCAAATCATTCAATTGTGAACGCAGTGTTGCCTGATCCTGTTTAAATTCATCTTTCGCTTTGACGAGTAATCTACGTTCGGTGTCGATTTCCTTTTTCAGTGCTTTCAGCGCTTTAACACGCTGCTGGAAATCATCAACGGATTTGATATCACCTTCAATGATGGCTTTCAGTCGTGTTTCATAGTCTGAAAGATCATTCTCATTCGGCAGTCCTTTAATTAACGCCGGCCATTTTTGCTGCTGCTCTTCAGCGGTTGCTGCGAGGCGTTTTTGCGCTTCATCGATCAGTAATGGCTCTCGATCGAGAATGTCCGCAGCCGTCGGCAATGCCTTCGACACTGCATCAACGCCTTTATCGACAAAACCCGGCTCTTTAGGCGACTTTTCGCCTGACGCAGCGTCTTTCTCGCCCTTGCTCTTTTTATCACCAATCAATTGGCCTGGGGTTTGACGTTGACTGCTAAAGGAAAAATGTTGAATCGATAAATCGTGCACAACCACTTGATTCATCAATAACTTCAACAAGCCAACACTGACGGTAGCTTGTTTGAATGCAAACAGGTTTTGATCAAGGTTTTTGGGATCCGCGGCTTGCAGATCATCAATCTCAATACCAAACGGTTGATAGCGGACATCCACATCCCCGACACTGACAGTGGCACCGGTGGCTCGGGAGCCAAAGTATTCAAGACTGGTTTTAATCCCATAAGGAAGCGCCCACAGGCCGATCAAGGCTAGCAGGGCAACGATAACAACAAAGCCGATTAGTCCTTTCCAACGCACCATGATTTATACCTCCACCGACATAACGCCATAGATACGCTGATACCAGCGTGAGGCTTTCAACGCCTGCATAAATCGGGTCTTTTGAACCCAAGCAAGTATACGTTCTCGATAATTGATCACGATAAAACGACTCACCAGAAAAACCACCGGCCACAATACAATGGCTAAAACCACAGACCCCATAACCAAGGTATTATTGAAATGCGCCAAGCGCAGCAGATCGATCTGGTACCAACCAGTCCAAAGACTGCTCAGAGAGTCACCGGTAAGAATGGCGTAGCCGAGTCGCTCCATAAGTGGATCAAACAGATAAGCGATAACAGAAAAGCCTGCAAGGCTCACGATCGCACTGGCGACGTTCACTCGCAGTAGACAAATAAGAAGAATAACGATCAGATTGTGCAGCGACCAGAAAGGCGTCAAGCCCAGTATAAAACCAAAGCTAATGCCGGCAGCAATCTGGTTGGGACTGACATCACCGTTCAGTACCCGGAGTAATTTCAAAACAGAATCAAGCACAGTTTCCTCCTTGTTGCCGGTAGGTTCTTAGGGGCCGGCACAATATCCAACAGACGGATACAGCGGCATAATAAGGCCTGACTCGTCCGCCGCCAATAGGCAATTTCCGCAACTGCATTTAGATACAAACTAATGTGTGGGGTGGAGCAATCCTTGAGAAAGTCGGTGAAATCGCCGGGATTCACTCAAGGCTACTGAAGAGTATGTCATTGATTCAGGCTGGCGCCATCAGCGCCAATCCCTTTTTCACACTCTCGGCCTGCTGAGATGGCTGATGGAGCTGAGCATAAACATCTGCAAGCAGGAACCAAGCCTTGGCCGTTTCCTGAATAGCTAAACTGTCTTCAAAGAATTTTTTTGCCTCAAGCCAATTGGCTTGCCGCGTCGCAACAATCCCTTGAGCGTGAAGAATCAATGCACTGCCCGGCTGTGCTTCAGCCAAGCGACGCACAAACACCGCTTGATCGCCAATATCACCGGGCGCAAGCTGTAAGTAAAATGCCAGCAATGGTGCACTCCACTGCTGACGTAATTGGTGCTCAACCCGGTTGCGAGCTTCTGCATCTTCGCCCATTGATTGCAACGCGCGGAAGTAGGCCATGTAAACATGTTCATCAAGCTGAAAGGTATCTGCCTGCTTAAACGCCTTGTTGACCGCAGACAAGTTATTAATGGCTGCAGCTTGTGTAATCAACCCGGCAAAACAATCTCTGGTGTACATTTCGAATTGGGCTTTAACCAGCAGTTTCTTTTTCCGCAGAGGCTTCAACAACCCTTGTAACAGGGGCCATTCGTGCACGGCGTGGTAAACCATTGCCGCTTTGATCAGAAAGCGAGGGTCATTCGAAAATCGACTGCGGGCATCCTCAAGGCGTTGCTGAGCACGCGCGTCATCGTTGAGCGCCAGCGCCATGTCGACGCCAAACAAGGCCACCGACAAGTCATCCTTATCACCGCACTCACGGGCTTTTTCAAAGGCCGCCTGCGCTTCATCAATCTGATTCAGTTGCAACGCCGAACGGGCCGCAAACAAATAATCAACGAAGGCTAAATTACCGCGCTTTCCTGCGCGATTCAGCACCTTACCTGCGGCTGAATAGTCAGCATCGGCATAGGCTAATAATCCGTTGAATTGCTGTTTATGCGCTTGCCCAAGAGAAAAACGACGCGGCCATAAGCCCAAACGCACGAGCAAACCCGCACCGTTAAAAAATAGCCAAATAGCCAACATCAAGCCACCAGACAGCACCAACATCAGCACCGTAAATAGCCAGAAACTGGTTTCTATGGAGTAGTGATTAAAATAGATGAGTACATAACCCGGGCCTTCTTCTTTGAGCAAATGCGCAAACCCAAGCCCACCGCTGGCAAAAACAAGGAGCAACAGAAAAAACCGGATCATGTATCAATGTTTCCTGAATAATAGGGAGTGACTATCACCACGTTTAAATCGGGCGGGTTTTATCCTCGTATTTGCAGTGCCATAGCGCCACGTCATCAAGGTGTACCCGCCAATCCAATACTATGACTTCTGGCGCATTCTCTCATTAAGATAGCGTTTCAGCGCCTGTTGTGAACCGGAAATATCAGGCAAGTCGTTCTCTACCTGAACTTTCATAAGTTCATCAATCTTTTTGATAGCCATTTTGACCTTGAAGTTATTTGCCACAAAATACTGGTGAATCCAGTTACGCACCTTGCCTAAGCTTTGGTCATAAGTACGTTGATCACCTCTCAACAGTGACGTCTGCGATTGCTCAAGGGCCAAACGCATGCTGTCTTTCAACGATGCTGCTTCTTCATCAGAGAGCAATGCACGTAGCTTATCAGCATCATGATGACGCACGATCAAATAACCGCTGAGGGTTTCGTTGATCGCTGCCAGTGTTTTTGGCTGCTTTTTCTTCTCTTCATCAGTTAAACCAACGGAGCTATTAAAAGCTGTTTGCAACAGCGGCAAACGTTCAACTGTATCGCCCAACGCCGTCAACTTCGCGTATGTACCTGGTACGTCGATATCTTTATAGGCTTCCAACGACGCCATGTCTTTTGCGATAGCAACTCGGACGTTTAACAATCCACGATCTTCAACCGGCATTTTTTTGATTAACGTTTCAGCGCTCTTCAGAATCGAAACGGCACCTTTAACGTCTTCTCTCATCAAAATGCGTTGATCTGCGATTTTGAGCAGATACTCAACTTCCGCTAACAACCAAGACTCACTCGACAATGTCGCATCAGACAGCTTTTTAAACTGCCCTTTCATCTTGGTTAAATTGTCTTCCAATGTCCGCAAATGATCATTTAAGACTAGGTCTTGCGACTGCGTCTCTGCAGAAATTTTCGACAACTGTTCTTTAAACTCGACAACTGATTCATCCTTGGATTTAAGCTGCCCCTGCATTTTTTCAACAACCTGACGCATCAACCCTAGCTCTTGTTGAGCCTGCGTCCAGACGTAATAACCACCGCCACCACCAGCAACCAGCAGAATCAGCAAAACCACAACCAATCCTGACGTAAACCCACCTTTCTTTGTCTCGAGGGCGGTATCAGGTTGTTCATGATTAGCATCAGAAGCGCGGGGACGACTTACAGCAGAGTTTGTTTCATTATTTTTATCACTCACTACTGAATCCTCTATAACTTCTTGTAGTTTTCACAGCGTTTACCGCAGCGATCATGGCATCCAAGCCAGCATTTTTCGCCACAAAAATATGATGAAATCCATGTTCTCGGGCCAGGTTTTCCAACCGGATTCCAGGAACAATCACCGGTATTTCAAGTATTTGTTGCGTTGTTCCGTCAATCATAGCTTGATCGAGCAGGGCCTGTATAGTTTCTCCGCTGGTAACGGTGACAATATCCATACCATTTTCAATCAGTTTCGTCGTAGTTCCCTGCGGATAGCTTAAAGAACGGCGACGATAGACTTCTAGGTAGTCGACCTTAGCGCCGCGATCCTGTAATACGCTTTTAAGATGATCACGACCACCCTCGCCACGCACAATCAGCACTTTTTGACCATCCAGCATCTGCAGCTCAGGCAACGCCAATAGCGCCTCGCTATTCATCGTTGAATCGCCTTCACGCGCAGGTAACCCGTGCCCCCCCATCGTTTTTGCTGTGGCTTTACCAATGGCATACCACGCCGGCAATACTGGGGTTTGCGGCCAATATTGATCAAACCACTGACACCCTATATCAACCGCGTTAGTACTGATGAAAATCACGTGATGGTAGTGCGCCAGATCCAGCACACGTGCTTTGATCTGGGCCAGACTTGATGCCGCATTGCTGGCCGTCAATGGCTCTATCGCAAGCATTGGCAGCACCAACGCTTCGTCGCCCAGCTCAGAAATAGCGTTCAGAAATGATGTATTCTGCGCTTGCGGACGAGTGACAAGAATTTTTATGGCTGTCAATGGATTAGTCAGCCGTTACGTGCTCGATACTGGCAAGAATTTTATCTGCACCCTGCGCCAACAAATCTTCCGCCAATCGCTCACCCAGTGTCTCAGCATTGGCCAGCGTATCGTGACCTTCGGCATACAGCATAGTTTTGCCATCGACAGAGCCAACCAATCCGCGCATGTACAATTGCTCTTCACCCGCGTTATCAACAATCTGTGCAAAACCGGCAATCGGCACCTGACAACCACCGTTAAGGCGAGTATTCATCGCTCGCTCCGCGCGCACACAAACGGCCGACGGCTCATGATGTAAAACTTCAAGCAGCGCAGCCGTTTCGGCATCACCACTGCGAAGCTCGATACCTACGGCACCTTGCCCACACGCAGGCAGACTCAAAGTATCAGGAATATAGCTACGAATTCGCTCCGCCATCTTTAGCCTTAACATACCCGCGGCGGCTAAAATAATGGCATCGTATTCACCATCATCGAGCTTTCTCAAACGCGTATTCACATTGCCGCGCAGGAATTTGACAACAATATCCGGACGATACTTTTGCAATTGCGATTGACGACGCAAACTGGATGTCCCTACCACTGCTGCTTCTGGCAGGGCATCAATGCTGTCATATTGATTCGAGATAAAAGCGTCACGCGGGTCTTCACGCTCACAAATCGGTCCGAGGCATAGCCCGTCAGGAAAATGCATGGGCACATCTTTCATGGAATGCACCGCAATATCGGATTCACCATCCAGAATGGCTCGCTCGAGTTCTTTTACAAACAANCCCTTGCCGCCAATTTTGGCCAAAGGGCTGTCTAGTAACTTGTCGCCGCGCGTAGAAATCGCGTGAAACTCAACAGTTAGATTCGAGTGATGGCTTTCAAGCACCTGCTTGACGTATTCAGCCTGCCACATAGCCAGAGGACTTTTGCGCGTCGCGATGGTGAGAATTTTCATAATTTGCAGTGGTGTAGAAATGAATCGTAATAATAACGACAACGGCGTCAGGATTAAATGGTTTTAACTCCGTGACGCCGCCAAGAGGAAGGTTTTATCGATCTGAGTATTTGAGGAGCCTGAAGATAGAGCCACCTAAGGCCTGAAGCCAAAAGCGACCAAGCGCCTACAGCTGCTTCAGTCGCTGCCTGATCTGAGTCACCAACCGGCGACTCACCACAGGCTTAACCTCGACGCCCTCAATCGACAATTGATATTGGCCCTGAGCGTTTTTTTCCAATGCATTCACATGCTTAAGTGACACCAGCGCATTGCGGTGTACCCGTGTAAACTGCTCGGGAAACTCTGTTTCCAGTGCCTTAAGGCTTTCATCCAAAATGGACTCACCATCGGTGTAATAGACAGTGACATATTTATGTTCTGCCTGCAGTACACGCACATCTTTCAACGGGATTAAACTGACATTACCACGGGAATGTGCACTCAAATGCTGGCGTGTAGGATCACCAGCGCCATGCTCTTTCACATAGCTTTTGGATGCCTGAGACAGCGCCTTCTCGAGCTTCTCAGCATTGACCGGCTTTAATAAATAGCCCGACGCCTGCACATCAAAAGCATCAATCGCGTACTCGTCATAAGCTGTGGTAAAAATAATACTGGTATGGTCGCTGGGATCTTCTTCCGCGATATTACGTGCCGCCTCCATGCCGTCCATGCCCGGCATACGAACATCCAACAGGATGACGTCAGGTTCCAACGACCGAAACTGTTCGAGAGCTTCCAGACCATTTTTGGCCTCGCCCACACAGCTATAACCGTCTATATCTCCCACCATCTTCATTAAACGCTGGCGGGCCAGAGATTCATCGTCAACGATTAACACACGAATGTTGTTCGAAGGCGCATCTGTCATATTATCTCCTTGATTGTTCTACCCGATAGCATAGCCTGACCCGATACATATCGCCCATATCGGTCATTTCCAGCGTAGCACTTTCGCCATAAAGCCGTTCAATCCGATGTCGGATATTGGCCATCGCCATGCGATTTGACTGTCGATTACTGCGTTGCTGAGCTTCACGATCAGGTATTTGGGTGTTATCGATAACAATTTCGACAAGCCCATTGTCAGAGGTTCCTTTGATGCTGATCATCCCTGGTTCAGGATTTGGTTGAATACCATAATAGATGGCATTTTCCAGTATAGGTTGTAAGCACAAACTAGGGATCGGCAATTCAACATCTAATTGCTCGAAATCACAGGTGTACTGCAACCGTTCTTCGATACGGATCTGCTCAATCGCCAGATACCGTTGACTCAAAATCCATTCTTCACGAATCGTGGTTTCAACCACGTTATCACGCAAACTGGCGCGCATCAGTGCTGCTAAGTCTTCTACCATGCGCTCGGCTCTATCCGGCGCAAAACAAATAAGGCTGGCAATACTGTTTAAACTATTAAACAAAAAGTGAGGCCGTATTCGCGCTTGCAAAGCCATCAACGTGGCTCGAAGCTCTGCCTGCTGCTGATTCAGAAGCTGTTGGTGCACATAAAGATAGCGCAGACCGATACCAATGATGATGGTACTCAACAAAAAATTGCGCAGAATAAAATCCCAATTCATCGTCGCACTGTCGAACCACCAACCCGGCTGCTCCAACCACTCTACAATCAAGCCCATGACCAGCGCCATGGCAACTAGCAACAGATATGCGGACGTGACGGCCACACGGCGAGGCAGCACACTTAGGCGTGTTCGCAATACACACAGCANCGCTGCAGAACAGATGGCCTGCCACTGCACATACAGTGTCGCCAAGCCAAAGTAGGTCCAATCAAAATGAACACCGTCCTGAAATAATACGTCCAGGATGACGATAAACTGACAGACCGTGATCAGTACAAACAGAGCCTGGTAGTCGCAAAGGTTCGGCAACAGGAAGCGGGTTTCATCTGTGTCATCACGCATATTGATCCAGTCATGGCATAACGTGGGTGAATAAAGGATAATATACAGTTCAGTGTGTCACTGAAAACATTGTTCGACATCATCCGACTTGCCTTCTGTAGGCTTTCGCGAGTATCTGAACCGATAAATGCCTGTGTATTAACCGAGTATTTGTGTGTTCAGCGGTTCTGCCACATCATCATGATTAAGGCAGTCCAAGATCCATCCAGTGATGTTAACGGCTCCGTTTTCCTGCACCCATCCTGTATATGACAATGAACACCTAACAGAAGTTCCATGTCAATGCGAAACTTTGGATTTCCGAGTGGGTCAGATCTACGAACCGTCAGACAAGTTTTTATGATGACTGTTTCAGTGCTTGCCGTTAACCCCTGCAGATGTGCTGAACAGAGTTTCAACAAGGTATTAGCAGAATTGCCTGTACGCCGTAAACCGGGACATCAAGAGATACTTCCATGAGTGATAAAAACGAATCTACCATGTGGGGCGGCCGTTTCACAGAAGCAACTGACACCTTTGTCGAGCGCTTCACGGCCTCCATACAATTTGATCAGCGCTTGTTTCACCACGACATCAATGGCTCGATCGCGCACGCCAAGATGCTCAACAAAGCCGGCGTACTGAATGACGAAGAACTGTCTGCGATTGAAACCGGACTGGAAGAGATCCGCCAGGATGCCATGAATGGCAATATAGAATGGTCGATTCAATTGGAAGACGTGCACATGAATATTGAAGCACGCCTGACGGACAAGATCGGTATTACCGGCAAGAAGCTACACACCGGGCGTTCTCGAAACGACCAGGTTGCAACGGATATTCGCTTGTACTTGCGTGACGCTATCGATGCCATTGCCATCGAACTGCGTCGCTTGCAAAGCGGCTTGATCACACAAGCAGAGACTTACGCCGATGCCATCATGCCGGGTTTTACCCACCTACAAACTGCCCAGCCAGTTACCTTTGGCCATCATCTATTGGCTTGGAATGAGATGCTAGAACGTGACTATTCACGCTTGATGGATTGCCGCAAACGCATGAATCAATCTCCACTAGGTGCTGCTGCGCTAGCAGGGACAACGTATCCGATTGATCGTGAACTAACCGCTAGCCTGCTAGGCTTTGACAAGCCAACCGAGAACTCTCTGGATTCCGTCAGTGATCGCGACTTTGCTATCGAATTCAACGCCTTCGCCAGCATCTTGCTAATGCACTTATCACGATGCTCGGAAGAATTGATCTTGTGGACATCGGCCCAATTTAACTTCATTGACCTACCGGATCGTTTTTGCACCGGGTCATCCATCATGCCGCAGAAGAAAAACCCGGATGTGCCTGAGCTAGTGCGTGGCAAAACTGGCCGCGTTATCGGCCACCTGACATCACTGCTCGTGCTGATGAAAGGCCAACCATTGGCTTACAACAAAGACAACCAGGAAGACAAAGAACCGTTATTTGATACGATCGATACCGTCCAAGATTGCCTAAAAGCTTTCGCTGATATGGTGCCTGCGATTCAAATCAAGGGCGACGGCATGTACGAAGCAGCCAAACGTGGATTCTCTACCGCCACTGACCTCGCCGATTATTTGGTACGCAAAGGCGTGGCATTCCGTGATGCGCACGAAATCGTTGGTCAGTCAGTCGCTTACGGCATCGATTCAGGCAAAGATTTGTCAGAAATGACGCTGAAAGAACTGCAACAATTCAGCGACATCATCACCGATGACGTGTTTGATGTTCTGACACTCGAAGGTTCAGTTGCGGCCCGTAACCATATTGGTGGAACAGCACCTCAACAAGTGCGAGCAGCCGCAGCACGGGCGCGGCAGTTGATCACCAAGTAAGAGATTTGCAGTTTACACACCCACAAAAAAGCCGGATGTTATTTCCGGCTTTTTTGTGGGTGTGTGTCTGGCTAGTCGAGCAGCACAGGCTGCCCGGTTTGCAGATATTCCAACACCTCATCCGGTTGCATGGGTTTACTGAATAAAAAGCCCTGCACATTGCCGCAGTTGGCTTCTAACAGTAAATCCAGTTGTTCTTGGCGCTCTACACCTTCTGCAACCAGATCACAATCGTAACTGAGCGCTATACCTGCTATCGCACTCACCAAACGTAATTCATTGGATCCTGGTGCTACATGGCTGATAATTTGGCGATCTATCTTCAATTCGTTGACCGGCAAACGATTCAGATACTGTAAGGACGACATACCCAGAGCAAAATCATCAATCGCAATATGCACTCCTAAATCACGTAAATCACTCAACGTCGCATAAGCAAAGCCAATATCCTGCATCAAAATATTTTCACTGATTTCAACCGTCAATAATTCAGCGGGCACACAGGTTTCCTGCAATGCACGGCGCACCGTTTTAACCAATTCTTTATCACGATAATGGCGTTCAAAGGTATTAATTGAAATACCGTTACCGACATATCCTTCGTCCAGCCATTCGCGTAATTGCCAGCAGGCCTTTTCAACGACCCAGTCACCTAGCCGAGTACCCATGCCCAAATCTTCAGCAGTACGCAAAAAATGGGCAGGTTTAAGCAAACCTCGCTTGGGATGATTCCAACGTAACAGTGCTTCAAAGCCGGTTAAACAGCGCGTGCGTGCATCGAACTTCGGCAGGTAGGCCAAATAGAATTCCTCATCCAACGAGGCCAGACGCAAATCACGTTCGAGATCCTGCCTCAGTTGCGCACGGTTATGCATATCTGAGGTGAAAAACTGATACCCGTTTTTACCTTGCTCTTTGGCATGATACATCGCCGTATCAGCGTGCTTGATCAGCTGATCTTCAACAATGCTGTCATCCGGGTAAAGCGCAATACCAATACTGCAGCCAATTTGCACTTTCTTACCCTGTAGGAAAAACGGATCATTCAACACATCCACAATTTTTTGAGCAACCTGCGCTGCGGCATTTTCGGCAGTAGTGCGATCTACCAACGTATTCAGTACCACAATAAATTCATCGCCACCCATGCGTGCTACGGTGTCATCACTGCGAATACTGTGTCGCAATCGTCGAGCAACGTCGATCAGCAAACGATCGCCCACGGCGTGCCCCATAGTATCGTTAACGGCCTTGAAGCCATCCAAATCCAGAAACAGCAGTGCCACAAAATGACGATTGCGACGCGCTCGCTGCAACGCCTGCGACAAACGATCAGAAAATAATGCGCGATTTGGCAGATCCGTTAACGGGTCATAATAAGCCAGCTTTTTAATGTTCTCTTCAGAGTTTTTCGCTTCGGTAATGTCTTTAAAACTGGTGATCAAACCTAGAAACTCATCACGCGAATCGTACACGGCACTGATGCTTAACCAAGCCACAAAGGCTTCGCCATTGGCTCGCCGACTTAACAATTCACCTTCCCAGTGATTGCTGGAATCCAATGACGGTTTAATATCATTCGAGAAGGTAATCTCGTGCCAGCCTGATCCAATACGTGACGGCTTTTCACCGATCATCGCTTCTGCACTATGGCCGGTAATCTTGCTGAAAGCCCGATTGACCTGAACAATCACGCCATCCGCGTTGGTGATATAAACGCCTTCCAGCGAATTTTCAAACACCTTGGCGGCCATGCGCTGCTTCGCTTCGTTTTGACGACGCTCGGTAATATCACGCGCTACGATCAACATACCTTCGAGCAGGTTATGTTCATCACGCAAAATGGACAGCTTTAACTCCAGCGGAATCAGCTCACCGTCACAGTTGGTGCCAAAGGTTTCAACAATTTCCGTGGGTTCACTGTCAGCATCCGCCTCCGGGCGCATAACACTATCGGCAAGCCGTCGTGCAAGGCTGTCAGCGATAGTTTTCAGGCCCAAAATATCCAGCAAACGCGAATCTTTAATCACATCGGCAGGCGCAAAACCCAGCACGTCGCGCACTGACGGGCTGATATAATTCACCCGAAATAGGGTATCTGTGGTGATCACCACATCGGAAAAACTATCAGCCAACAATTGATACCGACGTTGCTGCTCACTCAGAATCTGTCGTGTTTTCAGAACATCAGTAATATCACGCGCGACAACAACCGCATTGATGACGTTGTCTTGTTCATCACGCTCCAATGCCGCACTGCGGAAATAAAAGTGACGCCAGTTACCCAAGTGGTCTTGCAGGCGAATTGTAACGGCAAAAACCTCATCCGCTGCCAATTCAGAATGCATCTTGAGCATTTCTTCAGGGCTGAGCTTGTCATCAGGATGTGTAATATAGGAAACAAAATTGCCTTGCGTCTGTTCGATTTCTTCCGGGCTGTAACCCAACGACAGCGCAATATCATCATTCTGGAAGATGGATTCACGCCGCTCAAAATCAAAAATCATCAAAAAATCCGGTACCGTTTTCAGTACCGTCGACAAAAATTGCTGGCGTTCTTCGAGTTCTTTTTCGGCAGTTTCTACCGGTGTCACATCAACCGCACTCACCAATAGCCCCAACGCCAGTTGTTGAGTGCCTGGCACCTCAACATTGGTCCATAGCGTTCTACTGGCTTGGCCTAACTTTTCGAGATGGGAGTAAAAAACATGCCGGCGTTTGCTGGTTGGAATGCTGAGCACCGCGTAACAAAGCTGTAAAGCAGTGTCGCAGGATAAGTCATTGCGATAGGTTCTATTAAACTCTTCGAGGCACTCATCAACCTGATATAGCTGACACGCTGTCGCGTTAACGTCCATTATTTGAATACGCGCAGCAATCGACGGCAAAAAGTCTTGATGACTGTTTGCATAGGCTTCAGCAGCTACAGGTGTATGAAGTTCGTGCTCTTCCAAAAAAGCCTGTAACGGCCCGGTTTCTATCAGCCACTGCGGAATGACAGACCGGTGAAATTGTGATTGATAATAGTCTGATTTCATCGCGGATGTGACTTCGCTGTTATTATATCAGTCAGGTCTGCAAGTCTAGTGCCACTGTCTCCGACATCCAAAAATGTGACCCAATCTACACCTTTTTTAGCATCACGCCCGAAAAATATGGGGGGAACCACATTCTCATCATATTTGAGTGTGGCACATCATCTCATGGATTTTTGCACCATTCTGCAGCCTCGACAAAAATAGCGCAAACCCCTATTTTTTAAGTGTTAAATACATTATCCTCCGTGCCCGAAAATTGCATTCCCCATATTTGAGGGGACGTCTTAATACTGTTTTCACCATCGCGTTTTCAATGCTGCAACGAAGGAATTCAATCATTCGAGCGGTATTTCCCAGCCACAACATTTGTCGGCTTTATCATTGATTCCATGCAGGCTTTTCGCTAAGGTCGCTGACAAATTTTCGTCAACTAGTGACTAAATACGGCGCTTTTTTATGGCTCAATACGTATACACAATGAACCGCGTCAGCAAAGTGGTTCCTCCCAAGAAACAAATCCTTAAAGACATTTCATTGTCGTTTTTCCCGGGCGCAAAAATCGGTGTATTGGGTTTGAATGGCTCCGGTAAATCCAGCTTGCTGAAAATCATGGCAGGTGTCGATAAGGAATATGACGGCGAAGCACGCCCAATGCCAGACATCAATGTCGGCTACCTGCAACAAGAACCTCAGCTTAACCCAGAGAAAGACGTGCGTGGCAACGTCGAGGAAGGCATGGCTGAAGCTGTCAACGCGCTCAAAGAACTGGATGAGGTTTACGCAGCCTATGCGGCTGAAGATGCTGACTTTGATGCACTCGCCAAACGTCAGGCCGAACTGGAAGACATCATCCACGCTTGGGATGCCCACAACCTTGAAACACAACTGGAAAAAGCTGCAGATGCCTTGCGTCTGCCAGCCTGGGATGCGGACGTCTCGACATTATCCGGTGGTGAACAGCGCCGCGTGGCACTCTGTCGCCTGTTGTTGTCTAAGCCCGACATGCTTCTGCTGGACGAACCAACCAACCATTTGGATGCCGTTTCTGTGGCCTGGCTGGAGCACTTTCTGTGTGAATTCCCTGGCACCGTGGTCGCTATTACCCACGATCGCTACTTCCTCGATAATGCAGCACAATGGATTCTTGAGCTGGATCGAGGCCACGGCTACCCATTTGAAGGTAACTACAGTGCTTGGCTGGACGCTAAAGAAAAACGTCTAGTGCAGGAAGAAAAACAAGAAGCAGGGCGCCAGAAGGCAATTAAGTCAGAACTTGAATGGGTTCGAGGGAACGCTAAAGGCCGTCAATCCAAAAGTAAGGCTCGCCTGGCACGCTTTGATGAACTTAACTCGCAGGATTTCCAAACACGCAACGAAACCAACGAGATTTACATCCCACCGGGTGATAAACGCCTCGGTGACAAGGTCATTGAATTTCACAATGTCAGCAAAAGCTTTGACGGTCGCGAGGCACTCTTCTCCGACTTCAGCGCTGTCATTCCAAAGGGCGCTATCGTCGGTATTGTAGGCGGTAACGGCGCGGGTAAATCCACACTGTTTAAAATGATCACCGGCCAGGAACAGCCCGATGCCGGCGAGATCGTTATTGGTGAGACGGTTGAGCTTGCCTATGTCGATCAGTCTCGCGACGCCTTAGCCGGTGAAAAAACTGTATGGGAAGAAGTCTCTGACGGCCTCGATATGATTACCATCGGTAGCTACCAAGTTAGCTCGCGCTCCTATATTAGTCGCTTTAACTTCAAAGGGTCTTCTCAGCAGAAGTTTGTTAAAGATCTCTCTGGCGGTGAGCGTAATCGCCTGCATTTGGCAAAAATGCTCAAAAAAGGTGGCAATGTTCTGCTGCTGGATGAACCGACCAATGATCTCGACGTGGAAACATTACGTGCTTTGGAAGAAGCCATACTGGCGTTCCCCGGCGTTGTTCTGTGTATCTCGCACGATCGCTGGTTTCTGGATCGTATTGCCACACATGTTATCGGCTATGAAGATAACGGCGATGTGATCTTCCATGAAGGTAACTTCAGCGAATATGAAACCGATCGTATTGCCCGGCTGGGCGATGCAGCCTTGATTCCAACGCGGATTAAACACAAAAAAATCGGTTAACACGTCCTTCGCTATTACCTGCAGGTACTGTCACTGTAATCAGTGGCAGTACCGCTCTTCACCCCCCGCATCAATAACACTTGGGTGTTATCAATCAAGCACTCGCTACACTTTTCATGACAAATCCTTTGCCGAAATAATAGAGAGGCGATACAGTAAGTGCGCTGGTTATTAGTGCCTGACGTTTAAAATACTTCTATACTTTCAACGCACTAGCAAGCCATACACTATCAGCAACATCCGTACTACCAGCAGTATCAGTGCCGCTTGGAACGTTTGAATGGACAATAATAAGAGTAATCGCCGCCGATATACGCGTGTCGATTTCGACGCTAGCGTCAGTATTCAACAGCATGAAACCTACTATAACGCCGAATTGGTCGATGTATCATTGAAGGGGATGTTAGTTCGTCTGCCGAATGCGGATATCAAACCCAATCAGCTGTTGAACATCACACTCACACTGAGTGCAGCCGTCAGTATTCACTGCGAAGCTCGCTGGGCCCATAAAAAGAACGATATTGCCGGCCTTTCGATCGTCAAACTTGACGTCGATAGCATGCAACACCTTTGTCGGCTGGTGCAGTTCAATAGTGATGATCAATACCTACTAGATCGTGATCTGCAGCAACTTGCCGAGGAATGCACAGACAACGGCGGTTACACGCCGCAACCTTAAAATTACAGCGCTTCCAAGGCCTCCGACAGTTTATCCACCGCAACCACTTCCATGCCAGCAATCGCCTTCGGTGGTTTGTTGCCCGCAGGAATAATCGCGCGTTTAAATCCATGTTTAGCCGCTTCATGCAACCGCTCGATACCACTCGGTACCGGCCGGATCTCACCCGCCAAGCCCACTTCACCGAACACAACCAAATCCTGGGGTAGCACCCGGTTACGTAAACTCGAAAGAATCGCCAACAAAATTGCTAGATCAGCCGATGTTTCCAGCACTTTGACACCACCGACCACATTGATATACACATCTTGATCGGCGGCATGGATACCGCCATGACGATGCAATACTGCCAACAACATGGAAATTCGGTTTTGATCTACCCCCACCGCAACCCTGCGCGGGCTGCCAAAAGGGCTGTCATCAACGAGGGCTTGAATTTCAACCAGTAATGGTCGAGTCCCTTCCCACACCACCATCACAAGGCTACCTGCGGCGGCCTCCTGACTGCGCGACAAAAAAATCGCTGACGGATTTTTAACTTCTTTCATGCCGCCTTCAGTCATGGCAAAAACGCCAATTTCATTGACCGCACCAAAACGGTTTTTGATGCCTCGAAGCGTACGGAATCGGCTGTCGCTGGAACCCTCTAACATGATGGAGGTATCAATCATGTGTTCGAGAACTTTCGGCCCAGCCAACCCGCCATCTTTAGTCACATGGCCCACCAAAAATAGAATGGTGCCGGTCTGTTTAGCAAAACGGGTTAGATAAGCCGCACACTCACGCACCTGGGATACCGAGCCAGGGGCAGAGCTGACATCGGCATGATGCATGACCTGAATCGAGTCGACGACCATAATTTTAGGTTCCAACATCTTGGCTTGCTGACAAATATCCGCCACCTGGGTTTCAGCCAGAATTCGCAGTTTGTCCATTGGTAAGTTCAGGCGCTTGGCACGCATGGCAATCTGTTGAGGAGATTCTTCACCGGTGACATACAAGGCTTGATGATGGTTAGCCAGATCACACAGCACCTGTAACAACAAGGTCGATTTACCAGCTCCCGGATGCCCACCAATCAAAACCGCAGAACCATGCACTAAGCCGCCCCCCAAGACACGATCAAGCTCGCCAATTTGGGTACCAATACGTGGTAGCTCTTCCAGATTCACATCAGCAAGCGTTTGCACCCGTGTTTCACCGGCAGCGCCCGCATAGCCGGTGAACTTCGCGGCTGACGGTGTCGACGCTGATTCCAACACTATTTCTTTTAGGGTATTCCACTGGCCACAGTCATTACATTGACCCTGCCACTTAATGTGCTCGCCCCCGCATTCGATACATACAAATGCTTTTTTTGCCTTTGCCACGGCTTTCCCCTCATCCTGATTGCAGCGCACCATTGTAGCAAGCCCCCTGCGGATAACGTAGAATTGTGCTAGAAATCCAATGATTGATACTCGAAAGTTGACCACAAAACCGGGCATTAACGCATCGTACATGCCCGATTTCAGGCCTGAAACGCCTCACGTACCTGCTCAACCATGTAAGAATCCATTTATGTCCGCAATTTCGTCCGACACCTGCTGCCAGTTTTCCACAGCATTCGCTGGCCGCTTTGGCCTTGAAGAGGCCATATTGTGGCAATACCTAACGGACATATGGCCACTATTCACCCCATCACCTGCTCGTGTGTCGGTGGAGGCCCTGCGCCAACGTTTCAGTTTCTGGCAGATTGCTGACCTTCAACGCATCTGCAAAAGCCTCAACGACAAGGGTGTGATTCAAATACAATCGCCACCGCTCAGTCAGGTCAATTATCTGCAGTTTATCGTCGCATCGCCGGCATCCACCACAACAGCGTCAGGGGTTTCGACCGCAACTCCGCAACCGACACCAACAGCCCAGCAACCGGTTGTTCAGATGGGTGCCAATCGGATTTCGGCCCACTGGCAACCCGATGCAACTTTGTTGCAACGTTTAGCCGCCGAACATGGGATTTCAGAAAAGTTTAGCCGCTCTCAAGTCACCGAATTTGTTCAATACTGGCTTGATAGTGGAAAAATTAATCATTCCTGGGCCGCCCAGTTCTACAAACAGGTTGTACGCAACTGGCAGCGTAACAAAAGCGAAGTTCAATTCTTACAGGCCAGCGACGAACCTGCATCGTTAGCCCGCCACTGGACACCCAGTGCGGATGCACTAGAAATTTTGGAGCGCACTGGGATTAACCGCAGCTTTATCGAAGATGCGATTCCCGAATTTGTACTTTACTGGCGCGAACGTGGTGGGGTGACCACCACCTGGAACTCCAAATTTATACAACATGTGAAACGCCAGTGGGCACGTTTCACATCAACACTTAAATACGATACTGAACCGCGTCGCGTTCCGGCCAATTGGCAGCCCGACGAAGAAGTCTTCGAGATACTGACAATGGCTAATATCGATCGCCAATTTGCGGTATCCTGTATTGCAGAATTTGTTCTTTATTGGAAAGACAGCAACCAGTTACACAGCTCTTGGAACACTCGCTTCCTGCAGCATGTAAAATACCGGTGGGCTAACCAACATCAGCTACAGGGCTTGAACCATGCGAAACAGCAAAACCCTAGTGGACAAGGCACAGCAACAACTTCGGACTTCGTCGCCAAACACACAGACAGAAGCTGGGCAGACGACCTCTGAATCCACCGATGCAGCGATGATTGATGCAATCAATCGTGTTTTCGCTGAATTTGAATTGGTGTACCACAACCAATATACCAAGGCCTTTCCGACCTTGGAAAAACTGCAGTACGCCAAAAAATTGTGGTTCTCTAACTTACGCCAATATCGGCCAGATCAAATTATTCATGCCGCGCACCAAGCCATTCGTGAATCGGAATACCTGCCCACCATCCGCGGCTTGCTGAAATACTGTGACAGCGAACTGGATATGTATGGGCTACCGGAAGCCCACGCTGCCTATATCGAAGCCTGTAAGGCGCCAAGCCCTAAAGCCGGCTGGCACTGGAGCCACGCTGCGGTTTACTATGCTGGCAAGGCAACAGGCTGGTTCACGCTGGCCAATCAAACGGAGTTTAAGGCATTTCCGCTTTTTGAGACCCACTACCAACAGCTCTGCACGCGTGTACGTCGGGGTGAAACCCTTCCACAACCCAAGCATGAAGCATTGCCAAAACCCGAAGAACACCATATGAGCCGTGATGATCAACTTGATCAGATGCACAACATAATGGATCAACTGAAAGATTGATCGCCGGCAATCGACAAAAATAATTCACCGAACGGTGCTTTTTTTCACCCACGCTTTCGCCTATGCTCAAATCAATAAGGATGTTTGAATAAAAGGCTGAATGACTATCCACTCACCTGGTTTATTTGATCAACGCAACCAAGGACGCTGCTCCTGCCTCCCCTTTACCGCAACGGTAGAGCTCATTTTTTCAGCCCCGCTTTTTTACATTCATTGTCTTAGACCCTTGCCACTTCTGATTGCTTTTCTCCTGATTTCACCAATAAGGACGTTTATCTATGCAGAAAATTTTTGTACTCGATACAAACGTGCTGCTGCACGACCCGATGGCTATCAAATCGTTTCACGAACACAAGGTCGTGATTCCAATGACAGTGCTCGAAGAACTCGACAGCATTAAGGACCGCAAACAAAAAGACGTATCCCGAGAAGCTCGCATCGCTATATCCTCCATTGACAATATGTTAGCGGACGCAACACCGAAAGAAATGCAAGTCGGGGTGCCGATCCCCTCCACCGAAAGCGGTACGCTTAGTATCTTCCCTGATCAACTCGTGTCAGAAACTATCATTGGCCCCTTTATCAACGCATCGCCCCAGCAAAATAACGACAACCGCATCATCAATGTCTCCCTGACGCTGCAGAAACAAAACCCCGACGCATTTATCTGCCTGATCACCAAAGACATCAACATGCGTATTAAGGCCAAAGGCTGCGGTCTCGAAAATGTTGAAGACTATCGTAAAGACAAAGTCCTTGATGATATCGATCTTCTCGCGCGNGGTTATGTGCGAGTGCCCGGCAAATTCTGGGACAACGTCGACTCCGTTGAAACCCAACGAAACCACGGTAAAACTATTCACCGTATTCCCAGAGGCAGTGTTGAGGATGCCTACATCAGCATGTTTATCATTGACGATGAGGGCTTCGCCGGCTTTGTCGACCATCTCGATGATGACTATCTGTATCTACATGATCTCGGCGACGGCACGTTAGAGCGCCAAAACAGCTGGGGCGTCAAGCCGCGTAATATGGAGCAGGGCATGGCCATGTACCTGCTTACTCACCCTGAGATTGATCTTAATATCATGACTGGCCCTGCAGGTTCTGGTAAAACCCTGTTAGCACTGGCCAGCGCGCTGGAAGCTATCATCGAACACAAACAATACGAAAAATTGATCGTTGCACGTTCGACACCACCCATTGCAGAAGATATTGGCTTCTTACCCGGCACCGAGGAAGAAAAAATGGCCCCTTGGCTGGCGGCTTTTGAAGATAACTTGGAGATTTTACATGGCGGTGATGAATCACCGTTCAGCAGTATCGATTACGTTAAAGAGAAGGCCAATATTCAGTTCAAATCTCTCAACTTTATGCGCGGTCGTTCATTTAACAACAGCTACGTCATCATTGATGAAGCACAAAGCCTTTCGCAATTTCAGTTGAAGTCGATCATTACCCGTATCGGCCAAAACTCCAAGATCGTTATTCTTGGTAATCTCGCTCAGATCGATAACCATTACATCAATCCATTAACCTCCGGATTAACCTACTGTGTCGACAAGATGAAGAACTTTAAACACGCCAGCATTATGCACGTAAATGGCATCGAACGTAGCCGGTTAGCGGCCTTTGCGGAGGAAAACCTGTAATTCGGAAGGGTTTTAAAAGTTAGCTTCAGCCGATAACGCCCCTCTCAAGGGGTGTTATCGTTTCACCGAAGCGATAACCAATGAGCCATGCGGTCCAACAAAGTCGAAGACTCTAACGGCTTCGGCAAGACATCATTCATCCCCGCCTCCTGACACTGCCTGACATCCGCATGATCAATGCCTGCCGTTAAACCAATAATGGGCAAAGATGCCTCCATACCCGGCATTGAGCGAATTTTTCTTGTAGCCTCAGCGCCATCCATCAAGGGCATCTGCCAGTCCATCAACACAATATCAATCGGATGCTGCGCCAATACACTCAACGCATCTTTACCATTAGCAGCACTGCGCACATTCAATCCGTGTTGGTTGAGCAGGCGTTCCGTCACCAGCTTGTTGACCGGATTATCCTCAACCACCAGCACGCGGGCACCCGATAAGACACTGCGATCGACAACAATATGTTCCGCAAAAACCTGATGTGATTCATCCAGTAAAAGCGGTAACCGGATGACGAATTCGCTACCTTCTTCGGCTTGACTAACCACCTGAATATCACCACGCATCAAGTCAATCAACTGTTTGGCTATCGCCAGCCCCAAACCGGCGCCACCATACCGTCGAGTGCTTGAGTCATCCAATTGCCGAAAGGGTTTAAAGACATCGTCCAAGCGGCTGATATCAATCCCACAACCTGTATCTCTGACACGCACAGTCACTAAACGGGCATTGCCTTCTCGAACAGCAACCTGGGCTGTCACTGATACTTCGCCATCACGGGTAAACTTAATGGCGTTATCCAGCAGTTTTTCCAATAGCTGGCTAATTCGCAGCGCATCGCCGTATAGTTCAATGCCCTTCACTGCCTTTAACAACAAACGTAAGTGCAAACTGTTACGGCTGAGTAATGTTTGTTTTCGTGCAGCCAGATCTTCGATCAGTTGGCCTAAAGAGAAACGTTGATAGTCGAGTTTTACGGCACCACTGCTAAGACGTGCATAATCGAGAATATCCGCCATCAATTGGCTCAAGGTATCGCTACTGTCACAAATCATTGCGGCCAAATGTTGTTGTTCCGTGTTTTGGCCTGCTGCCATCAGTAATTCAACAGCCCCCGTCAAACCGGACACAGGCGTACGCATCTCATGGGAAATATTGGCCAAAAACGCACATCGGCCAGCATCAATATCTGTCAGATCACGGCGTAATTGCGCTAATTGCTCCCGAGCCTGCCGAGCGTCGGTAATATCCCGACCATGGCCTAACAAAAAACAGATACGCCCACCCTGCCCCTGTAATGGCGATAACTCAAACGACCAGTCACGGAAACCATCACCTTGAGTTGCACGAAATTCGTAATGCAATGGTCTGCCTTGACGTAAACACTGACGAAATGGCGTAACGCACATGTCGTATTCGCCGGGCGGCAAAACGTCTCGCATTGGCCGACCGATAAGTTGCGGGATTTCATTGCCAAAATGGGAAAGATAAACTGTGTTGGCGCTGTGGTAACAAAAGTCGTCTCCACCGACACTAACGATAAACCACGCATCCTGGCTGTTACGCCAAAGCGCCTCGACCGTTTCAACGGCCATATCGGGTGACAGGATCTCATCCATGATTTGACTTCCTGCTGCGTTGTTATTCTTGCAGATATGCCTTGGCTTGCTGCTATCGATATAGCAAGTCAGTCACAGCAGGCATGTTACGTTTACACCTTTCGCCCACCGCGTTCATCGGTAGACTTTGGCGTTTATTTTCAGTGTAGCTTGTCGCTTCCGAGAGCCAATACCGTCAATCGGTTGTTAGAGCTGTATCGACGTCAGAACCACACACAACCCCATTTACTCAAAAGCTCATTATGAAATAAACGCCCCCCCAAACTGACCATGGATTGGATATGCTGAACTTCATCCGAATGCGGGCCGAACGTGCCTGTGACTATGCCTCCAACTCAGTACACATTCGCGCAACCAATAAACAGGAAGGCATCAACCGCACGTTTGAAGAGAAAGAAAGCCAGGATATTTCAACGCGTTTTAGAGCGGGGCGCGCCTGAGGGTAGCTGGTGTAAGCTGCATGGCCTATGTCATTGATTGATCTGCCGTTTTTTCGAACAACAAATCCCAAACACCATGACCAAGGCTTTGTCCACGACGTTCAAACTTTGTGATCGGGCGTTCTTCCGGGCGGGGCGAAAATTGCTTATCACCGCAGACATTGGTAAACCCTTCTGCAGACGACATTACATCCATCATATGCTCAGCATAGTTTTCCCAATCGGTCGCCAAATGAATAACACCACCGACCGCAAGCTTAGTGCGTAGCTTTTGTACAAACTCAGGCTGCACGATACGGCGTTTATTGTGTTTTTTCTTATGCCACGGATCAGGAAAATAGATCTGCACACGACTCAACGAACCATCAGGAACACATCGGTCAAGGATTTCAACGGCATCGTCACGGTAAATACGCAGATTAGTCAGTGCATCTTGCTCGATCAGACTCAACAACCGGCCAACACCTGGGGTATGAACTTCAACGCCGATAAAATCTTTGTCGGGTGCATGCGCAGCCATATGGGCTAACGAATCACCCATGCCAAAACCAATCTCAAGAACCCGGGGGGCGTCACGTTCAAAAACGGCATGAGGGTCTATCATGCCATCAGCTTGTACCAGCCCCCATTTGGGCCACTCGCTATCATAAGCGCGTTGCTGAGAGGGCGTCATACGACCAGTACGCAAAACAAAAGAGCGTATCGGGCGACGCTGATGAGCTTCAGGAAAAGGGGTGTCGTCTGTCATGGGGATTTGGTTTTCTATATCAAGCTTTAAATAGTGNAACGGCCAGCGCGGCCCAACCAATCAGGAGTCCGACACCGCCGATCGGGGTGATGGCTCCCAACATTTTTATACCGGTCAACGCTAATACATACAGGCTGCCGGAAAACAGCAAAATACCAAAGGCAAACGCATATGCCGCCACAACCAAGGTGGAGGTTTTATGCATCTGCTGCATCAGAATGCCCACCGCCAGTAGTACTAGGGTGTGAACAAAATGATACTGCACGGCGGTATGATACACATCCATCATATGCGCCGATAATTTATTCTTCAGGCCATGGGCACCAAATGCACCGAGACCTACGGCAATAAAGCCATTCACTGCCGCGAAGGGCAAAACCCATTGTGTTGCCATCGGTAAACCCACCTATCAGTTTCCGCAGTGTTAGTGACACCGCGCAATATTCGCTGTTTTTAGACCGTTTTGTAGCGCAACAAAAAGCCGCTGATACTAGGGGCATCAGCGGCTTTTGTCGACTATTTTGTCGTCGTTACAACGCCAGGTTAAACCACCAGTGTTGCTTTGACCTTTTTCATCGCATTCTTTTCAAGCTGGCGAATTCGTTCAGCAGATACACCGTACTCATCAGCCAGTTCATGCAAGGTCGACTTTTGTTCACTCAGCCAACGGCGTTCAATAATATCACGACTGCGTTCATCCAGTGACGACAATGCCGCATGCAAACCTTCATTGCTATTCTGCTCCCAGTCGCTGTGTTCCAGCAATAAGGCAGGATCCTGAGCACGATCTTCCAGGTACAGCGCTGGTGCGACGTAGCTGCTTTGGCCGTCGTCTGTGTCTTCGTCTGGGCCATCAAAGCCCATATCCGTCGATGCCAATCGGCCTTCCATATTCTGAACTTCAGCAACATCCACGCCCAAGTCGTCGGCGATGTCACGTGCTTCGGCGTTCGTCAGCCAAGCCAACCGTTTTTTCGCACTGCGCAAATTAAAAAAGAGTTTACGCTGGGCCTTGGTGGTCGCAATTTTAACAATACGCCAGTTACGCAGTATGTACTCGTGCATTTCGGCTTTGATCCAATGCACTGCAAAAGAGATCAGGCGGACGCCTTTTTCCGGATTAAATCGTTTTACCGCTTTCATCAAACCAACGTTGCCCTCCTGAACCAGATCAGCAACCGGTAGCCCATAACCGTTGTAGGTTTTTGCCAGATGAACGACAAAACGCAGATGTGACATAACTAATTGACGAGCAGCATCCAAATCTTCACGGTAATAAAAGGCCTCTGCCAGTTCGCGCTCCTGTTCTGCAGTCAGTACCGGGATAACGCTGATATTCTGCATATAAGCATTCAGATCACCACCGGGACTCAGTACAGGCGCAACCTGCAAAGATGTGTTCATGTAAATCTCCAAAGAGCGATAATAGCAAGACAAATTGATAGCTGGTGCAGAAGTGTAACACCTGAAATTTAGACTGCCAACCGCACAAAAGTTCCGTGCTAGGGCGCTATTTTCTTAGGCATTTATGGCATTTTCAGCCATTATTTTTGCATGTAAAGACCGGTTTTATACGTATTTCGGCTATCTAACGAGGTTCCAATGCCGATAAATGTCGGGTAACCGAAAACCAAGCACCGGCCAAACCCAGCATCGCGCCCATACACCAGAGCGATAATACGTCAGAAACATTCAATCCTAACAAACGATGGTCGCTTTCATACAACCCGGCCAATTCAGCAACCGGCCCGTTCAATGCAGACAACCCGAATGCGATAATGACGGTAGCAATCGCACCACCACCGGTACCATACCACAGCCCAGTGTAGAGAAACGGACGCCGCACAAAGGCGTCGGTAGCACCGACCAGTTTGGCGACAATAATTTCATCACGACGGCTTTCGATCTCCAGACGAATGGTATTACCGATAATCAACAATACACCAGCTGACAGCAAGATGACTAATCCCAACGCAATACGTTGGCCAATTTTTAACATCGCAGCTAGCCGTTGCACCCAGGCAAGATCCAATTGAGCCATATCTACCGCTGGTAACTCTTGTAACCGCTGCAATAGTTTCTGCGCATTCTCAGGTTCGTTGTACAGCGGAATCGGTGAGATTTCGATAACCGCCGGTAACGGATTGGTGTCCAGTCTATCAAGCACATCCGAATAGCCCGACAACGTCATGAACTCCTCAAGCGCCTGCTCTTTCGTAATTAGCGACACCGTCGCGATTTCTTGCCATTGCTGGAGATCGTCCACCAGCTGTTGTTGCGCATCTGCAGTTAGCTTTTGATCCAAAAACAGCGAAATCTGGGCGTTACCCTCAAACCGTTGACCCAAAGCTTGGATATTTCCTAACGCTAAATAAAGCCCCACGGGCAGCGCTAACGCAATACCGATCACACACCAGGTGAGCATCGAATTAGTCGGCTGCCGATAAAGACGTTTCAGGCTTTCTTTCATCACCCGCTGATGATCTTTCAGATATGCCTGAAAGCGCGCTTTTACGCCGATATGCGCGGTTTTAGCGCCACTCTCGGTTTTGCCTTGTGTGGCTTTTTGCGCGGATTTCCCTGCAGCAGGTTTTCCCGGTGATATTTTGCTCATGGCAGCACCTCATCCTGAACCTGCCCACCTTCAAGCACTATGGTTCTGCGCCCCATTGAACGTACCATGCCAAGTTCATGCGTTGCCAGCAATACGGTAACGCCAACATGGTTAAACTGCTCAAACAAATACATTATCTCGCTGGACAAATCCGGATCCAAATTACCCGTTGGCTCATCGGCGAGCAAGATTTTGGGTTTGTGAACAACCGCCCGGGCAATGCCAATACGTTGCTGCTGGCCTCCGGAGAGCGTAATCGGATTGTGTTTTTCTTTTTCTAACAAACCGACCTTGTCGAGAGCTGCACGTACACGTCGGCCAATATCGCGATGGCTGTAACCTGCGATTTGTAGGGGCAGGGCAATGTTGTCAAACACCGAGCGGTCAAATAACAGTTGGTGATTCTGGAACACCACGCCGATCTGGCGCCGATGCCAAGGAATATAGCTTCGCCCACGTTTGCCCAAATGTACGTTATCAACAATAAGCTGCCCATTGCTGGGGTGCTCCATCATCATGATGAGTTTCAGCAGGGTGCTTTTACCCGCACCGGAATGTCCGGTGAGGAAGACCATTTCATCATGGTCGATAAAAAAACTGACGTTGCGCAAGGCCTCATGGCCTGTCTCATAACGTTTACTGACGTTATCAAACTGAATCATCGAAAATCGCCGATTAATTTTTATTATGCGAGAAGCTGTTGTCACCCCGCCTGGATACTGTAAATCCAGTGATCGCTTATAACAAATTGCTGTAACGATCGTGTGACCAACTGCTGATTTTATGACTAACGGCGTCGTTTAGTTCGGCTATGGTCAGGGATTCAAAAAGTCTTCTTCTGCCAAAATAGCTTCGACAAAATCCTGTGCCACAAACGGCCGTAAATCATCCACTTGTTCGCCCACACCAACAAATCGGATGGGCAGACCCAACTGTTTGCTGATAGCAAATATAATGCCACCCTTCGCGGTACCATCCAGCTTAGTCAACGATATACCCGTTACACCTACGGCTTCTTGGAACACTTTTGCTTGCGATAAAGCATTCTGACCGGTACCCGCATCCAACACTAGCATTACTTCGTGCGGCGCATCGACGTCGAGTTTTTTCATCACTCGAACGACTTTCTTGAGTTCTTCCATCAAGTTGTCTTTGTTATGCAAGCGGCCTGCTGTATCAGCAATCAAAATATCCGCATTACGTGACTGCGCAGCCTGAATACCATCAAAAATCACGGATGCGCTGTCAGCACCTGTGTGTTGAGCCACCACGGGGACGTTGTTGCGATCACCCCACACTTGCAACTGTTCAACCGCCGCCGCGCGAAAAGTATCACCTGCAGCCAGCATGACCGAGTGCCCTTGATTTTGGAAGCGTTTGGCCAGCTTGCCAATCGTCGTGGTTTTACCAACGCCATTAACACCCACCACCAGAATGACATACGGTTTTTTAGCTGTCTGAATCTGCAGCGCGCCTTCACTGGGAGCCAATACATTAGCTAGCTCATTTTTCAGCGAGTTCAGCAGCGCACGCGCATCATCCAACTCCTGACGGGCCACTTGCTGAGTAAGATTGTCGATAATTACACGCGTAGCGTCGATGCCAACATCCGACATGATAAGTTGGGTTTCGATATCTTCGAGCAGCTCATCGTCAATTTCCCGAGCACCGAGAAACAAATTGCCTAACCCGCTCGACAACGCCGAACTGGTGCGGCTTAAACCTCGCTTCAAACGCCCAAAAACATTGCCATTGTCTGAAGCTTCAGCATTGGCAGCGGCTTGCGATTGCTCAACACCCGCCTGCGCAGGCACATTTGCATCTATCGGTGTTTGTGTTACTGCGCCACCTGACGGCCGCTCAAGCTCCGCGTTTTTCTGCAATCGCTTGGCTTCTTTGGCCTGACGACGGCGTTCAAAAAAACCTTTTTTTTCCTGTTCAGCCATTCGCTGTATTTGCCTCTTTACTGCAACGCGAGTACAACGCGCCCTGTATTCGCCGCAGCGTGATACAATGACGCATAAAATTGCTCCGTATTTTACAATGAAACGCCAAAGATCGCCTGCCAAATCCCAACAATCTCAGCAAGCTAGCCAATTTCGCATTATTGGCGGCCAATGGCGTAGTCGAAAACTGGCGTTTCCGGCCAATAGCGATCTGCGACCAACACCCGATCGTGTCAGAGAAACCCTATTCAACTGGCTACAAGACGATGTTCATCAAGCCAACGCATTGGATCTTTTTTGCGGCAGCGGTGCGATGGGCCTAGAAGCATTGTCACGTGGGGCAGCAACCTGTGACTTTGTCGATGCGGCAGCAAATGCGACCCGTGCTATACACACGCACCTGCAAACGTTGGGAACATCACAAGGCAAGGTACATAGCGGGACATTACCAAGTGCCCTATCAGGCCTAGACGCATGCTTTAACTTGGTATTTATTGACCCACCTTATGCTCTGGCACACTTGATTCCCGAATGCTTAGCCGCATTGCAGGCATCGGATAGCCTAGCCGACAACGCCGCGATTTATATTGAATGCGCAGCAGCAACCCCATTGCCCGCACTGCCACCAGCGTTTCAGATTCACCGCCATAAAACCTTCGGCCAAGTGCAATCCTGCTTGTTGTACTTTCACGTTGAGCGCTAACCGCTTGCCGTTGAGAGCGTGCCTGAATTCATCTACACTTCGCAAAACTTTCAGGTGAGCTATGAAAACCATCCTTTATCCCGGCACGTTCGACCCGATTACTCACGGACACACTAATCTCATTGAACGTACCTCACGCCTTTTTGGTAAAGTGGTTGTCTGCATTGCGACCAGCCAACGNAAAACGCCCCTGTTTGCGCTGGAAGAACGCATTAAACTGGTTCAAAAAGCGACTGCACATTTGGATAATATTGAGGTTGTTGGGTTTTCCAGCTTAATTGTTGATATGGCGAAAGAGCACCAAGCCGATGCTGTGCTTCGCGGCGTGCGAAGCATGACAGATTTTGATTATGAACTGCAGATGGCCGGTATGAACCAGGCGATGCTGCCAGATTTTGAAACCCTGTTCTTAACCCCAGCCAATGCATACAGTTTTATTTCCTCTACCTTGGTGCGCGAAATTGCCAGCATGGGTGGGGATGTGTCAGAATTCGTCCATCCGGCAGTGCTTGGGGCGTTGCACGCAAAATTTCACGAGTAAATCATGGCACTTAAAATCACTGAAGAATGTATCAATTGCGACGTTTGCGAGCCGGAATGCCCGAACGAAGCGATTTATCAAGGTGAAGAAATCTACGAGATCGACCCCAGCAAATGCACCGAGTGTGTGGGTCACTACGATGAGCCTCAATGTCAGCAAGTGTGTCCCATCGACTGTATCCCACTCGATCCCAAGCATATGGAAACCGAGGAAAAACTATGGGAAAAATACGCCACTCTCACCGGCAATCCGATTCCCTGATCACCCGGCATCTTCGCCTATTGCGCCTACCCGCCAGTCTATCAACACGGCGCGGCTTAGCTCGCTATCTCACTAAACCCATCAGCTACTGCCTGATGGGGGCGTGTTTGACCGGCCCTGTTGCCGCAACCGAAATACATCCGGAAGGCGCCAGCGGTAGGCAATCACTTAAATCAGCTCAGTCATCCGAGTGGATGGTGGTGACTGCAACACCTTACGCTTCCGACGCCGCCGCACAGATGATCACACTTGGCGGCAGTGCGGTTGATGCCGCTATTGCTGCTCAACTTGTCTTGGGCATTACCGAACCACAATCGTCCGGTATTGGTGGTGGTGGATTCATGGTGCACTGGCAGGCTGATGGCAAAAAGCTAACCACCTATGACGGCCGCGAAACGGCGCCGAAATCTATCAACGCTGACTACTTCATGGTCGACAAACAACCCATGGGATTTTTTGAGGCCGTGGTTGGCGGCTACAGTGTTGGCGTGCCCGGGCTAGTGGCAATGCTAAATCAAGCACATCAAGCCCATGGTAAATTGCCTTGGGCAACCCTGTTTGACCCCGCTATTGAGCTGGCGGAACAAGGCTTTCCGATCTCTCCACGTTTGCATACCTTGCTCGAGTATATGGCCCGCAGCCCGAAAGGCCCTAGCCATGATGCTATCCGCAGTTATTTTTACCAAGCGAATGGCCAACCCAAAGCCATTGGCACATTATTAAAAAACCCAGCATACGCCAACACCCTCAAACAAATTGCCAAACAAGGCCCAAGCGTTTTTTATCGCGGTGCTATTGCTGAGCAAATTGTTAATGCGGTGCGCAATGACCCGGTGAAGAAAGGCTCTCTCAGTATGTCAGATATGGCCAACTATAAGAGCATTGAGCGCCAACCCGTCTGCCGGATTATTCAAGCTAATAACGTCTGTGGCATGCCACCGCCGAGTTCAGGCCCGATCAGTGTTATTCAAATGCTGAGCATGTTGGATATGCTGCCAGGCTACCAAGGTTTAGGCTACGAATCACCAGGGTTTTACCATCGACTGATCGAAACCTCCAAACTGGCCTTTGCTGATCGCAATCGCTATATCGCCGATCCTGCGTTTGTTGATCAACCGCAAGTGCAACTGCTAGATACAAACTATCTGAAATCTCGAGCAGACCAAGTGCCTCTGTTAAAAGCCAGTAAAGGCGCTGTTGCTGCCGGTGACATCGGCGGCTTTGCTTATCAGCCCAGTCAATCACCTGAGTTACCATCAACAACTCATTTATCGATCGTCGATGCCGATGGCAACGTTGTCAGCATGACCACCTCTATCGAGACCGCCTTCGGCTCTCGCGTGATGGTCGGCGGCTTTTTGCTGAATAACCAACTCACGGATTTTTCGTTTGTGCCAACGGATGCAAATGGCAAAGTCGCTAACCGCCCTGAGGGTGGTAAACGTCCACGCAGCTCGATGTCTCCGATGATCGTGTTCGATGAGCAGGAAAACCCCATTCTCGTGGTCGGCTCTCCCGGTGGCTCGCGCATTATCAACTATGTGGCAAAAACCATTGCCCAGCAGGTATTCCTGAAAGCACCACTGGAGCAAGCTATTGCCAGCCCGAATCTGACAAACATCAACAAAGGCACCTCAGAATTGGAGCAAGACACCGATCGAACGCAATCTTTGGCGAGTGCCCTTCGAGCGATCGGTCACACGATAAAAACGGGGCCACAGCCCAGTGGAATTCAAGCGATTAGCATCAAAAACAGCCGTTATCATGGTGTTGCTGATCCGCGCCGTGAAGGCACGGCCGTAGGCAGCATGCATGCTGCCTACGGCCGTGCTGGCGAACCACCTGCTGTAAGCGCTGCGCAGTAACCCGAAACCAGTGATTCTCTTGATGCCACTACGTATCAAGAGAATCACTGGTCTTCTGCCCTCCCGCCACCGGCATCTCTGCGACAACAATGCAGGATGACCTCATCAACGTCAGCGTGTATCAAATCCCTAAGCAATTGTGACAGCAACACCGATTGATTGATGGTGATTGCATGATGGCCCGGCGCCAACTTCTGGTGAAAGCCTTCGTGGGAATTTACAGGCTCCAGTAGATAGTCATAACCCCCATCATCGACAAATCGTTCGAACGCCGAAAAATAGCGGCAATACAGATCAATATCTGACAGTAAGCTGTGGTTATCTGGGCACAGAAATGAAACACAAGCCGAAGCGATCGGGGCGAGTGGGCGAATCTGTTGTAGTTTTTGGCCATGAGCAAAAACGGTAATACATTTGACGATCGTGCCCTCAGGTAATACTGGGCCAGTAACACCTTCAATCTGCAGCATGCGATTCCTATCATCAGTTTCAGCAACCAAACAGTGGTTTAGCCGCGGCGCCTTGAGAAAACTATCAGCGTATTACAAAGTGTAGACGCAAGAAATCGCCAGCATTAGCCATCAGATAATGCTCAAAATCGAATTTAGATATCACATTTACAGAAAATCAGGGGACGTGAAAAGCGCAAAAATAACGGGCAAGATGGTCGCGAAGAGAGCTAAAAAAATTCAAAGCACCCCTGACCAGATTAGTCAGGAGCCTTCAGAATTTGATAGATGCAGGTACGACAGGGGTTAGTCTTGGCCTTCCACCGCGGTTACCTTCTTCTTATAACCGTTTTTCGTACATCCAAGGCAGCGCACGAAGGTGGTTTTACCCGGGCCTGCAACCAAAGTTTCAGCCGCTTCACCCACGTTGCCGCCCATCAGGGTGAAAGGCAAGCTGACAACAAACAACAGAGATCCGAGCGCAGTCACACCCAACATTACAGGGCGAACAATCGCGGCATCACCGGCCATCGCCAATGCGGAGGGTTCTTCAACCACAACACCGTCATTAGCAGCCCAAGCAAAACGTGGAAATGATAGCAAAACACTGATCGCAAAAACAAACGCAAGTTGTGACAAACGACTCATGATGAGTTCTCCTTATACTCATGCGCTTGGCACCAACGCCAGATACGTCATGAGAGTGGCAATTTATTCTTTTTAGCAAACTATCGGGCGATGTTTAGCTCAACCGAACGACGTCAAACATCATGCACAAATTTATTAAAGCATCGCTCGGGTTTTCTATTACGTCTCGAGCGCTCAACACGAAGCCAAAATCGTTAGGAGCGTCAGCATACTAAAGCGCTTTAACAATGAAAGCGGGGTATCTCACACTCTCTTGCAGTTACGCTGCAGTGGCCTATCTGCACGGCATTCTATGCTTCTGACGGCCTGATTATTTTGGCACTAGCTTAGCGTTCTTTTTATTAGATGTCAGAAAATGCACCAATATCAAGAGGCTTATGCGCTTTATATCAACAAATCTATCAAGTATGGCAATAATGACTCCAACATTATCGCTGGCATTGTGCACAATAAAAAGTGCTTCTCTGCCCAAGAGTGATTTTTCTGATGCTTTTATCACACTTACGGCAAGGTTCACCCTCACGACCGTAGACACGCAGCGACTGCTGAAAATAGCCGGGTTTACCATCACCGCCAACAAAGTCACGCAAGGTAGTGCCGCCATCCTCGATGGACTTCGCCAACACCGCCCGAACCGCCTCAACTAACCGGGCATAACGCTGCTTCGACACTTTACCTGCCGCGCGTTTAGGGTGGATACCCGCCATAAACAACGATTCAGAGGCATAGATATTACCGACACCAACAACAACATGGCTATCCATAATAAAGGTTTTTACCGCTTGGCTTTTACCCCGTGACGCAGCAAATACATAGTCCGCTGTAAACTCATCACTTAAGGGCTCAGGCCCCAATTGCATCAGCAGCGGATGATCCTCCACCTCGTCAGCCGGATGAAACAGCCAACAACCAAACCGACGTGGATCGTGATAACGCAGGATACAACCGTTAGAAAAAGCCATATCCACATGATCATGTCGGCCTACCGGTGCTTCAGCGTCAACAATACGCACGCTACCTGACATGCCCAGATGCACCAATACATAACCACTATCAAAAAAGAGTTGAAGATATTTACCACGGCGACCTACGCGTAACAGCTGCTGCCCCTGAATCGCATCGAGCTGATCAACAGGTACCGGCCAGCGTAATTTGGGCTGTCGCACCGTCACAGAAACAACAGCCCGCCCTTGTATGTGCGGCTCAATCCCGCGGCGGCTGGTTTCAACTTCAGGTAATTCAGGCATAAAAACACTCAGGTAGAAACTAGCATGCACAAAAAAGGCCGCTTACCGCGACCTTTTTCTAACCGATGCATTTACACGACAGTGCTACAGCAGCCGGTATGTTCAAACGTTGATTAGCCTTTAGGGCCCGCATCAACAATCGCATCAGAAACGTCGAACTTGACGATGTTGTCTTTGAACAACTGCGCCAGCTTGCTCGCTTGCGCATCATAAGCAGCTTTGTCAGACCATGACTCACGAGGGTTAACGTACTTCTGTTCAACGCCTGGGATTGCCTTAGGAATCTCAAGGTTGAGAATATCCAAGTGCTCAGTTTCAGCACCCAGTAATTCACCGTTCTGGATCGCTGCAACAACTGCACGAGTGACTGGAATCGGGAAACGATTTCCTTCACCGCCTGGCGCACCTGAACCACCAGTCCAACCAGTGTTAACTAGGTATACTTGGCTACCGAAGTCTTCAACACGCTTCATCAACAAGTCTGCGTATTCACGCGCAGGACGCGGCATGAATGGCGCACCAAAACAGGTAGAGAAAGCAGGGTGGATACCGGCTTCAGCGCCCAGCTCAGTAGAGCCAACACGCGCGGTATAACCTGACAAGAAGTGGTATGCAGCAGCTTCTTTAGACAAAATAGAAACCGGCGGCAATACACCAGAAACGTCACAAGTCAGGAAGATAACAACCTTAGGTTCGCCACCAGCGTTCTTTTCAGAGCGCATATCAACGTGCTCTAGCGGGTAGCAGCAACGGCCGTTTTCAGTCAGTGACGTGTCGTCGTAGTCTGCATGACGCGCGTCATCAACAACCACGTTTTCTACGATTGAACCAAAACGGATAGCATCCCAGATCACTGGCTCGTTCTTTTGAGACAGGTTAATGGTTTTTGCGTAACAACCGCCTTCGATATTGAATACGCTGCCTTTTGCCCAACCGTGCTCATCATCACCAATCAAGTAACGATCAGGATCAGCAGACAAGGTTGTTTTACCGGTACCAGATAGGCCGAAGAACAACGCAACGTCGCCTTTATCACCAATGTTTGCAGAACAGTGCATTGGCAGAACGTCTTTTTCTGGCAACAGGAAGTTTTGCACAGAGAACATGGCTTTTTTCATTTCACCGGCGTAACGCATACCAGCCAACAAAACTTTACGCTGTGCAAAGTTAAGAATTACAGTGCCTTCACTGTTGGTACCATCACGATCAGGTTCACATACAAATGAAGGGACATTCAAAATAGTCCAAGCTTCTTTGCTTTTGGTGTTGAATTTTTCAGGGCGAACAAACATGTTACGGCCGAACAGGTTTTGCCAAGCAGTTTCAGTGTTCACTTCAACAGGAATATAGTGCTCGTCGCTCGCGCCTACATGTAGATTCTGAACGTAACGGTTTTTAGCAGACAGGTGAGCTTCAACACGATCCCACAGCGCATCAAATTTGTCGGCATCGAATGGGCGGTTTACTGAACCCCAATCGATAGCATCTGCAGTGCTTGGCTCTTGAACCACGAAACGATCAGCCGGAGAACGACCAGTACGTTTGCCCGTAGTCACCAGAAGCGCACCAGTATCAGTCAGTTGGCCTTCGCCGTTATTCAGAGCATGCTCAATAAGTTCCGCGGGGCTTAAGTTCTTAAACACTTGTGTTTCAGCTGTCATGTCTGGGTTCCAGGTACTTAAATATTTGGTGGTAATACTTGCTTTTCCGGCGTTCGGCACCGTGTATCGCGTCGGCTAAAAAACCGAAGGGCGCATATTATGGCAAAAAAAGCAAAATCAAGTGAAGTACAACTTTGCTTTTTTTACCGTTGGATGACAAAAAGAGGGGTTGTACATCAAAAAACGCCGTCGGAAACGGCAAATTTCGAATCAAAAAGGCAAAACACACTTATGGGTACATCGCAAAAATTGATGAATACACTCTCTAGTGAGTCTTCTGGTAATGGTTACCGCTGATTAATGCACGCACATCCGCTGCCGTAAACGCATAGCGCTGATAACAAAAGTGACAATCGGTTTCGATTGCTTCTTGTTCGTTAAGAATATCGTTCAATTCAGTTTCGCCGAGTGAAAGCAGGCCGCGTTCCATGCGCTCACGCGAACAACTGCAACGGAAATCTACCGGTTTGGCGTCATATAAACGTAACTGCTCCTCATGATACAAACGATAAAGCAAGGTTTCGTTATCCAAGTCCTGCATTTCCTGATCACTCAGTGTCGATGCCAAATGGGTAATACGCTGCCAGTCTTCAGCCCGTTGTTGCAGATCAGCGCAGCGATCGGCTGGCAAGGCTTGCAGCATAACGCCACGCACATGTTCTTCAGTGACATTGAAAGCAAACCATGAAGGCAACTGCTCAGACTGCTGGAAGTAGGATTGCAAACATCCGGCCAGATCAGAATGGTCGAGTGGCACAATGCCCTGATAACGTTGGCCATTTTCCGGTTCAACAGAAATAACCAATGTCGCATCCCCTAGCAATGCCAGTAGATCATGCTGTTCATCAACCTCTCCGGCTAACAAACCTCGAAACGTAAGGTCGTGGGTTGCTTCACTAACAATAAGATCGACCGGCCCATTACCTCGTGCTTGTATCGACAGCAAACCGTCCAACTTTAAATGGCTGGTTAACAGCAAGTTAGCCGCACAAAACTGCCCAAGCAGTTGATGTTGCTCGGCATTGTAGTGACTGCCATCAACCAGTTTCGCAAAACTGGTATCCAGAGTTACGATAGCGCCACGAATATCGGTGTTATCGAATGAGAATGTTTGCAAGGTATCTTTTGCCATGAATCAGTATTCCTGCCCGTGTTTCATACGCTGCAGCTGACGCCGACTTTTCTTATCGGGTTTGCTATCCGGCGATATCAGAGCTTCTTTCATTTGTTTTCGTTGTTCTGCGTTCAGCGAGCGTTGCTCGATGCTCTCTGGAGTTTCCAGGTAAAGAAGCTGAGCCTCTGACGCACCTCGGCGTTTATCCGAAAGATTCTGCACCAGCACCGTCTTAACATCCCAACCCAGCCGAATGCGTAACTCGGCACCGAGCTCTACATCTTTGCTAACCTTAACCCGAGCCCCATTGTAGTGAACTTTACCGCCTTCAATCGCCTGTTTAGCCAGCGAGCGGGTTTTAAAAAAACGCGCGGCCCACAGCCATTTATCCAAACGAATTTTTTGCGAGGCTGTCACTTCACCCATGCGGCATAACCTCATCAAAATGGTCAATTGCAGGGAATTTTAAATCCAACCGCGGTGGATGCATGGAGTCTGGTTGCTTGATCGTTAACAAGTACGCAATGCCATAATCATGAGCCGACTGCAGCACGGTTTCGGTATCATCAATCAACAGCGTCGATTCTGGGTCGTAGGCACAATCTGCCTTTAATGCATCCCACAATCGTTGATCTTCCTTCGGCACACCATAATCATGGGTGCTGATAAGCCGATCGAAGTGTTCATCTAACGCGGTTCTCTGCATCTTCAACGATAAACTGCCGCGATGTGCGTTAGTCAGCAACACAACATGTTTGCCCTGATTTTGTAGCGTTTGCACAAATTCTCGAGCAAACGGACGCAAAGCAATTTTGTGTGCCACATCCAACTTCATGGTGGCAATATCCAGGTCCAGTGTCGAACTCCAGTAGTCCAAGCAATACCATTCAATCGAGCCACGAATGCGTCCCATCAAATCGAATAAAAAATCATTCGCCTGGGCCACTGAGATACCTTGCTTGCGACTGTATACCTCCGGCAGATGGGTCAACCAGAAATAATTGTCAAAATGAAGATCCAGCAGGGTGCCATCCATATCCAAGAGTACGGTTTCAATGGCCTGCCAGTCTGCGGGTTTAAGCGCCATATCGTCTGCCTTTATGTGAAGGGGCGGATTTTATCATGTAACAACGGAGGCAGGAAATTCGCACGCTCGGTGGATCCATAAGCCGGATAACCCGACAAACCGTCATGCTGAAAACCTCTGACGTTCTCTATCTTGCAAGCGGCAGCGGCTTAACGATCAATCGCCAGATACTGCTAACGACTTAGCAAATACGTTTTAATAACAATTGAATCTGTTATAGCGCTGGCTATGCCGCACACCGGCCCCTAGAATGACCATTCATCGTAGTTGTCGATTTGCCATGTTAAAGGAACTGACATGCAATACACGCCGTACTCTCTAAAGCCGATCTATCGGCCTAAAAAGCTGTCCATAAAAACCCCGTATGCTATTGATTGCGCAAAACTGAATAACTCTCATCAGGTACGAGAAGAGCTGATCAGTCAAATGCTGGCGATCGATACACATCAACGCCAAATGCAGCGGGATAAAACAACGCCGGATTTCTCGCTAAGGCAAACATTCCGAGAAATGATTCAAAGCCGGCGGCAACTTCTGCAAAAGATCTCTCAGCGTATCGACTGACGCTCGCGTTAGCCATTGCCACGCTCCATCATACCGGTGATACCCCGTAAATGAGAACGAGCAATAAAAAAGGCAATCAGAAAGTACAACAAAGCATCGTCGATATTACAAACGTCGACGTGCTTTACATTGAGTAGTGTCCAAAATTATCGTTGAATACTATCGAGGTTTTCTGACGTCAGATGGGCTAGTAATCACTGCTAGCGCAGCACCAACGGGTGGTATAACGCGAATTGATGAGGAAGTCAGCGCGTATGTGTACGATCATGCTCGGCGAGTAATTCGTCCAGAGTCATCAGGTAGCCTTCGTTAAACAGGCTCATAAAGATGGTGATCTCTGGCATATCCAACTCACGCAATCTTCGCTCAAGATCATCCAACGCTGTTTTAAACTCAGTATTGCCAGCATGGGTTTCAGTCTGACACTTCTGATATGCACTGATTAGATCAGCGCCTTTAACCAGTCGATTGATCGTTACTGGCACTTCGGAATGCAACAATAAATGACGATAATGCGGCTGTAGCGGTTCAGGCACCATCGAAAGAAGTTCTTGCTCTGCAACTGCTTCAATTTCTTTATAGGCATTTTTGATTTTGTCGGAATAGTATTTTACCGGCGAGGGTAAATCGCCGGTAATGATCTCCGATACGTCGTGAAAGAGTGCTGTCGTTACCACACGATCGACATCAACGTTACCACCACAATCATTGTTGTGGATGAGAGCCAGGGCGTGGGCAATGGTTGCCACCTGCCAACTATGCTCCATCACGTTTTCTTCTTCGACGTTACGCTTCAGGCCCCAGCGTTTGATCCACTTGAGCCTGCCTAAATAGGCGAAGAAGCGACTGGATTGCATCCTATTTAGCAGCCCGAGCTGACTGTTCTTTGGCGATAAGGAAGTCGGTGATCTCCAACATCCGCGCTTGTGAACCGGCTTGGCCTGGAGAAACGCGGTACTTACCTTCTACCACAATCTCGGGAGTCCCTTGCATACGGTAAGAGCGTGCACGGGATTCAGCCAGATTAACCTGGCTGGTTACGCCAAATGAGTTGAAGGTTTTCTCAAACGTGCTTTTATCCACACCATGTTTAGCGAAGAATTCCTGGATCTGACTTTCAGAATTCAATCGACGACGATCAACATTCAGCGCTTTAAAAAATGGGCCGTTAATGGTGTCCAAAATACCCAACGCCTTGGCGGTGTAGAATGCTTGGGCGTGCAGCTTCATAGTTTTGTTCCACATCGCTGGCATCTTAACGACATTGATCGTATCGCCCTGTTTTTTCTTCCAGCCATCAAACATGGTTTCAAAGGTGTAGCAGTGGCCGCAGCCCCACCAGAATAATTCAACCACTTCGACTTTGTTTTTGTTTTGTGTGTGCACTGGTGATGCCAGTACTTCGTAGTCTTTACCTGCCACGAAATCTTCAGCATGAACGAACTGCACCGCCATCAGCAAGGCGGCCAGTATCAAAGAAACAGGTTTGATCATTCACTTTCTCCGGATGTTATGTGTGATGGTCTTTTTCCATCAGCCTGAAAAAAATATTCGCTCAGTATACCGCGCAATTGTTGCAAATCCATGCCCTGGTCCACATTCAGCTAATCGGATACGTTTGACGATCAGCGGTATTTGCACCTGTTTTTAAAGCCTTAAACGAAAAAAGCCAGCGTACGCTGGCCTTTCATTATTCACGATAGGTGGCAAAATGCTCGTTCGCTACGTCACCTCATCAGAACATAAAGGTGTAACCGATAGACAGTACGTCCAATCGCAACGAGTTGCTCAATGTCAGGTAACGTTGTCCGGAAACTGCGTTATCTGGCGCACAGCTCTGGCTCACGGAATCCAAAATAACGCAGCGGTCGCCACGATTCAGGCTCACGTCGGCGTAACGCATATAGTTAAATTCCATTGCGCCCAATTTACCCAGCTTCTGGCCAATACTGAAACCGTAACTGATGCCAAAATCGCTGAAGCTACGGTTAATATCACCAGAAAAATCAAACATGGTGTAATTAAAGCCTAACTTGGCACGGAAGAATACATCGCCGTCGGTCTGAAAAACGCCGTATAGGCCAGTTGCCATGCCGCGGGCTTTACCCAAACCAAACAAGTCTTCATTGCCTACAAAAAATGGCGCATCTAAAAGCCCCGTAATCATATACTGGCCTTCAATCGACCAGTTTTTATGCATACGGAATCCGCCATTAATTAATGTGCCGGAAGGCTTCGGGTTGCGGTTTTTGAAGGTGGCCGTCGAACCGCCTTGAAACTCTTCAACACGATAAACCGCACCTACATTCATGCTGGATACACCATAACTGATGCCAACGTAGCCAGCCTTTTCAGGTAACGCAGCATTCGCAGCGCCAGAAAATACAGTCGTGGCCGTTAAGGCAAGCGCCGATAGCAGCTTTTTCATCGGAGACCCCGTAAATCTTTTTATTGTTAGATGTTCGCCGGCCAAGGGTTTTTGCTATGCCCTTTTCGCCGAGCGGGCAGATGATCCTGCCGAACAGAGATCGAGTTAGACTACCACAAGCAACAGAGAATAAACCAGTGCTTGCGCAAAAATCCGACAGAGGAGGTAATTTATAATGCTCCGCTCACAAAAAAAGCGGCACTAAGCCGCTTTTTCCAATCACGTTAGATCAACGCAACCCGGACAAGAAGCTCGCAACTGCACGAATTTCAAGATCACTCATACGTGAAGCAACATCGCGCATGATGCGAATATCACCATCATTAACACGTGCGCCGGTTGCTTTTTCTTCATCAGCACCCAAACGGAATGCTTTCAGCTGTTTCTCGATGTATTCAGGGAATTGACCCGCCAGTGACGGATAACCTGCACCTAAATTACCTTTACCTGCAGGGCTGTGACAACCAGAGCATGCAGCAACTTGTTTAGCCGGCAAACCACCACGGTAGATACGCTCACCCAAAGCCACTAAATCAGGATCAGCCGCGCCGCCAGACATCGTTTGATCGGCATAGTATGCCGCTAAATCCTGAATATCTTGTGTGCTCAAACCAGCAACAATACCCGACATCTCAGGAACAACACGACCGCCTTTGTCAGCAGGCAGTTTCATATCAAGCAGCTGCTTTTCGATGTACTTGCTGTTCTGGCCGGCAATCTTCGGAAAGTTTGGTGCTGGGCTGTTACCGTCAGCGCCATGACATGCAGAACACTGGGCCGACAATGCTTTACCCTTTGCTGCATCCTCTGCTGCAAACGCAGTACCTGCGGCAGCCATCATTAACACACTTACAATCAACTTCTTCATGCTGTTCTTGCTCTCTTATTCTTGGCTCGTTGCTTACTTGGCTTTCGACATGTACTCGATCAAGCCTTTGAATTCTGCATCCGTACAATCCATGCACAGGCCTTTTGGAGGCATTGCACCGATACCGTTTTTGGCGTTCTTAACCAAGGTATCCATGCCTTTTTCTAAACGGGGCTTCCACGCAACAGCATCCGCTGTTTTTGGTGCACCAGCCGCACCGGAGGCGTGGCAGGCAATACAGGTTCTGTTGTAAATATCCTGAATGTCGCGGGTTTCAGCTTGTGCAGACAGTGAAGCTGCAGCAACGGACAATACCATCAGCAGTTTTTTCATCGTAATCTCCCATGAGAGCTCAGAACTGGATCAAAAGATGTATACACACCCGAGAACCAGAATAGCTGTCTTGCGCAGCTTCTGTTTATAATTGGCGCGCTATTATATAGAAACTCACCCATAAGGGAAAATCGAATTCCCGGATTTTGTGCCCATGTCAACGTTATACCGTAAAGCCAGCTACCTTATTAGTGCCGAAACAGTGGCCCAATGCCCACCTGATATCGGCTTCGAGGTAGCTTTTGCCGGGCGTTCCAATGCCGGTAAATCGTCCGCAATAAATACACTCACCGATAATAAGAAACTTGCCCGCACCAGTAAAACCCCTGGCCGCACCCAACTGATTAACCTGTTCGCTCTAGACGACGAGCGGCGATTAGTTGACCTACCGGGCTATGGATACGCGAAAGTCCCCGAAGCCATGAAACTGAAATGGCAAAAACACCTGAATAATTACCTGCAGGAACGTGAATGTTTGCGAGGGCTGATACTGTTAATGGACATTCGTCACCCCATGCAAGATTTTGATCTGATGATTCTCGAATGGGCACATGCCAGCAAACTGCCATTACACATTTTGTTGACCAAAGCTGATAAATTGAAGCCCAACCCAGGTCGCTCCCAAATGTTCAGCGTGCAAAAGAGTGTCGCTGAAGTTAACCCTGACGCGACCGTGCAAATGTTTTCATCGTTGAAAAAACAAGGACTCGACCAATTAAACCAAGTACTCGACAGCTGGTATGGACTCGACGACGCGGCCTCGTAATCGACGGCAATCCACCTCGATAGACGACGCAAAGTTGGGGGATATAAAAAGCACAACGCGCGCTCGGCAAGGTGTTTGAGCGCGTGAGAAATAGGCTATGTGAGATTCTGACAGGCAAAAAAAACCGATAACTGTCAGGGGACGGTTATCGGTGAATTATCGTGTTGAATCCTCAACACGTGAAGAAGTGATCAGGGGAAACCAGCTTCTTCATTTGCCACTATCAGGTAATAGGAACAGTGCTGTGGCAGAAAGTTCACTAACAATTCAAAAATCGTCGGAGTTATTTCTAACCCTTACGCTTTGGCTTAACAACACCGTTGACCGTTGCATGCGCAACCTGCACACCCTGCTCATCAAAAGCCGTAGCCGTGATCAATTCTTCGATAGCCTCTCCCGCCTGTGCTGCGGCTTTCAAACGAGTTTTTTGCTCATCGCTCAGTTCTGATTTAAAAGTGATTTTTCCCTGTGCTCGAGCATCGTAGTGAACATGTAAATCTTTCAGCACCACAAATGCATTCTTGGCATCGTCCCCTAAATGCAGCGTGATAACTCCCATCCCCGCCATTTCAAGCATCGAGAAGATTACTGCGGCGTGCATATCGCCATTATGGTTCTTGTGCAAATCTTCCGGTGTTTGTGAAAGCAAAAGCACGCCGTCACCCATTTCTTCGACGTGGGGTTTGATCAAATCAATCCAAGGCATGTTAAACATGAAAAACTCCGCTTTACAAATTAGTACCTAGTCGAGACGATACTGACACAGAACAACTATTTAGTCCATAGAATGGACTATCTGAGTACCGACACCATGACAAATGCCAACCTGATCTACCAGACCCTCGCCAATGCCCGCCTATTAAAGCGTTGGATTCGGATTCAGCTAGATGCTAATTACGCAAATGCCGACAACCTGCCCTTTGAGTTATTGAGTCACATCGACCCGGAAGGTAATACGCAGCAAGAGCTCGGGTTGCGATTGCGCTGTTCGAAGCAAGAAGNGAGTCGACTGGTTAAGAAAGCCGCCAGTGACGGGTGGGTAACCATGACGGCCGATCCGGCAGACAAACGTGCACGCCGCGTTAGCCTCACTGAGCAGGCGCTGAAAGCGCTTGAGCAAGGCATGCAATTCTATAGTGGATTGGAGGCATCGCTGTTAGATGGTTTGAATCCAGACGAGCTCAAACAACTGAAGAGCGCCACGGAAACCCTGACGCGACTCATCAAACAGCAAGTTGATCAGAATGACAAAAAGCCCACTGACGATCAGTGAGCTTCATCCCAGTTGTTACCAACACCAACATCCACGATCAAAGGCACATCAAGGTCGGCTGCGGATTCCATCAAATCGCGTAGGCGCGCTGAAAAAGCATCAACATCAGCCTCGGCAACCTCAAACACCAATTCATCGTGCACTTGCATGATCATGCGAACATCTTCTGCCGCTGTTTGCAGATAATCATCAACGGCGATCATCGCACGCTTAATTATATCGGCGGCAGTTCCCTGCATCGGTGCGTTGATCGCGGTGCGCTCTGCCGCTTGCCGTTGCATGCCGTTGCGAGACTTAATCTCAGGCAAGTACAACCGTCGACCAAATAGAGTTTCTACATACCCTGTTTCACCGGCTTCAGAGCGAATGGTATCCATGTAGCGCTTAACACCGGGGTAACGCTCAAAGTATGCATTTACATAGGCCTGAGCTTCAGCTCGGGCGATTTTCAGTTGCTTGGCCAAGCCAAATGCTGACATGCCATAAATCAAACCAAAGTTAATGGCTTTGGCACTGCGTCGTTGATCAGCACTAACATCATCCAGTGCCACATCAAATACTTCGGCAGCAGTTGCTTTATGAACATCCTTACCGTGGCGGAAGGCATCCAATAATCCCTCATCACCGGATAAATGCGCCATGATACGCAGCTCAATCTGCGAATAATCCGCCGCCAGTACCTTTTTGCCTTCAGGGGCAATGAAAGCGCGGCGCACTTTTCGACCTTCATCGGTCCGAATAGGAATATTCTGCAAATTTGGATCGGATGACGATAAACGCCCAGTGGCAGTAACCGCTTGATGATACGACGTATGTACCCGCCCGGTGCGCGGATTTACCTGTGCTGGCAAGGCATCCGTATAGGTGGATTTCAATTTGCTCATACTGCGATATTGCATGATGACGCTTGGCAGCTCATATTCCAGTGCCAACTCCTGCAAAACCGGCTCCGCTGTTGAGGGCTGACCTTTGGGTGTCTTTTTGATCACAGGCAACCCCTGTTTTTCAAACAAAATGGCCTGTAATTGTTTGGGCGACCCTAAATTAAAGGTTTCACCGGCTAAGTCATGGGCTTGCTGCTCTAACGACTGACATACTTGCTCTAGCATCGCACTTTGTTCGTGCAGTAAATCACTATCGAGCAAACAGCCGGTGTGTTCTATGCGCGTGATCACCGGCATTAATGGCATTTCAATATCTTCAAAAATCGACTTCTGTCCGTCAGATGCCTGTAACTCGGGCCAGAGCTGTTGATGCAAGCGCAAGGTAATATCCGCATCTTCTGCGGCATAAGGGGCAGCTTTTTCTAGCTCAATCTGGTTGAAGGTGAGTTGCTTCTTCCCTTTGCCAGCGATATCCTCAAAATGGATGGTTTCAAGCCCGAGATAACGACTGGCCAGTGAATCCATATCATGACGGCCGGCCGTGGAATTCCAAACATAGGATTCCAACATGGTGTCGTAAGCAACACCTTGCAACTGAATCCCGTAATTGAGCAGAACGTGGGCATCGTATTTGAGATTTTGTCCGATCTTGCGGGCATTCGGGTCTTCCAACAGCGGCTTCAGCGCTTGCAAAACAAAATCTCGATCCAGTTGTTCAGGAGCACCCAAATAATCATGAGCAACCGGGACATAGGCGGCTTTACCGGCTTCCACACTGAAGGAAACACCGACAATTTCAGCATTCATGTAATTCAGGCTGGTGGTTTCAGTATCAAAGGCAAATACTTCGGCGTTCTTAAGTGTCTCCAACCAAGCCGTGAAATCGGCTTCGGTCAGCACGGTGTCATAGGCAACATCGATGGGGGCAGCGTCAATATTGTCTGACGACGCCTCTGCTTGCTCGCCCTTTTGCGCAGCACCGCTCTTTGCTGCCGCATCGCCATTGCTGCCATGACTGAGATCATTGACCCAGGTTTTAAATTCCATGTCTTTAAACAACGTCAATAATGCGNCGTTGTCGACAGCCGCATGCTGCAGCTGCTCAACCGATGCCTCAAGCTCCACATCACACTTGATCGTTGCCAGCTCATAAGAGAGGTAAGCGTTGGCTTTTTCTGCATCGAGTTTTTCTGGCATTTTCTTGGCACCGCGAAATCCAAGTTCACGCACGGCTTCCAGGTTGGCATAAATATCATCAAGGCTTCCTAGCCCCTGCAACAAGGCCAGCGCGGTTTTTTCGCCCACACCGGCAACGCCGGGAATGTTATCCACTTTGTCGCCCATCAGCGCGAGAAAATCGATAATTAGCTCCGGTCCGACACCAAATTTATCCACAACGCCAGGGACATCCATAGCCGTATTGGTCATGGTGTTTACTAGGGACACGTGTTCATTGACCAATTGCGCCATATCTTTGTCGCCGGTCGACACAACCACAGGAATCGCTTTGGCCGTAGCCTGCGCTGCATAGGTGCCAATCACATCGTCGGCTTCGACGCCCTCAACAACAATCAGAGGTAATCCCATCGCACGTATGATTTGATGGATCGGCTCGACTTGTGGACGCATGTCATCCGGCATTGGCGGGCGCTGCGCCTTATATTCGGGATAGATGTCATCACGAAATGTTTTGCCTTTGGCATCAAAAATGACCGCAATACAGCTGTCTGGATAACTTTTTACCAGACTGCGAATCATATTAATTACGCCTTTGACAGCACCAGTGGGCATGCCCTTGGAATTCGTCAATGGCGGTAGCGCATGATAAGCACGGTAGAGATAAGATGATCCATCAACCAGAATCAGGGGAGCGGTAGCCTCAGACATTGTTTTCTCTATTGGTTTGTTGCAGTGCAATGGACAGCATAGCGACTCGGCAGGTGACTGATCAAACGTCGTCACCAACCCGCGAGCAGATCGATATTAAATCGTTGCTTATTGTGGTTAACTAAAGCGGTAAGTCTACCATTGCTACACTTTCTTTATCGAAAAATTAAGGGCGAATTTTATGGCGGTTTACACAACTCTGGAACGCGACGAAATCGAACAGTTCATCAGCCGTTATGGCATTGGTGACGTGGTGGATTTCAGTGGCGTCAGTGCCGGAATGGAAAACAGCAACTACGTCATCACCACCAGCTCCAATCATCTCGCACAGGAAGTTGGCCATAATCGTCAGGGCGAATATTTCTTGACCATTTTCGAAGAATTGCCCGAAAACGATTTACCCTTTCATCTGGCATTGCTGGAGCTGCTAGATCGCAAACAGATACCGGTATCTGCCCCCATTCGTGACTATGACGGCGCCGCCATCCAGCATATTCAGGGCAAACCCGCCGTTTTATGCCCGCGTTTGCATGGCGAACATATGATGACACCGTCAGCGCAGCAATGCGCCGTGATCGGCGACATGCTGGCGCGTATTCATGCGGTGAGCATGGATATGGAGTACGAACATGGAGGCATTCGAGATGCTAACTGGCTGCGCCAAACGGTTGTTGATGCTTCGCCGATGTTATCCGATACCGATCAAAGTCTGTGCCTTGAAGTACTCAACAGCTACCTTGCCGTTGTTGACGACCCGGATCTCACCAAGAGTATCATCCACGGCGATCTGTTCCGTGATAATGCGCTGTTTGAAGGGGAGCAACTCGGCGGTATTATCGACTTTTTTAATGCTGGGCAAGGCCACTGTATCTATGACCTCGCCGTGACAGTCAACGACTGGTGCATGCGAGATGAACACCTTGATGCCGATTGTTTTAATGCGCTGATCCAAGCCTATACCAACGCGCATCCGTTAACTGAGAGCGACCGACATCACTGGCCCATTATTGTTAAAACCTGTGCCATGCGATTCTGGTTATCACGCACGCTGGCACGGGCGCGGGCGAAAGAAAATCTGCATCACGAGTTGCACTATTTTAAAGACCCTGAGCAATTCCGCCGCATCCTGCATAACTATCTGGAAGACGGGGTACCGCCACTGCCGGATTCAGCAACGCCCCAAGCCAACTAAACACGTATAAATCTGAGTCAGCATTCAACCGAAATTTAAGAGTAGGGCGGTTGCATCTCACCAACCGCCCCCCTAGCTCCCGCCGTGGTATCACCAATCAATACTGATCCAGAATGTCGCAAGGCCCCGAGCGCGTTTGTGCAGCGCTATCGACGACTCATGCGTTAATAAGATCACGTACGCCACCCGAATAACCTCACAGAAGTCACACATAGACGACCGACGGTGGTATTCAGCCGCTCCGTGCACGTAAGCCTATTGATAAATCTCCGTAAGCCAGAGTCCATATCACTAGCCGCAAAGGAATGAGCAGTATGAAGCTGCGGCTGCATGCAGGCAACACGCACATTAACCTCCATCAACAAAACACTGTACGACCAATTGTTGGTGTTTGTTCGCGACTCCATCTACAAATGCTAGTGCCGTGATTTTCTGCAACTCGACGACCTTCCCACCCGTAAAACAACTTGGCAGCTCACCGATTCTTACCTCAAAAAGCAGACAAATACGCCGATAAGCGCTCACTAGGAAGACGCCTATGAACCCCGACAATATCCCCGAATTTATATGGTTTTCAATGGCGCAGAAAGCACGACTGTTGAAATTCAGCACGCAAACTTCAACGCCATCAGAAATACCCGAGGGAGCAACGGCTTCGGCTCCTAGCTTGCCAGAAAAAGCGAATGACGATCTTCAATCGAGGCAGCTGCATAACAATCTTATGCGCTACTTCAGAGATACCTTTTACAAGGCGTGGAATTTGGATCATCTTCATCTGACTTACACGCCCAACGACCAATATAATCATATCGATTGGGCCCATAAAGCCGCGGATCTTCGGAGTGCCTTTAACAGCCAGCCCTATCCGGAAAGCAGCGGATTACGCGGTAAACCGTTCGTTCAGGCAGATCTCAACGGTGATCCTCGATCACCACCTGAGGACTACTATGCAAACACACGAATCGGCGAAGAGTACGGCGAATGGTTCTCAGCAAAAGCCCGTCTGCAATTTGTTGTCAACCAAAACGGCGGGGTCACGCTGTTTCAAAAAATGCGCGCGCTAAACCAAAAAGCACTCAAAGAAAATCAGGGATTTCCGGTTTTATTGTGGAAGGTATTTCCAGAAAAAGCCATCCTATCCAATTCAGAAAGCTGCGTAGTTTATCTGAATTGCTCAATTCACTACGACAACGTCGAGCGTTTTCTATCCCAACATCTTTGGCCAGCGCTTGCCACGGATATCGACGAACGCTATCGGCCAATAGGGCTATTCTCCATCGCTGATCGCCCTGTCTGGGGGTTGAATATACCTAACGAAAACCGTTGGAACCGATGGTTTCCACCCAGCATACTTTACGGCGACTCTGCCTGCTACATTATCAGCCACACGCTAGCAGCAAGTTTTGTGCATGCCATTCAAGGCGACGCCCAAAACAATAGCGAACAACGTTTAGTTGAACGTGCAAAAAGCATGAATCGAGAACTCATTCAACATCTATGGAAAATGCCTTCCACCGCCCAACAAGCCGGGCAGCCAAGACAGCCTTCATCGGAGAGCACATGCACGATCTCTTAATCAACAATAACAATCAACGCCTTGAATCGACGCGATATCTTATGACCTAGCCGCCGGCAATCTTGACGTCCCACCCTTTACCCTGCAAGGCAGCCAATACGGCGTCACGCTGATCACCTTGAAGTTCAAGTACGCCATCTTTCACAGCGCCACCAACGCCACATTTCTTTTTCAGCGTTTTGTGCAACGTTTTAAGCTCGGTGGCCGGCAACGGAATCCCGGTGATTAGCGTCACACCAGCACCTTTACGGCCCTTGGTTTCACGTTGGATACGAACCTTGCCATCACCCACAATGGCATTCGATGCAGGGCATGGCCCCTGATGCACAGGCTGCCCACATGTCGGGCACATGCGGCCTGAATCGGTGGAAAAAACAAGTCGAGATGATTTGGCCATGTTAGATACTCACTTCACACAATAGATAGGGTTGCGCTACCCGATAGCTCGGTTAATCCGATGTTTGTTCCGCGCGCAGTTTCGCACGAACATTCATCAGCGCTTTACCAAATTCGTTTTGACCACGACGGTCGCGGCCACAGCCCCAAAAATAGTCGTAGGCGTTGCTTTCCATCAATTGACGTTCGCCAGTATCCAATAACGCAGTCGCAACATCGTCATGTGTGCGGCAACGGGTATAAATTGCTCGTGTCATTACCGTCGTACGAACACTGGACCAATCTGCACGCGGTTTGCGTAATCGTGAACGCCCGATGCCGCGCGCTTTTTTGGCCGACGGCGCCTGGCGTATACGAGCTTGCAATGCCTCATCGTCAAACTTCATGGCTTGAAAATAGTGCGTCACTGTCGGCCATTCATGGCCGTCAAGATGAAACGCATAGGCAGAGAAGGCCGACAGGGGCTCATCCGGATTGGTTTGCGACAGGTATATCGCATCGGCTTCAAGATCAGGAAATATCGCCACGGTTACTGCTCCACTGTCGATTTGTTAGCCGCAGAGTGACCCGTCAAACATTGATACAGCCCGGTAAGGGCAGAATCGAGGTAATCAACATAGCCACCGGCAGTTATCTGAGTGTCCGCCGCCATCGGTGACAAACGAACAATGCGTAATTGGCTAAACCGTTGTTGCAGGCGCGAAAAATCAACATCTGGCTCCTCCACCGCACAACGAATTTCACCGGCGGCAATACGCTTTTGCGCGGATAACATCGCCTGCATGCCGGTCGGTGCATGACCATGAGAATGGCTGCCCTGATATTCGACGGCGCCGGTTAAGCCCAGTTCGTGGGTGAGGTGTTCAAACGCACTGTGGCCTAGCAAAAAAGGTGTGTCTGATAACGAAGTAAAACGACGCTGCCATGTCGTCTCAAGCGTGTGTATCGAACGCTGAAAATCCGCCAAACGCTGTTCGATCTGCGATTTATGCGCAGGGTAACGTTGTACTAAAGCCTGTGCCATTGTGGTTGCTATGTCAGCCGCCACATCCGGTTCCAACCAGCCATGCATCTGATCTTGCAGCAATACCCACTGTTGATCGCTCTGCTTAAAACGCTGAGCCAGATCAGCCAGATAAGGCTCAGTTTTTGGCCCTAACCAAAAGATCAGACCCGCCTTGCTGACGGTATCCAGCTGCCGGATAGACAATGAAAAATCATGCAGATTGGCATCTGCCGGCACCAATATATTCGCTGGCGGTACTTGCGGTGCGGTTAACGCCGCATAGATCAAAGCCAGCGGCTTTATGGATACCAACACCTGTGTATTCGTATTTACCGGCTGCGCCTGAGAATAAGCTGGCACCAGCACAACCAGTGCAGAGATGAAGAAAACCCTAAGGCGTTGTATCATGAACAAAATTACCTGAAACACCGTCAGCATTTACCTGTAACTAAAGGCAGCTTGACCGACTGACAAAAGCCGCTAGTATACCACAGCCCTTCGCCGAGCGGCGCTTTGAAACCGACGCAGCAGCCCTGCCAGAGACCTGACCGATCACATGAGCCAAGCACTGATAACCGCGCACGAACTGAGCCTGAAAAAAGGTCAGCAGGTGATTCTTGATCGTGTCTCCATGGAATTGGGCCGCCAGCAAATCGTCACCATTATCGGTCCCAATGGCGCGGGGAAAACCTCATTGCTGCGCATACTGATTGGTCTCAATAAGCCGGCCAGTGGCAAACTAACCTATGCGCATAAATTGACGTTCGGTTACGTGCCGCAAAAACTGCAATTAAACGAACAAATGCCCTTACCTGTGCACAGTTTTTTGTCGCTGGCAGGTGTCAGTGACGCACAATATCAAGCGGTACTGGAACAGTTGCACATCCACCACTTACACGATGCCAGCATGCACGATTTATCTGGCGGCGAACGCCAACGGGTATTACTTGCACGCGCCTTACTGCGCCAACCAGACGTACTGGTATTGGATGAACCCGCACAAGGCGTCGACCTCGGCGGCCAACAGCGCCTCTACGCGTTAATCGATGCGGCTCGAAAGCAATATAACTGTGCCGTACTCATGGTCTCTCACGACCTGCATTGGGTGATGGCGCAAACAAACAACGTGATTTGCCTGAACAAACACGTTTGCTGCAGCGGCCACCCGGACCATATCGCCAACGACAAAGCCTTTTTGCAACTCTTCGGTGATAGTGGCCAGCCACAAGTCACCACGTATACTCATCACCACGATCACCATCACGACCTTACCGGCAATATCATCGATGGCCAGCACAATGGGAATTGCAGCCATGATCATTGAGCTATTGCTACCGAGTATTTTGGCTGGCTTGTCGATTGCTGCCGCAGGCGGTGTGCTCGGGTGTTTTGTGGTTTGGCGTCGCCTTGCATTTTTCGGCGATACGCTGGCGCACAGTGCCATTTTGGGCATCAGCCTAGCGCTGCTCGCCAAGGTTGACCCGCTGATTGGGCTGCTAGGGTTCGGGTCTGTGGTGGCGTTAGTGATGGCTCGGTTCGAGCGCCGCTTAAAAATCAGCTCCGATACCTTGCTTGCGATTATTGCGCAAACGAGCCTAGCCGCCGGCATGCTGGTGCTGCCGCTGACAGGTACCAACATCAATATCGAAGCTGTATTGTTTGGCGACATCCTCGCCGTGGCTTGGTCTGATGTCATTGTTACTGGCGTTATTGCCCTCACCATCATTGCTCTGATAGCCGGGTTATGGCGTCCACTGGTAACCCTGTCGATCGACGAAGAACTCGCCGCCACCGAGGGCGTGCCAACAGAGCGCTTAAAGATGCTCACGTTTTTAATGCTGGTTTCATTGGTTGCCATCGCCGTGCAGCTGGTTGGCGTATTGCTGGTATCGGCATTGCTACTGATTCCTGCGGCTTGCTCTAGAACGCTTGCCCCAACACCGCTGACGATGGTTATCCTAGCGCCCTTTATTGGGATGCTGGCGGTTCTCATCGGCTTATCACTATCGTTTTATGCCGACACCAGTGCTGGCCCATCGATTGTTCTAACGGCGTCGATTTTCTGGCTGCTTGCCAATCTATTACAAAAACTGCGCGGCTAATTCACGGCCTTCCAATCAAAGGCCGTTTCAAAGAAACTCGGCACCGTTCTTCTGTGCAAATTCTGTGATAGCATCACTGGCTCACTATCGATTAAGCGCAGAACAAAAAGGGGAGTTATCGATGAAACTAAGCTCTGCTGCACACGCCCATGCCAGCACTACCATACGCCAACTGCAACGCACAGTATCCGTTGCGGCACTGATTCTTCTTGCCGCTTGTAGCGGTGACTCTGATTTTTCCGGCAATTCCTATCTCAGTTCAGGTAACAACCCTGAACCTCAGTTGTTTGACAACGTCAATCGTTCTGACTTTCGCAATGCGGACGGCACGGTATCCCCCCTCAGTCAAACATTGGCCAATTGCGTTATCATCGAGACATTTGAAGAGGTCTGCCCACTCAGCACACTGTCATTCATTGGTGCCCCCGCGACCCTGCCAACCAAACAACAGATTATGGATCGCCTGATCGTTTCGCATGATTGGATGGCCGACAATTTCTCACAGCTATTAGATCGAATGCCTGAAGACATGTATCGACTCTTTGGCAGCACGACCGCGATTGTTATTCACAGCCATATTCGTCCGGCGTTTTTCTTACCGGCAACCGGTGCGATTTATCTTGATCCGCAGTACTTATGGTTAACTGCAGCACAACGCAACACCATCTCAAACGAACAAGACTACCGGGCCGGATTTGCCAGTCAGGTGGGCTTTGCTAATCTTGCAACCTATACCAAAAATAATGATTTTGCCTTTGGGGATTCAACAGCGGCCATAAGAGGCCAGTCACAGACTTTATATGCGTTGTCTGCATTACTGTTTCATGAGCTTGCACACGCTGCAGATCAATATCCACTGACGCTGATTGCCGGCCGCGTTGACGCTGATGTTCGCCCATTTAACTTGATTAAGGATGATCAGGATACGTCCAGTGACCTAGATCGTAGCTTACCTCTCNCCAGCACGACAATGCGCCAAATCGGTCAAGTTCTGTTTCAAGGTGAAAAAGCATCATCAACGATTGCCGCACTCACAGCAGCAGAAGTTGGCAGCCACTTTGAAACCGACGGTGCCAGTGATACTTACGCCTATAGCACCAAGTATGAAGATACTGCGATGCTATTCGAAGAATTTATGATGAAGATACACTACAACGTTGATCGTGAGCTGGCATTCGCGGATCGCCCGATAAGCCAGCCCTGCCAAGACTACAACGTGACTTATCGCATCAGCAATCGCTATCAGGATGTGATTCAGCGCGTAGAGTTTGTCGTCGACAGATTACTTCCAGGCCATACCCATCAGTCATTTATGACTAACTTTCCGACCCGCGCAAACACGCTGATCTGCAAACCAGCACTGCAATCACGTCAGCTAGGCCATGAATCTGACGATGAAACAACCACAGAACCGGCATTGAACATCGAGGATGTGCTCAATAACACAACCCGCTGGCGTTAAAATGCTCCGGCCGGCACAGACTGCCGGCCATCCGTTCGTCGATTGCAGGGTCGTACCTCACACGTTTGTCTGACACTCTCCTCCCATCCATTCTGTTAACCTGATCGTATAACACCTTGTGTTGAGATCGGGCTCTACGCTCGCACAATAATAAAAACCCAAAACGGATTCATTATGTCGACAGATATCCATGCGGCCCGGCCGTCAAAAACCGTTTCGATGGTTTGGATCATCATTGCTTACATTGCCTGTTGCAGTGCAGCAGCCCTCTGGCTTTATAACGGCCCAAGCACCGGTAACTTACTGTTAGATAGCTTTGTTGCCGATGTCATTGCCACCGTCGTCATCTTCATATTCAGTCGTGTCTTCAAAAACTCGAGTTTTTACGATGCCTACTGGAGTGTTATTCCGCCGCTGTTTTTACTGTATTGGTGGGATGTAGCCGGGCACGGCAATGAAACCCGCTATTTACTGATTTCTCTGGTGGTTTGGTACTGGGCTATTCGCCTAACGTGGAACTGGGCAAAACACTGGGAAGGCTTGAGCCATGAAGATTGGCGCTATCCGATCGTGCGTGATCGATTCCCCAAACTTGCTATCTTCAGTGATTTTTTTGGCGTACATTTCTTCCCGACGGTGCAAGTCTTCCTCGGTTTGTTGCCTGCCTATGCGTGTTTAACGTTGAGTCAGGCCGAGCCTGGCATACTCGACTACATCGCCACAGCAATCGGCATCACAGCAGTCACGATTCAACTGATCGCAGACCGCCAACTGCATCAGTTTATTGCCCACCGCAAACCCGGGCAAATCATCGATCAAGGGCTTTGGAGCTGGTCCCGTCACCCCAACTACTTCGGTGAAATCAGCTTCTGGGCCAGTCTTGCCTTGTTTGGTTTGGCCGCATGGCCACAGGGCTGGTGGTGGCAAATTATCGGCTTTGTTGCCATGTTAGTGATGTTTGTGACCGCCAGTATTCCATTGATGGAAACCCGCAGCCTTGAACGTCGGCCACAGTATCAAGACATTATCGACAGAGTGTCTGTACTGGTGCCACTGCCGCCAAAACCCAAGCGTTAACTAGATCGCCGCTTCGGCCCTGAGGGTGCTCGTGCAGCACCCGCTCTTATATTCCTAACATCTCGTTCACTCTCAATCGGCCTCGCTGGCGCTCTTTGTCAGCAAGGCTCAACGTGATGGGATTTGCAGAATCGGCATGTCGCCGTCCAATACAGACTGCAAATAATGTTGATGCGCCGGGAACGGAAAGTGCCGTATCTGATAACCGTCGAATAACGCCAGTGTGAGTGTTAGGTTGAATATCATCAGGCCGACAAAAACCGCGGTAGCCAGCCATTGGTGACGAGAAGATAGCAGTATAGAGGGGGCGTTTGACGAAGCCACGATTAAAAACACCAAAAAGCTACTCATGATAACCTGGCTGTTAAAGCGCGGGGCATCCCACGCAGCAATATGCAGCACCAGCGGCGCGTAGCTTGCCAGTATCGCGAGTACCTTGCTGATGCGACACTGATTAAGCTGATGCATATACGCCATCGTCAGCGCTGAGATAAAAAATGCTGTCGGCAAGGCCGCCAGCGCACTGGCCATCAACCCGCCACGATAATTCACCGTTTGCCAATGGTCTTGCATGATCAGCAGGTTGTCACCCACCACACGGTGCAACACATCATACGCATCTTGTCGCAACGTAATGCCATGTTGCTGCTGGGTCGTCGAGTAAAGCTGACTGACCGTTTCATAAGGCAAAACGGCATGCGAAACCGCATAAGTGAGCGCCACACAAACCAAAGTGAACAGCGTCAAAAATACGACCTTGGCAGACGTCGGGTGATCGTCCCAATCCCGATAAAACATCACAAACAACACGGGAAAATACAACACCAATGCCGCCTCGTGGGCTAACAGCGCTAACGGAAACAACACCGATGCTAACGCAGCCTTCAACCGCCATCCTCTCACCGTTAAAACCAGTAAGGTCACTAACAATCCCAAATGATCGAAGTAACCGACGGTATGGGTCAACATCACCAGCGCCACGCTAGTCGCAAACACCAAAACACAGAATGTTCGGTAAATATCCCCATCACGCAATGCGCGACCCGCCAAATGGATGAGCAGTGTCAAAATGGCGATAACGACAGCAAATGAGAATACGCAGAAAAACACATACGACAGCATGACCGGCACATCAAAATAGCGAATGAGCTCACCGATTAAACCACGTTTCACGAAACCAACGTCGTAATTAAACAGATAATGGGTGTACGACCATAGATTCGGAAACCGCAGGCCTTTCAATGCCGAGTAAACCATCAACAGCGCTGCCATCACGAGCACGCTGCGATTCGAATCTGCAAACCATCGTTGTCGCTGCATCACACGGCCATCCTATTCAAGGCAAGTTAGCGCATTGCATCGTCGGTCAATGCGCCTAGCCGGCGCTATCAAACGCCATTAACGCGGTTGAGTCTGAGCCGGTATTTCTGCATCAAAGCGGGTGCCTTCTGGCAGGGTTTCGGCAAAGGTCTGCCAGCGTTGCAAGATATCCGCATGTGTTGATGCTGATGTCGCAAAAATAGACACGGGGAACCAAGCTGTAATCGGAATACCAGTCACCGTCAGCTCACCGACTTTCTGCCACTGTGGCGGCACTGTCTCGAACCAGACCGCATTGTGATAAATCATCGCCATCTCGACCTGATGTTTGTCACCCAATTCGGCCATCCAATCCGGTGATGTAGCACTCTTACGCCGCACCCGCGCCTCGGAGGAGGCTAACCCCCATAAATCCAGCACGTATTCATCATTGGTAAAACTCGTCAGCCCCAGATCATTAACCGCCACCGGCTTTTGCCACATCTCGTTGAGGAATCGCTGCATTTGATATTGTTGATGATAAATATTGGCGCCTGCCAACGGTGTCGTGGCGATTGCCGCGGTGTGTTCCAACCCGCTAAAGACGGCACAGGTTATCAATAGCCCCTTGGTGAATCGTTTTTCACCACGAGAAACGTCAGGCAGCATGGGCACACAATAGAGGTAAAACAATAATGCCAGCGTTGAAATCCACAGATACAACTCGTACCGGAAGTACCACCCCATTCGTGCGGCTAACAGGTGCCCCAAAATGGCCAAACCAAACGCCAGCATCAGTCGACGTTTATTGGCAGAAACCGATCGAAACCAAGCCGTATGAAAAAATAACAGGGCGCATATCAAAAGGGCAGGGCCTTTAAACGAATGTAAATTACGCCAAAGGTTGAACGCCAATTTGCTAACACCACTGGCGGCGACATCCGCTTTGGCTAACACCGAATCCGGTAGATAGCTCAGCCCCTGACTCAGCAAAAACGCTGAGTAACCCGCCAAACAGGCAACAATCACCACCCCGGTAACAATACTGGCCAACGCACGACCAGCGAACAACAAATAGAGCAGGGCGGCGCCGGCAACCACAATGCTTTCAAAGCGCACCAACGGCAGCAAGACAATCGCCAGCCATATCCAGCGTGGTACCTTGTGTGTTTGCACATGCTCTATCAGGCCGGAAACAATCATCAACGCCAGCAGCATCTGCAGCAGATGCTCCATCCCGGTGAAGATTAACCCCACCAGATTTGCCAGCAAAACGGCTAATACCAATATGCCAGTACGGGTCTTCTCACTAAAAGCACCTGCCTGGCGCTCGGCTTCAACCTGACCCAACAAGCGCGCCAAAAACACCAAGCACCCACTGGCCAGTACCACATTCATCAATAACACAGCGTAACCGGCCGCCGGCAGCATGCTCAAAGGGGCTAACAGCAGTGGCCAAATAACCGACGATGATGGCGCCGAAGCCTCGCTTAAATTAACGCCATAATGGCCTTGCCAGATATTCTCGGCCAATGCCAAATGGATGTAGGGATCATCCAACGTAAAAATAAAAGTGCCGCCGGTTAGCCACAAGGTAACAGCAACTTCACCGGCAACCAGCACCAGCAAAACGATCCATGCGCGCAACAACGCAGGCTTCAAAGGGAAAAGGGTATAAACAGGGGCTCGGCACAAATCCATCGTTATTATCATTATTGGAAGTTTTCGCCATTATAGGCAAAGCCGGAAGCAGAAAACAGCAGGCGCAACACCAGTAGAGCAACAAAGCGGGCAATTTATCTGACTATATTTCATCCTTCGTCAACCATCCGCAGACGGTAGCATCATGAATTAGATAACAATGCCCTGCGCTTGCTGATTTGCCCATACACGACGCCGATTACCCGTTAAATAGGTCATCAGCAACCGAGGTAATAAAATGGCAACAATAATGCCGCCACATACCGCATAACCCACCAGCGTTTGCAGCACAGCCGACACAGTAATCAATACCAAAATGGCAAATACACACGGCAGCCCAGCTTGCCAAATCGGTGTGTCTGTCTCTTCATAAGCCATGTAGTCCGGCAGATAGTGTTTAATCTGCTCCAAGGCATGTTTTTTGTGGGCTTGATTCATAAACCGAATGGCATGTCGCTCTGCCTGGTATGCAATATCCAACTGACGGCTGCGATCAGACGTACTGAGGCGAGTAATGTCTTCCAACGGCAGATCTCGAAAGTACGACGAATGACTCAGTAGTCGCAGGCTGTTGCAATCAACCCCACGCTGATAAGCACGCCTGACTTTATCGATTTGTTTAGGGTCGATATCAAAGTAATACAACGTACCACGATGCAGAAACACCACTTGGCGTTGTTCGACGTCCAGCCACGAGTGCTCGGTGTAAAACCCCTCATGCATGATGTCATCGTGGGTTTTGAGCGAAAAGTACATCAGCATAAAGTAAAACAGCAAACCACCCACAAGACTGAATGGCAAAACACTTAACAGAGTATTCCCCCAAGAATGACGGCGTTGGTAATTGTCGAACGTATCGTTGAGAGAGGGATTCGAGCGGCTGACAACCAGTGGGATATGCCCGCCAACCTGATAACTGCGGTAGGCTTTCTCAGTGATACGTACACGACTGACAAAACCGGATTCAGCGCGCACATCGTCGTGATGGAATCGGTAGACTAGATAAAACTCTTCCTGGCGCCGGCCGGCTCCCTGATGCTTGCCGTCCGCAAAGTCTGAACGTAGCTGCACGACTTCGCCATAGAGGTGATCCACTTGCGTTGGCCAATCCAATGGTTGCCAAGTAGCAAAGCGGAAAAACAAACAGCCTATCAACGTCGCCGCAATAGTAACGATACCGGCCAGCCATCGTGCATGGCGCCGCCATCGCCCCCATGGAGATGGTATGTTCGTCATGATTCGCCCCTAATTCGTCCCTAAAAATGCGTTAAACGCCTGTAAATCCTTTACCGATTTATAACACCACAACTCTGTTAATAAAAACAGGCCGTATGAGAAGATGATCTAAGCAGCACGCGTATATTCAGGCTTCGCTATAAACTCGAAAATCGCCTCACTAAAAGCCGGATTGCGAAACACGTTACATCTCAGCGTACCAGCGGCACGTTTTAACATGGATAGTTCGCCACCAAACTCTTATACTGGATCGACGACCTTGTTTTTGTGCCTAGGATCACGGCACACCGCATCGGTACATACGTCGATACAATAATTAGCCATGAAAATGAGTTCAGGAGTTTCTCACGTGAACAGAAAATGGGGCCTCATACTCGGCCTTGCTTTGTTATGCAGCAACGCCTCAGCACAAGATTCTTCGGACAGCGGCTTTCATTTCAGCCCTTACATCGGTCTGGATGCACAATTCAACTTTGTGAATATCAGTGATGAGAGCTTCCTACCAATCGGCAGTCGCCTGCGTTTAGGTGCCTATTTTTGGGAATCCATCGGCGTTGAGGCCACCGGCGCATTTGGGCTGAAATCGTCTGAAGATGTCGGTGTAGAAGTCAGCCTTGATAGCGCCTATACCGTCAACATACGCTGGGAATCCCCCGATGCCGAAGGGCTTAGTGCGTATCTGTTGACTGGCTACGCGTGGAACGAGCTGAACGTCAAAAACAACAACAGCTACCCAGGTTCAACCACACTCAAAGGCCCGAATGTCGGCTTTGGTGTGAAAGAGCTCTATGGCGACTGGGGGCTATTTATCGAATTCAGCCGTCAGTTCAGCAAAGATGATGTCAGAATTGATTCACTCAATCTCGGCACCCAGTACCAGTTTTAGGAGTAATGGACATGGCTGAGCGCGTTAAACATTCCTTGCAGCTATTGATGGCATTTTGTGTTGCCCTACTAATCACAGCTTGCGAAGGCGATACCCGTGAAATCGTTAATGCGGTCAATGTGGGTCGTTTGAATTTGGTCAGCATTCAGATTGACAATCCCTCTGACGGCAGTGTTATCCCGCTAAATACATCTCGTCAAATTCAAGTCAGCGGTACCAACAAGGACGGAACATCAGGCATTAACTTGCCATCAACACCGCTGTTCAGAAGCTCTGACACATCCGTGGTTTCCGTATCACGCGGTGGTGAGATAAGCGCGTTAAAAACAGGCGATGCAACGCTTCAGGCTCTGTATGGCGGGCTGACCGCATCCATTGATGTATCGGTCGACGTATTAACGGCAATAAGAGTTGAAGGCAATCAAATGCCTGATGTTTGCCGAACGACCACAGACTTGAGAGCGATAGGTATTTTCGAAACCGGTGATGAATCAGACATTACCACCGAAGTTACTTGGTCGGCGTCATCGAATGCACGCGTTGAACCACTTACCAATGGTGTTGAATTCGCAGTTACAGACACTGAGCAAGCCACCCTTACAGCAACCTCACAAGGGATTACAAACTTTCTCAACGTTGACGGCCAGCCAACCATTGAACAGATAACCGTAACTGCGGAGAACGAGCAACCTGATCAAGAGCCGGTAGTTGCTGTCGGCTCAAATCTGCAATTCAATGCCTCAGCTACATGGGCAGATAATGTAGCCGAGCCAGTTACTCAAAATATTACCTGGAGCACGGAAAACGGCAATGCGACGATCGCCCAAACGGGCATCGCTACCGGTGTTAGCCAAGGAGCCGAAGTTGCAAGTGGTGTTTGTGGTGATGATCTAGCAACAGGAACACGGCAGTTTATCGTTGTGCCTCGTCCGACAGTTCAACGAATCGAGTTTTTTGATCCAACACAGGGTAACGTTAATAATCCTGATGCCCGGGTTACCGTTACATTCCGAATTGATGCCGGTCAAAACCCTGAATTCTTGCGCTCTAGAGTACTATTTACAAATGGAACTTTTGAAGACGTAACAGAGGGCACTAATTGGTCCTCAACAGACGATGCTGTTGTTTTTGTTGGTAATACTGCGCAAGATCAGGATCCTGTGCCGGATCGGGATCAAAAGGGTGCATTAACGGGTGAGAGTGCAACGACCGGGGTAAGAATTGATATCGAATATTCTGACGGCGGTACCGAACCGTTCCGCGCAAACCTGCAGATCATTGTTAACGGGGCTGGGTCAGGCACTTAGCGTTCGTATGCAAGCCTAACGCACCAACATGGCAGCGCCAAACACCCCGGCGCTGTCACCCAATACAGGCTTCACCAACGGAGTTTCAAAACGAGGATTAAACAAGGTTCGCAAGATTGCCTTGCCACCGAGTTGATACAACGCCGTTACGTTGCTCACGCCGCCGCCAATCACAATCACATCCGGATCCAGTATATTCACTACCGCTGCCAATGCTTCGCCAAAACGATCAACCAGATAGTTGATGGTATGTATCGCAGCCTGTTCGCCGGCATCCGCTCGTAAAACGATATCCGCTAAACGCCGGTTTTCGCCAGTCTTTCGATGGTAGTATCGCTCAATCGCCGGGCCAGAAATCACAGTTTCAACGCACCCCTGACGGCCGCAATAACAATCATCGCCCCCCGGCTCAAGGCAGTTATGCCCCCATTCACCGGCAATGCCATGTCGGCCGTTTAATACGTTGCCATCAACAACAATGCCTGAGCCCACACCAGTACCCAAAATCAACCCGAGTACTACTTTCGCCGTTGGATATTGTTGTTTAACTGCACCAAGATGCGTCTCAGCTAAAGCAAAACAATTGGCGTCGTTGGCCATCGTTACGGGGACTTGTAGATGTTCGGCGAGATCTATATCTAACGGCTGGCCGTTTAATTCGGTGGTATTACAATTTTTCATTAACCCCGATTGAGGCGACAGCGTGCCAGGTGTAGCTACACCAACAGCCTCAGGCGTGAGGCCAACGTTTTTTTTGCAGTGGGCAACTAACAGATCCATCTGTCGAAGAATATGGGTGTAACCCTGATGACGTTCCGTGGCAATGCGTTCGCGGATCAGGCACTCGCCCGTCTGGGCATGCATAACGGCACATTCGATCTTGGTTCCGCCCAGATCGATGCCCCACAGAAATTCCGACATGTTGATGTGTCCCTGACTGACGCGTTAGTAAACTCTAACGAATCAGTATGCCGTGTTTTCAAATTTCTTGCGAATAGCCAGGTAATTGATAGCAAAGCTTTGCGGATCAAACGGTGGCTTCATAAATCCCTGAAAATCACCGCGAGGGTTTAACACAAAGATGTAAGCAGAATGATCTACATTGTATTGCTCACCACCGCCCGGGACTTTCTGGAACGCAGCATTCAAATTTGCTGCAAGCTTGGCAATGGTAATGAATTCGCCGGTTAAACCGATAAAATCGGGGTTGAAGAAGGGCACATAGTTGCCAAGCTGTTCAACGGTATCGCGGGCAGGATCAACGCTGACCAGCACAACTTCCGTTGACTGCCGGATATCGTCGTCTTTAATTTCGCCCATGGCATTATTGAGCATAGCCATCGTTGTCGGGCACACATCCGGGCAATGGGTAAAGCCGAAGAATACCAACGACCATTGGCCTTTCAGGTTATCTTTGTTGAAGGTTTGACCGGTATGGTCACGCAGCTCAAAGTTCTTGAGTTTACGTGGTGGATCATACAAAAACACACCACGTTCACGGAATTGTTCTGGCGTTAGCGATGGTGGGTTCAACACCTTATTGAGCAACAAACCAACAATGACAACAATCACTGTTAATACGGCAAAGACTGTCTTCTTTACGCCTGAGTTTGCCATGATGATATCTACTCCACATCTACATCGAACGCCACAACGCCGAACGGTTTAAATCGGTATGCCAATAATCACGTTGGCGGGAATCTTCGGAATCGTCCAGTGATCAACCAGCATAATCAGATACAAGGCCATCAAATAGATAATCGAATATTTGAACGTTGCCATCGGCGCTTTGGGGTTTTTATCGATCATCAACACGATTGCCCAATACAAAAAGCCACCGCCCAGCACTAATGCGCCTAACAAATACAACCAACCACTCAATTTGGTTGCAAAGGGCAGCAAGGTAACGGCAATCATGATGATGGTATAAAACAGGATATGCAGGCGGGTGTAACGCTCGCCATGAGTTACTGGCAGCATCGGGATATCCACCTTGGCGTATTCTTCTTTACGGTGAATCGCCAGCGCCCAGAAATGCGGTGGTGTCCAAGCAAAAATGATCAGCGCCAGCAACAAGCCATTGCCATCCACTTGATTGGTTACCGCAGTCCAGCCAATTAACGGAGGAATGGCACCGGCCAACCCGCCAATAACGATGTTCTGTGGTGTTGCGCGCTTCAAAAACAGGGTGTACACCACGGCATAGCCGAGTAAGCCACCAAGGGTCAACCATGCCGTTAACGGATTGATGAACACCAATAGGATAGCCATGCCTGCAATACCGATGGTGCCAGCAAAAATCACCGCCTGCATCGTCGACAGCTTACCGGTAGCAACCGGGCGCTTGCGGGTACGGGCCATGACAATATCAATACGGCGGTCGACCAGATGATTGACCGCGGCCGCCGAACCGGCACACAACGCAATGCCTAAATTACCCAGCACCAATGTCTGCCAAGCGACCATGCCTGGCGATGCCATAAACATGCCGATAACGGACGTCAATATCATCAACAATACGACGTTAGGCTTGGTGAGTTCGTAATAATCACGCCAGCCTATTTTGTCGTCTACTGCGTTCATGCTTGCCTCTGCCATGCTCGATCTCCCGGTATGCTGGTGTTATGGCGTGAGTTTAGCCGTGGCGATGCGGTAGTTTAGCGTCACCATGGTTAACAGGAGTATGGCGCCGCCGGCGTTATGTAACACCGCCACCGACAATGGAAAGTGGAAAATAATATTGGCCAGCCCTAAGCCCACTTGCAGGAATAGCACACCCAATAGGGTAAATCCCATCACTGTAGTCTCAGCCTGTTTTATCGCACTCAAACGTAAAAACAGGAACACCAAAAATGCCGTTGTGATGATAGCGCCAATGCGGTGGCTCATATGGATGGCAATACGGGCTTCATTTTCCATTTGCCCACCCAAGTAGTTCGGACCGATACCCTGAGAGATATCAAAACCTTTTTTGAAGTCCATATCCGGCCACATCTGATGCTGGCACGTCGGGAAATCCGGGCAGGCTACGGCAGCATAGTTAGACGTTGTCCAGCCACCGAGAGCAATCTGAAGAAAAACCACTAACAAGCCTAATGCGGCAGCGGCTTGCAAGCGTTTAATCCCTTGCAAGGTCTCGGCATCATAGCGCCAGGGGTTGTTACGTAACCGCAAGGCCAGTAACCAGAACAAGGAAACAACGGTAAAACCACCCAACAAATGCAAGGTCACGACTTGTGGCCAAACTTTTAGGGTTACCGTCCACATACCAAACAGGCCTTGCAAAATAACAAATCCAACAATAAATGCCGAGAGCTTAACCGCCGACAGTGACTGTCCACGTTTAAGCCCTAAAACGGCCATTATCGCAAAGATCACCAGCACAATGCCGGCGATGGTCAAATCGAAAAAGTCATGCATGGGGTCAGCGCCAACATCCCATTTGGCCGCCAGCACGATGCGGGTCACCAAGGAAGCCAGCAATACCGTAACGAGCGCGATCAGTGTCCGATTCAGTTTTTTGTCTTGGCTGGCACGAATGCCCAATGCAAAAATAACTAAGCTCACTAATCCGAGCAACGATGCGAATAAGCGGTGCACCTGCTCAGGCCAGGTTTTGTCATGCTCAACCGGGGTTTCATTAAAAACAGCGTTGGCTTTTTCGGTAGAGACTTCGTCGTGCGGCCAGAGAATATGGCCATAACAGGTTGGCCAATCCGGACAGCCTAAACCCGCATCAACCAGGCGGGTAAAAGCCCCTAAGCCGATAACAACAAAGGCCGCAGCAACGGCAAACAGCGCCAGCTTGTGACGCAAAGATGCTGATAGTGTATCCGCAGACATGCTTAACCCGCTGTGATTATCGTTCTTTTGCATCACTGCGCGTACTTAAATAGGTGTTTAAGATCAGACATCATGTGCTTCTCACCAATGGTTTCAGGATAGGCCATCATGACCCAACCCCGGTGATCAACTAACAAGTAAGCCAGGTTGTCTAACTCCAATGATTGATTAGCGATCACTTTTTCCACATTTGCGCTGCTGCCATACAAATTAAGCAGGTGCGGGTAGTCTTTTTTCAGTGATTCCAACTGCGAGGTTGACAGTGTCCCATCAAGATACACGTGGTATCGGCGTAACTTGCCCTGTAATTTACCCAACGCAATGTGCATCTGACGGCTCAAATGCAGGTTGTCGGCGCAGCGTTTACCGCAACTAGGAGAGTCGAGCACCAACAGGGAAAACATCGGCTTTTCATCATCGTATACAAAAGGTTGCCCGTCAGTGCGCGTTAGCGATAGATCTGCAATCGGTTGCACCGGATCCATCAGTTGACCAACCGTTTGTGTACCGAGCATGCCGACTAAATCCAGCTTTCCGGTTTTGACCATATGCATAAGCGTATACGATAACAGTATCAATATGATCGGCATGCCAATGATCAGCATGATCATGTTCTGGTTCTTTTTGCGAACCTGCGGATTTACGTCTTGATCAGTCACGAAGCACCCTTTTCTGAACGATTGCTTACACAGTTGTATGTACCTTGAGCGATATCAGTAGGTACACGTTTTTTTTAAATCATCGATGCACGAATTTTACGATAGTTTCTGCGTGGTATTCGACGCAGACGACCGGCGCGACACACTGGTATATAAAAACAACACAACCAGCAGGGCCGCCATGGCAAACCATTGAAAAGCATAACCGAGGTGTTTTTCCGGGGGCATGGTGATCACCACCCAATTGGGCGTCAAAATCAACCCGTCATCAGTGGCTAGACGCAGCAAAAAATTGACGCGCATTTTACCATCAATCCCCAGCGCACTGTACATATTTTCTACATTCGCGCCTTGTACTACTTTCGGCCAACCTTCGGCGGCAGCCAGATGATCGGTCATCCGGTTCGGCTTCGGCCGATAAAGATAGCCGGTTACCGATACTG